>JANXUP010000109.1 GCA_025356175.1 Sphingomonadaceae bacterium | reverse complement strand
GAGGTAACCGCGGTCGAACTGCATGCCTTCGACGACATCGAGTTCGAACTCGAGCCCCTTGGCTTCCTCGACGGTGATCACGCCTTCCTTGCCGACCTTTTCCATCGCTTCGGCAATCTTGCTGCCAACTTCGGTATCGCCATTGGCCGAGATGATCCCGACCTGAGCGATTTCAGACGAACCGGAGACCGGCTTGGACCGGGCGACGAGATCGGCGACGACCTTGGTCACGGCCAGATCGATGCCGCGCTTGAGGTCCATCGGGTTCATCCCGGCCGCAACCGAAGTCATGCCTTCGCGCACGATCGCCTGAGCCAGCACGGTGGCGGTGGTGGTGCCGTCACCGGCCTGGTCGTTGGTCTTCGAGGCCACTTCGCGCAGCATCTGTGCGCCCATGTTCTCGAACTTGTCCTTGAGCTCGATTTCCTTGGCGACGGTAACTCCGTCCTTGGTGATGCGCGGGGCGCCGAAGCTCTTGTCGATCACGACGTTGCGGCCCTTGGGCCCCAGGGTGACCTTCACCGCGTTGGCGAGGATATCGACACCGGCGAGAATGCGCTCACGCGCGTCGCGGCCGAATTTTACGTCTTTGGCAGCCATTTAGTAATTCCTTCTGTTTCGTCATCCCGGGCTTGACCCGGGATCGCGGGCGGCTAAGCGCGCCCTGGATAGATCGGAGGGGAGGCCAGCGGTCCCGGATCAAGTCCGGGACGACGGAGCTCAGCCGATGATGCCGAGGATGTCCGATTCCTTCATGATCAGCAGGTCTTCGCCGTCGAGCTTGACCTCGGTGCCCGACCACTTGCCGAACAATACCTTGTCGCCGGCCTTGACGTCGAGCGGGGTAATCTTGCCGTCTTCGGCCTTGGTACCGCTGCCGACCGAGACGATTTCGCCTTCGGCCGGCTTTTCCTTGGCGCTATCGGGGATGATGATCCCGCCAGCGGTCTTTTCTTCGGCCTCGACGCGGCGGACGAGCACGCGGTCGTGCAATGGACGAAAGCTCATGTGATTTCCTCTCGGCATGAATGTTGATGCATCTTGGCACTCTCACCCGGAGAGTGCCAGCGAGGCGCATATGGGTTCGAGGCCCGGCAAGGTCAAGCGGTCTCGCTGCAAAAAACTGGCCGAAAATTCGGATAATCAGCTTGGCAGAAGTCCCAAGCGGGTGCGCGCCTGCCAGCGGCGGAGCAGCAGCAGCGAGACCACGACCAGTCCGGTTGCCAGCCCCAGCCAAACGCCCAGCCCCGCCAGCGGGGTGGCGAAACCGAGCACCGCAGAAGTCGTAAACCCGATCAGCCAGTAGCCGGTCAGCGCCAGCACCATCGGCATGCGGGTGTCCTGCAGCCCGCGCAGCGCGCCGGCGAGCACCGCCTGCATCCCGTCGAACAGCTGGAAGGCAGCGGCCACGGCAAGAAACTGGACGGCATAGCCGACCATCACAGTGTTCTTGGCCGCGTCTGGATCGACGTAAAGCCGCAGCACCAGTCGCGGGCTGAGGATCATCAGTGCGGCGGGCAGCGCCATGTACCCCAACGCCATGACCAGCGCCGCCTTGCCCGCGCGGGCGATCGCCGCATTGTCACCCGCGCCAAAGTGATAGCCGACCCGGATCGTCACCGCCTGGCCAATCCCGAACGGAATCTGGAACGCCAGCGCCGCGACCTGCAGCGCCACCGTGTGCCCAGCGAGCTGCGCCTCGCCGATCAGCCCCATCAGGAACGCGGCGCTGGAAAACAGCCCGCCTTCAGCCAGGATGATCAAGGCGATTGGCAGGCCGATGCGCAGCAGGTCGGCCATGCGTGTCCACTCGGTGCGCCACCAACGCCCGAACACATGATAGCGCCGCAGCCGCCGGTCGCTGCGGATCAGCAGCGCATAGGCGGCAACCGCGATCCAGCTGGTCACCACGCTCGACCAGGCTGACCCGGTCAACCCCAGTGCCGGTGCCCCCCAGTGTCCGAACACGAAGGCATAATTCCCGGCCGAATTGACCACGATCGACAGCACCGTGATCAGGGTAGCAATCACCGGCCGGCCCAGCGCCGAAACGAACGAGCGCAGGACGTTGCTGATGAGCGCGGCGGGCATCGCCCATAACAGCACCATCAGGAACAGCCCGGCGCGCTGGGCAATCACCGGATCCTGCCCGGTCAGCCGAAGGATCGCCTCGCCATTTGCCGAGATTGCCATCCCGATCATACTGCACGCCGCAGCGAGCCACAGTGCCATGCGCACGGACCTCCGCACTTCGCGCACTGCGTGCCGGCGGCGGCCCAGCTCGGCCGCGATCAACGGTGAACAGGCCCCGGTCAGACCCGAAAAGCACCACAACATCAGCCCGAAGATGGTTGTCGCCAGGCTGGACGCGGCCAGCGCCTGTTCGCCCAGTCGCGCCACGAAGATCACGTCGACGGCATAGACCAGCATCTGGGCCAGGTTGGCAGCCGCCAGCGGCGCCGCCAGCAGCAGCGTGGCGCGCAATTCGCGGCGCCAAAGGTTCGAAGATGAAAGTTCCCCCATGAAGCCGGCCCGGATAGGCGCTGGCCCGGCGCGAGGAAAGGCTGGTGCCGCCCGCCCGGCGATTTTGGCACAGGCTTGCGGCATGGTTGCCACAGCAAAGGCGCGGCGCTTTGATCCAGCGCATTGACGCAAAGTTTCGCTCGGGCCTATGCAGCGGGCGTCAACAGGAGGAAGCAGCCGATGGTTCGCAGTGGTGCAATTGCAGCAGGATTGATGACACTGGCGCTTGCTGGATGCGGCGGCCCCAAGGATCAAGCCGGGCCCGATACAGCGAGCCCTTCGCCCGCCGCCAGCACCGCAGTCGCCGATGAAGCTACCAAGATGCCCCCCGTCTTTGCCCAGTGCGCGTCGTGCCACGCGGTCAAGACCGGCCAGAACGGCATCGGGCCAAGCCTTGCCGGAGTATTCGGGCGCAAGGCGGCAAGCGCGCCGGGCTATGATTACAGCCCCGCGCTCAAAGCCTCGGGCATGGTCTGGGACGAGGTTTCACTAGACAAGTGGCTGGCCAACCCGATGGGCACAGTGTCCGGCACGCGGATGACCTATGCCGGGCAAGGCGATGCCGCCAAGCGCCAGGAACTGATCGCCTACCTCAAGACGCTGAAGTAGCGCTGGCCTGCAACGGAAAAGGGCGGAACCTTGCGGTCCCGCCCTCCCATCCGTGACTGCTTCAAGACACCCACGAAACTTTGCGAAGTTGAAAGCTTACTTGATCTCGACGGTACCGCCGGCAGCAACGATCTTGGCCTTGATCTCGTCGGCTTCCGACTTCTTGATGCCTTCCTTGATCGCCTTCGGCGCGGCTTCGACCAGCGCCTTGGCTTCGGTCAGGCCGAGCTGGGTGATCGCGCGGACTTCCTTGATGACAGCGATCTTGTTGCCGCCGTCGTTGATCAGGATCACGTCGAATTCGGTCTGCTCTTCAACCGCTTCGGCAGCAGCAGCCGGAGCCGCAACGGCAACCGCAGCAGCGGCCGAGACGCCCCATGCTTCTTCGAGTGCCTTGGCCAGATCGGCGGCTTCAAGCACGGTCAGCTTCGAAAGTTCTTCAACCAGT
>JANXUP010000038.1 GCA_025356175.1 Sphingomonadaceae bacterium | reverse complement strand
AACGGGCGCGAGGCGATCCGCAAGATCAAGACCGAGAAGCCCGACCTCGTCTTCCTCGACATCCAGATGCCCGGGTTTGACGGGTTCTCGGTGGTCAAAGGCGTGATGGAGCTCGAACCGCCGCTGATCGTCTTCGTCACGGCTTACCAGGAACATGCAGTGCGCGCGTTTGAGGCCAATGCCGTCAACTATTTGATGAAGCCGGTCGACGAGGACAAGCTGGCCGACACGATGGAGCGGGTCCGCACCCGGCTGGCCGAAAAAGGTGCGGCGGGCGAGGCAGAAAAGCTCAAAAACGTACTCGCCGAAGTTGCCCCCGATGCAATGGACGCGGTCTCCGACGAGCCCGACCATGCCGCGCGCTATGAAAAGCTCATAAACATCAAGGATCGCGGCCAGATCTTCCGGGTCGACGTCGATTCGATCGAGCGGATCGAAGCGGCGGGCGATTACATGTGTATCTACACTGCCGACAACAGTCTGATCCTGCGCGAGACGATGAAGGACCTCGAACGCCGGCTTGATCCGCGGGTGTTCCAGCGGGTTCACCGTTCGTGGATCGTCAACCTCAACCAGGTCCGCCAGGTCAAGCCGCACACCAACGGCGAATGCTTCCTGGTGCTCGACAGCGGGGCCGACGTGAAGGTTTCGCGCTCATACCGCGACGTGGTCGCGCGGTTCGTGCACTGATTTGGTTGCGCCGCTCGCCGAATGTGGCGAAACGGGTGCGATGAGCTTCACTCTTTCCGGTTTCGATCTCGACGCTTTCGTTCGCGCCACCCTTGACGAGGATCTGGGCGTGGGCCTGCCCGGCGGCGGGCATGACGTCACCAGCGAAAGCGTGATCCCGGCGGATGCGCGGTTTTCCGGCGTGATGGACAGCCGCGACGCAATCACCGTGGCGGGGCTGGAGATCGCCGCCGCGTTCTTCCGCGCGCTCGATCCCGAGATTGAGATCGCGCAGCTGGTCGGCGACGGGGCGCAGGTTCCCGGCGGCACCGACCTGATGCGGATCGAGGGCAATGCCCGCGCGATGCTCACTGCCGAACGTTCAGCGCTCAACACCGTGCAGCATCTATCGGGCGTGGCCACCATGACCCGGCACTACGTCGCGGCGATGCAGGGCAACGCCACCCTGCTCGATACCCGCAAGACCATCCCCGGTCTGCGTCACCTGGAAAAGTACGCGACCCGCATGGGCGGCGCGCAGAACCACCGGATGGGACTGTGGGACGCAGCGATGATCAAGGACAACCATGTGCTCGTCGCCGGCGGGGTGAGCGAAGCAGTGCGCCGCGCGCGCGAAGCCGGGGTCGCGAATGTTATCTGCGAGGTCGACCACTTGGACCAGATCGAACCCGCACTCAGCGCCGGGGCCAGCCACCTGCTGCTCGACAACATGAGCGTGGGCGAACTGCACGAGGCGGTGGCCTTGATCGCGGGCCGCGTGCCGAGCGAGGCTTCGGGCGGAGTCCGGCTCGACACCATCGCCGCGATCGCCGCCACCGGCGTCACCTACGTATCGGTCGGCCGCCTCACCCAAAGCGCCCCCGCAGCCGACATCGGACTGGATTTCACCCCGCTATGAAACGCGTGATTCTCGCCGCCGCAGCCCTGCTGCCCACCCCCGCGCTGGCGCAGGCTTACCAGTGCCGCGCGCCGTCGAATGTCTCGCTGCCGCCCGCGATCCAGCCCGACGGACCCAGCTACCGCGCGCGGGTAACCGGCTATACCCTGGCGGTCAGCTGGTCGCCCGAGTTCTGCCGCGGCAAGGCGGCGCGCGATCCCGACAATTACCAGTGCAACGGCCAGATCGGGCGGTTCGGCTTCGTGCTGCACGGGCTGTGGCCCGAAAGCGGCAGCGGCAAGAGCCCGCAGTGGTGCGCGGTGACCCCGCGACCGACGGCTGAAGATTTCGCCACCAATCTGTGCATGACCCCGGCACCGTGGCTGATCGAGCACGAATGGGCCAAGCACGGCAGCTGCATGGCGGCCACGCCCGCCGCCTACCTCAAGGTCAGTTCGATCCTGTGGCAATCGCTGCACCTGCCCGATGCCGACCGCTTGTCGAAGCGGCCCAATCTGACCGCGGGCGACCTGCGCCGGGCGTTCGCCTCGGCCAATCCGGGCGTGCCGGTCAAGGCGATCGGGCTGAACCTGGGCAACGGCGGTTGGCTGCGCGAAGTGCACCTGTGTTATTCGGCCAAGTTCATGCCCGCACCTTGCGACAAGCGCGGCTTCGGCCCGAAAGACGATGTGCCGCTGAAGATCTGGCGCGGGCTCTGATTTTCCTACTTCGCCGGGTGCTGGTAACGCAGTCCGGCTCTTTGAAATCGTCGGGTCTGGGGTCGCTGGCTAGCCCATTAATCGGGCGGAACGAAATTTGCTCCTGGACTGTGGTCCAAGTGGTCCACGCAGTCTCAACGCCGCGCGGCGAAAAAGGCTTTGAGTAGCTCGCCGGCCTCCGCCGCACCCATGCCCGAATAAACTTCCGGGCGGTGCAGGCTTTGCTCATGCTCGAACACCCGTGCGCCGTGTTCGACCGCGCCGCCCTTGGGATCGGCGGCGGCGTAATAGAGCCGGGCGATTCGCGCGTGAGCGATTGCCCCGGCGCACATCGTGCAAGGTTCAAGCGTGACCCACAGTTCGCAGCCGTCGAGCCGTTCGTTGCCAAGCGCCTGTGCCGCCGCGCGAATCGCCAGCACTTCGGCATGGGCGGTCGGATCGTGAAGCCCGCGCGGCGCGTTGTGCGCAGCGGCGATTACCGCGCCGTCCTTGACCACCACCGCGCCGATTGGCACCTCGCCAAGCGATTCGCCCACGCGGGCTTGCGCCAGCGCGGCACTCATCGGTTCAGGCAGGGGCCAGCGGCTCATTTCTGCGGAACTGGCCGCAATACCTTGACCCCGCAAGAGTGAATCGCTATGCGCGCGCCTTCTCACCGAGCAACGGTAACGATTTTCAAGCGAGTTTAGCCATGTCCCGTATTTGCGAACTGACCGGCAAAAGCCGTCAAACCGGCCACAACGTCAGCCACGCCAACAACAAGACCAAGCGCGTGTTCCTGCCCAACCTGCAGAACGTGACGCTGATGTCCGAAGGCCTCGACCGCAGCTTCAAGTTCCGCGTTTCGACCAACGGTCTGCGTTCGGTCGAGCATGTTGGCGGGCTCGACAACTGGCTGCTCAAGACCTCGGATGAAAAGCTTTCGGCCACCGCGGTCAAGGTCAAGCGCGAGCTCAAGAAGCTGCAGGCCGCCTAAGCGCCAGCTGGTTCCGAGTTTCAAAAAGGCG
>JANXUP010000033.1 GCA_025356175.1 Sphingomonadaceae bacterium | reverse complement strand
GGCGAAGTGCTGATGGGCAACCAGCAGTTCGGGATCGATCCCGAATTCGTCGCTGAACTGGCCAAGGAAGTGAAGGCGGCGCAGGCGACTGGCCTGCAGATCTGCCTCGTCATCGGCGGCGGCAACATCTTTCGCGGGATGGCGGGGGCCGCGAAGGGCATGGACCGGGCGCAGGCCGATTACATGGGCATGCTCGCCACCGTGATGAACGCGCTCGCGATGCAGAACGCGCTTGAGCAGCAAGGGGTCCACACCCGCGTGCAGAGCGCGGTGCAGATGGACCAGGTTTGCGAACCAGTGATCCGCCGCCGCGCCGAACGGCACCTTGAAAAAGGGCGCGTGGTGATCTTCGCTGCGGGAGTTGGCGCGCCGTACTTCACCACCGATTCAGGTGCCGCCTTGCGCGCCGCTGAAATGCAATGCGATGCGCTGCTGAAGGGCACCAGCGTCGACGGGATTTACGACAGCGACCCCAAGACCAACCCCGATGCAAAACGTTACGATACAGTCGATTACTCGACCGTTCTCTCGCAGGACCTGAAAGTGATGGACGCCAGCGCGGTGGCTTTGTGCCGTGACAACCACATTCCGATCGTCGTCTTTTCGATCCGCGAACGGGGCAACCTTGCCAAGGTGCTGCGCGGCGAGGGGACCCAAACGGTCGTCAAGTAAGGAGCCGCAAGATGGCAAAGTATGACAAAGCCGACCTCGAACGCCGGATGAAGGGCGCAGTCGAGGCCTTGCGCCACGATCTGGGCGGCCTGCGTACCGGCCGCGCCAACACCACACTGCTCGAACCGGTCACCGTGACGGTCTATGGCAGCCAGATGCCGCTCAACCAGGTCGCCACCATTTCCGCGCCCGAACCGCGGATGCTGACGGTGCAGGTCTGGGACAAGACCAACATTGGCCCCGTCGAGAAGGCGATCCGTTCGGCCGGGCTCGGCCTTAACCCGATCAACGATGGCAACACCTTGCGTCTGCCGATCCCCGATCTGACCGAGGATCGCCGCAAGGAACTGGCCAAGCTCGCGCATACTTACGCCGAAAAGGCCCGCGTCGCGATCCGCAACGTCCGCCGCGACGGGATCGACAATCTCAAGACCGACGAGAGCAAGAAGGAAATCTCGGAAGACGACCGCAAGCGCGGCGAAACCGAGGTCCAGAAGCTGACTGATGAGCAGATCAAGGCGGTCGACGATGTTGCCGCGTCCAAAGAGCAGGAAATCATGGGGCGGTGAGCCTGCGCCGGGTTCAGACCAAACCGGCGCAAGGCGGCATCGCTGCACGCCACGTCGCCATCATTATGGATGGCAATGGACGCTGGGCGAAGAAGCGCCACTTGCCGCGCGCGGTGGGGCACCAGCGCGGGGTGGAAGCGGTGCGTGCGCTGGTCCGCGCAGCGCGCGAAATGGGGCTGCAGACCCTGACGCTTTATGCCTTTTCAACCGAGAACTGGAATCGTCCCGAGGACGAAGTATCGGCGCTGATGGGGCTGCTGAAGCGTTACATCCTGGCCGATCTCAAGGAATTTGTCGAAAATAACGTCCGCTTGCAGATCATCGGCAATTGGCGCGCGATGGCCCCGGACGTGGTCGCGCTGCTCGATGATGCCTTGACGCAGACAGCAGGTAATGATGGCACGACGCTGGTGGTCGCGCTCAATTACGGCGCGCAGGACGAGATCGCCCGCGCTGCGGCCAAGGCTGCCACAAAAGGAGCGATCACGCCCGAGACAATCGCTGCCGAACTCGACACCGCAGACCTGCCGCCGCTTGACCTGCTGATCCGCACTTCGGGCGAAGTTCGGCTATCGAACTTCCTGTTGTGGCAGGCGGCCTATGCCGAGATGGTGTTCACCGACGTGCTGTGGCCCGATTTCACCCCCGATCACTTGCGCGAGGCGCTCGAAGAATTTGCCGGGAGGGAGCGGCGCTATGGTGGACGCTAAGAAGTCCGACCTGCCGGTCCGCGCCGCATCGGCGCTGGGCATGGTCGCCGTGGCGGGCGCGGCGCTGTGGCTGGGCGGTTGGTTCTGGGCCCTGTTCGTCGCGGCCATCGCGGCGGGCGTGCTGTGGGAATGGTGGGGGCTGGTGCGCAAGTTCGTCCCGAGCATGCCGCTGCGCGCTGTGTGGCTGCTCGGCGGCATGGTCTATGTCGGCGTCGCTGCCTTCATGTTCGATGTGCTGCGGCTCGATCCCAAGATCGGCTGGCCGATGCTGCTGATCGTGCTGTTCGGGGTGGTGTTCACCGATGTCGGCGCATACTTTGCCGGCCGCACAATTGGCGGGCCGAAAATCGCACCCAAAATCAGCCCGTCAAAGACCTGGGCGGGGCTGGGCGGCGGGATCCTCGGCGCGGCGACGGGCATTTACCTCGCGTTGATGATCGCGGCGGGCGACTGGTTTACCGGGCTGGTCAACGATGCCGCGCGGCTTGGCCCGGACGACACAACGGTCGTTTCGATCAGCAACATGCCTTCCATCCTTGGCTGCCTTGCGCTCGGCGCGGTGGTTGCCGTCGTCGCGCAGACCGGCGATTTCTTCGAAAGCTGGATGAAGCGGCGCGCAGGAGTGAAGGATTCGAGCCAGCTCATCCCCGGCCACGGCGGCTTGTTCGACCGCGCCGATGGAATGCTGGCGGTGATGTTCGTGGTCGGGTTGTTCGCGCTGTTCAATGTTTCGGCGGGCGGCTGAACGTGCGCTCGATTTCGATCCTGGGGGCGACCGGCTCAATCGGCGCATCCACGCTGGATCTGATCCGGCGCGAGCGGGACAAGTGGCGCGTCGTAGCGCTTACCGCGAACTGTCAGGCGGCCGAACTGGCGGCGCTGGCGCGTGAATTCTCGGCCCAAGTGGCCGTGGTTGCCGATGAAAGCTACCTGGCCGATCTGCGCACTGCGCTCGCTGGCAGCGGGATCGAGGTGGCAGGCGGGGCCGCTGCCCTGGTCGAAGCAGCTGCGCGCGGCGCGGATGTTACCCTCGCTGCAATCGTCGGGTGTGCCGGGCTTGCCTCGACCATGGCGGCGATCGAGCAGGGCAAGACCGTCGCACTCGCCAACAAGGAAGCGCTGGTTTCCGCAGGCGAGGTGATGATCGCGGCGGTGGCGCGGCACGGCGCCACGCTGCTGCCGGTAGACAGCGAGCATAACGCGATCTTCCAGTGCCTTGCCGGAAACGATCTGGCGCAAGTCCGCACGATTACGCTGACCGCTAGCGGTGGACCGTTCCGTGACTGGAGCGCCGCGCAGCTGGCTTCTGCCACTCCGGCGCAGGCGGTCAAGCACCCCAACTGGGACATGGGCGCCAAGATCAGCGTCGATAGCGCGACCATGTTCAACAAGGGCCTCGAACTGATCGAGGCGCATTACCTGTTCCCGGTCGGGCTCGATAAGCTGCGGATCATCGTCCATCCCCAGTCGGTAGTCCATTCGATGGTCGAATACCGCGATGGCTCGACGCTGGCGCAGCTTGGCCCATCCGACATGCGGGTGCCGATCGCCTCGTGTCTTGCCTGGCCCGAGCGGATGGCGACACCTTGCGCGCCGCTCGATCTGGCGCAAATTGGCGAACTGACCTTCCGTGCGCCCGATGAGGCCCTTTTTCCCGCAACCGCGCTGTGCCGCGCTGCGGCTGAGGCGGGCGGGGCGGCGCCGGCGGTGCTCAATGCGGCGAACGAAGTGGCAGTCGCCGCCTTCCTTTCAGGTCAGGTCGCATTCACCCGCATTGCGGTAATGGTTGCAGAAGTGATGTCGCGCTATAATCCTGCTGCACCGACTGGCCTCGGCGATGTAATCGCGGTTGATTCCGCCGCCCGGGCCAAAGCGCGCGAACTGCTGGAGCTTGCCTGAATTGGCCCATTCACCGTCCATTTTCCTGACCCTGTTCGCGTTCGTGCTGCTGCTCGGGCCGCTGATCGTGCTGCACGAGCTGGGGCATTACTGGGCTGGGCGCATTTTCGGCGTGCGCGCTGAAACCTTCTCGGTCGGCTTCGGCAAGGAGCTGTGGCACCGCATCGACAAGCGCGGCACCCGCTGGCGCATCGCGGCCTTCCCGATGGGCGGCTATGTAATGTTTGCGGGCGACGCCGATCCTACGAGCAAGCCGAGCGCCGATACGCTGGGCCAGCCAGCCGCGCCAGGCACCTTGGCAGGCGCTGCGCTGTGGCAGCGGGTGATAATCATCCTCGCCGGGCCCATGGCCAACCTGGTCACCGCGATCCTGATCTTCGCCGGCTTTGCGATGGTTTATGGAATTCCTTCGTCACCGGCGGTCATCGGCGGCTTTTCTGACGCATCTGCGGCGCGCAGCGCGGGCTTGCAAGCGGGTGACCGAATCGTGGCGATAGACGGCAACCGGATCACGGATTTTGCCGATATCGCTCCTCGCGTTGCGCTTTATCCAGATTCCACGGTGAACGTGACCTACGAACGCGCGGGCCGGACGATGGAAGTACCGGTCAAGCTCGCGCTCGACGTCAGCAAGGACCAGTTCGGCAACGAAATGCGGCGGGGCTTGCTGGGTGTCGCCAGCGCCGGGATTGAGGTCACGCGGGTCAATCCCTTGCGCGCGGTCGGTTATGGCACTCAGCAAAGCCTGGCGATCGCGCGGATGATGGCGATCGGGCTCAAGCAGATCGTCACCGGCGAACGCTCGATCAACGAGATGGGCGGGCTGCCGAAAGTGGCCAAATTCTCGGGCGAAATGCTTTCGCTCGGGTGGCCAGAGTTCGTTGGCTTCGCCGCGCTCATTTCAATTAATTTGGCATTCATCAACCTGCTGCCAATCCCGACCCTCGACGGCGGGCACCTGGCGATTTATGCCGCGGAAGCGATCCGCCGCAAACCGCTGGGCCTTCGCAGTCAAGAATTGGCGTTCCGCATCGGCATGGCGTTCGTGCTCGCCTTCGCGGTCTTCGTCACTGTGAATGACCTTGCCGGGATGTTCCTCTAGAGCGTTGCTCTGATGGGCTGAACTGCGGGGCGGAACTTGGATTTCTGCGGAAGGTTGCAGCAACTTTGCTTGATCGGACGAGACGCATCGGGCAGAGGGCGGCGACATACCTGCACGCTGCGGATCGACTGGTTCGGCCGGGCATCAACCGCAGCTCAATTTGACGGGAAAAGCCGTGCTTAATTCACCTTGTTCGATCTATCGTTCCACCGCATCCGCGGCCGGCTTGCGGCTTGCCGCGGTGTTGATGGGGACGACGATCCTTGCCGGTGTTCCGCAGGCGGCCTTTGCGCAGTCCGCGACACCGGCTGCCACACCGGCCGCGCCGGTCGCCGCAACCGCCGCTCCGGCTCCGGTGCCTGAAGCGCCGGCGATTATCCAGTCTATTACCGTCAACGGTGCCCAGCGGCTCGAAGCCGATACCATCCGTTCGTACATCAAGCTGCGCGTCGGCCAGCCCTATAGCCAGGCCGCAGCCGACCAGGCGCTCAAGGACCTGTTTGCGACCGAATTGTTCTCCGACGTGAAGGTCAACAACGACGGTACCGGGAACGTCACGATCGACGTCAAGGAAAACCCGGTTATCAACCGCATCGTGCTTGAAGGCAACAAGCGCATCAAGGACGAGAAGATCACGCCCGAGATCAAGCTTGCCCCGCGCCAGATCTTTACCCGCTCGAAGGTTCGTGCCGACGTGGCGCGAATCATTGAGCTGTACAAGCGTCAGGGCCGGTTCGCAGCTTCGGTCGATCCCAAGATGGTCATGCTCGACCAGAACCGCGTCGATATCGTGTTCGAGATCAGCGAAGGTCCCAAGAGCAAGGTCCGCCAGATCAACATTCTGGGCAACGAGCATTTCTCGGACGGTGACCTGCGCGACCAGATGTATACCAAGCAGGCCAGCCTCACGCGGATCTTCTCGTCGGGCACGACCTACGATCCTGACCGGATGGCCTTCGACCAGCAGAAGCTGCGCCAGTTTTACCTGACCAAGGGCTACGCTGATTTCCGCATCGTTTCGGCGGTGGCCGAACTGACACCCGACAAAAAGGACTTCATCCTGACCTACGTGGTCGAGGAAGGTCCGCGCTACAAGTTTGGCGACGTCAAGGTGGACAGCCAGCTGCGCGACTTCGACGGTGAGCGGCTGTCGTCACAGCTGCCGATGAAGAAGGGTGACTGGTACGACGCCAAGCAGGTCGAGGATACTATCGACCGGCTCAACGAAACGCTGGGCGCGTTCGGGTATGCCTTCGCCGATGTGCGGCCCGACTACAACCGCGACAAGGACGGGCTCACCATGGGCCTGACCTTCCAGATCGCGGAAGCGCCGCGCGTCTATGTCGAGAAGATCGACGTCAACGGCAATACGCTGACCCAGGACAAGGTGGTCCGCCGCGAATTCCGTCTGGCCGAAGGCGACGCGTTCAACTCGATCCAGGTCAAGCGTTCGACCGCGCGCATCAACTCGCTGGGATATTTCCAGGAGAAGTTCGAGGTCGAGCAGAAGCCGGGTTCGGCGCCCGACCGGATCATCCTGGAAGCCAATGTCGAAGAAAAGCCGACCGGGCAGCTGCAGCTTTCGGCGGGTTATTCCAGCCTTGAAAAGCTTATCTTCCAGGGCTCGATCGAACAGCGCAACTTCCGCGGCCGCGGTCAGACGATCGGGCTTAATCTTGCCTATTCGCAATATTCGAAGCAGGCGGATATCAGCTTTACTGAACCTTATGTGTTCGATCACAACGTCAGCCTGGGGGTCAACGTCTATCGGCGCGACCTGAACAGCTTCAATTACCTCAACGCCAACCGCAACACGATCTACCAGCAGGCTACCACCGGCTTCCAGGCGCGCGTGGGCATCCCGGTGACCGAATTCATCTCGGCGGTCGGCAGCTACACGTTCAACTACGATGACGTCAGCGTCGCTCAGGCGCAGTACTATTCAACCCGGGTCAACGGCACGCTGCAGTGTGACGTACTGCTTGCCGGCCGCTATCTGTGCGACGCGCTGGGCAAGCGGACCAGCTCGATCCTGGGCATGACGCTGATCTACGATTCGCTCGACAACCGGGTTCATCCGGGGCGCGGCCGCTCGATGTCGCTCTCGACCGAGTTCGCGGGCCTTGGCGGTTCGGTCAAGTATGGCCGGGTGACCGGGCGTTTTGCCCAGTACAAGACCATCGGCAAGGGCTTCATCCTCTCGCTGCGGGCCGAAGGCGGCGCAATTATTCCGTGGGGCAACAACAATGTCGCGCCGGGTTCCGATCCCATTCGCCTGACCGACCGCTTCTATCTGGGTGAACCGCAGATCCGCGGGTTCGACATCCGCGGCGTTGGTCCGCGCGTGCTCCGCAAACCATTCGATCCGACCACCAATACTTTTGCGGCCGATCGCAAGAACTGGGCCGACGACGCAATCGGTGGGCGCTATTACTACCTTGGCCATGTCGAGCTTGAAATCCCGCTTGGCTCCGGGGCCAAGGAGCTTGGGCTGCGTCCTTCGATCTTCGTCGATGCCGGGGCAGTGTGGGGGATCACTTCGCCCGATCCGCTGCCGTTGACGTTCCCGTATACCGTGGTTTGCAATGGCGTTGCGACCAACGGATACTCGGCCACCCAGGCCGGCATCCCAACCCTCCCGGCAACCTGCACCACCACCAACGATGTTGTTGTGGCGGGTTCGCCGTTCCAGGAATTCTTTGTCGGCAATTCGCCCAAGCCGCGCGTTGCCATCGGCATTGGCGTCAACTGGAACTCGCCCTTTGGTCCGTTCAGGATCGATTTCGCCAAAACTCTGCTTAAGGTCGATGGGGATAACCCCAAGTCCTTCACGTTCAACGTAGGAACCCAATTCTGATGACCAAGATGATCAAGCTCGCCCTCGGCAGCGCGCTCGCCGCTGCACTTCTGGCCCAGCCGGCAATTGCCCAAACTGCCAAGAAGCCTGCCCTTGCTGCGCCAGTCGCTGCCGCGCCGCGCGGCACGGTTGCTGCCGGGATCGGCACTGCCGACCTGCAGGCCGCAGTGGCCAACACTGCCGCCTACAAGAACGCCGTTGTCGCGCGTCAGAGCGACCCGTCGTACAAAAAGATCAATGATGCTGCGCAGGCCCGCCTGACCCAGCTTCAGGCTCAACTGAAGCCGATGGCAGACCAGTTCAACGCTGACCGCGCAGCGGGCAAGCCCGATGCGACGCTTCAGGCCGAATACGATGCAATCCAGAAGGCCCAGGCTCAGGGCGAAGCCGAAATCAAGCAGATCCTGGCCCCGGCCAATCTCTCCGATGAATATGTCGTCGAGCAGATCACCGCCAAGCTGCCCGCAGCGCTGGGCAACGTGATGAGCCGCCGCGGGATCACCCTGCTGCTCAACCCCGAAGCAATTCTGGTTTCGGCACCGGCGTATGACCTCACCGGTGAACTGGTTGGCGAGCTTAACAAGACGATCGCCTCGGCGCAGCTGACCCCGCCCCCGGGCTGGCAGCCGGCCCGCGTCCGCCAGCAGCAACAGCAGCAGCAACAGCAGGGCGGTACCGCACCTGCCGGCACTGCCCGGCCGGCTGTTCCTGCGCCCAAGCCCGCCGGTCCGCAGCCTGAAGGCCGCTAGTCGCTAGCGGGGACTGACTGCGATGAGCGAAGACCAGACCCAAGCCGACGCGGGCCCAGCGCCCGCGTCGAGCATGGCAATTCCTGAGATCCTTGCTGCCCTGCCGCATCGCTATCCGATGCTGCTGGTTGACCGGGTTATCAGCCTGGTTGCCGATGGCGAGATTCATGCGGTCAAGGCGGTCAGCTTCAACGAAGGTTTCTTCCAGGGGCATTTTCCGGGACGGCCGATCATGCCGGGGGTTCTCCAGATCGAGGCGCTGGCGCAAGCCGCCGGGATCCTCGCAGTCGAGACCCTTGGTCTCGCCGGCACGGGCAAGCTGGTCTACTTCATGGCAATCGAGGAAGCGAAGTTCCGCGCCCCGGTCGAACCTGGCGTGCTGCTCGACCTCAAGGCCGGCTTCATCCAGAAGCGCAGCCGCGTGTGCAAGTTCTGGGGCCAGGCCAGCGTGGACGGCAAGGTGACCTGCGACGTGCAGTTTACCGCGATGATCGCGGATGCACCTGCCGCTTGATTTTACGCTAAACCGCAGCTAAGCGCCGCGCTTCCTTTTCAGGCCGGTCGGTACCGGCCGCCAGCGAAAGTACAGATTCATGAAAGCCGATATCCATCCCGATTATCACACCATCAAGGTGCAGATGACCGATGGCACCATGTTTGAAACTCGCTCCACCTGGGGCAAGGAAGGCGAAACGCTCGTGCTCGAAATCGATCCCACGTCGCACCCGGCCTGGACTGGCGGCACCCGCAATATCGATCAGGGCGGCCGTGTCGCCCAGTTCAACAAGCGTTTCGGCGGACTGACGCTCAAGAAGACCTGAGCGCAGGCCTCAAGCCAATACAAACAGGGCGGCCTTCACGGGCCGCCCTTTTTCGTTGCAGGTTTTGGGGCGATCAGTCGCCGGCGATGCTCCGCGCATCGGCTTCGCTGATGGCGCGGAGGAATTCCACCCCGCCGGTGCCGTCGCGGGCCCAGCGGACGATGGCCTGGATGGACCATTCGGCCGAAAGCTGCAGGGTTACGAAAATGCCGGTGCGCAGCCAATCGGCTTCAGTCACGATGCTGCAGCCGAAAACCGAGACATCGCGAATCCGTGCGCGGCTGCGGGCGCCGCCAGCGGTCCGTACGGTCGCCACGGTACCGGCGATCCGGCGCGTGGTGCGGCGCGTGTTGGGACGCGCAGCCTGCGCTCCCAGTTGTTCTATCTTGGCTTTAGCGCTCACTACCGGTTTCCCCATTGCCTTCGGCGTTGCCGGTAAAACTATCCAATGAGGGTTAATTTTTCTTACGCAATTGATCGCGCTGCGATGACTGCAAATGGCAGTTTTTCCTTCACAAGGCGCATGGGTTGTGCAAATGCGCGCGCCTGCCTTGCGCGACGATGCGCGCGGGGCTGTGGCGATCGTAGCTCAGTTGGTTAGAGCGCCGGTTTGTGGTACCGGAGGTCGTGGGTTCGAAACCCATCGATCGCCCCATTTCTTTGCTTCTGAACCACCCCAATCCGCTTGCCCGCAAGGGCACTGCATGGCAGAGGGGCGCGGGCCCAAAAGGCCCCTGAGGGTCACTCGACGTCCATGCACGGTTATGCAAATCCTGCCCGGTTCCTGCGCCTCGCACGGTTGCTGACCGCGCCTTTGCTCATCGCCGGGGCGGTGGTCACCGCGATCGTCTTGTGGTGGGGCCTGACCGGCGCTCCGGCTGAACAATTGCAGGGCGAAACGGTGCGTATCCTGTTTATCCACGTGCCCGCCGCCTGGCTGGGCATGGGCGGGTGGAGCATGATCGCGCTCGCCAGTCTGAGCGAGCTGGTCTGGCGCCATCCGCTGGCCGGTATCGCGGCCCGCGCCGTGGCGATTCCGGGCGCTGTCTTCGCGCTGCTGTGTTTGGTCACTGGTTCGATCTGGGGCCGCCCGGCGTGGGGGGCATGGTGGGTCTGGGACGGCCGGCTGACCTCGATGCTGGTCTTGTTCTTCCTCTATTGCGGCTACATCGCCCTGGCCGATGCCGAAGCGCGTTCGGGGCAGGGCGGGGGCCGGATCGCTGCCATTTTCGGCCTGGTCGGCGCGGTCAACATTCCGATCATCCACTATTCTGTGATCTGGTGGCAAAGCCTGCACCAGCCCCCCAGCTTGGGGATGTCGATGCTATCCGGCAATTCGCCGATGGCCGCGCCGTTTCTGCTCGGCCTGCTGGCGGCGACTTTTGGTTTCTCGCTGCTGTTCGGCGGAGTGGTGCTGGCGCGGATGCGCACGATCCTGGCCGACCAGCAAGCCGAAGCACGCCTGCGCCGCCGCGCGATGGAGCTGGCCGATGCATGAGAACCTCAACCAGCTCGCTTACGTTTATGCCGCATATGCCTTGGGCGTTGGCGGCACGCTGGCGTTGATCCTGCAAAGCCTGGCGGCGATGCGCCGCGCCGAAGCCCGGCGCGATCGGAGCCGTGAACGGTGAACGCCGCGTTCAAACCGAAGCACCAGCGCCTCGTTCTGGTTCTGGCGGCATTGGCGGCGCTGGTTGCGGCTGCGCTGCTCGCCGCTTGGGCGCTGCGTAATCAGGCGAGCTATTTCTACCTGCCGACGGAGATGGTGGCCAAACCGCCTGCAGCTGACCGTGCCGTGCGGCTCGGCGGAATGGTTGAGGCCGGATCGCTCAAGACCGCGCCGGACGGGGTGACGGTCAATTTCGTGGTTGGCGATGGCAAGGCGCGCGTCCCGGTTACGTTCCGCGGCATTACGCCGGACTTGTTCAAGGAAGGTTCCGGGGTGGTCGCGGAAGGACACCGGCAGGCCGACGGAACTTTCCTCGCCGATAACCTGCTGGCCAAGCACGACGAGAAATACGTGCCGCGCGAAATGCAGCAGATGACTGCGCAGGAAGCCCGCCAGAAAGTGGAAGCGACCAAGTGATCGCGACAGCCGGCCTTGCCGCTTTGTGGTTCGCCGCCGCGCTTGCAGTACTGCAGCTGTTCAGCGGATTCCTTGCGCTGCGCCAGCCTGAAAATCCCTTGACCCCGGTGGTGCGACCGCTCGCCATAGCGCAGGCCGGGCTGGTCACAATTGCGTTCACTTGCCTGATTATCGTATTCGCGCAGACTGACCTGTCGGTCGCGCTGGTCGCGGAGAATTCGCATTCGGCCAAGCCCATGCTGTACAAGGTGGCCGGAGCCTGGGGCAATCATGAAGGCTCGATGCTGCTGTGGGTGACGATCATGGCGCTCGCCGGCGGCTTCGTCGCACTGCTCGAAAAGCGCCTGCCCGAACCGACCTTGCTGGCGACGCTGGGCGCGCAGGCCTTTGTCAGCCTTGGGTTCTATGCCTTTCTGCTGCTTGCCTCGAACCCGTTTGCGCGGCTCGATCCAGTCCCGGTGGAAGGCAATGGCCTCAACCCGCTGCTGCAGGATCCCGGCCTCGCCTTCCATCCACCGACACTCTATGTCGGCTACGTCGGGCTGTCGGTCGCGTTCAGTTTCGCGGTCGGGGCGTTGCTGACGCGCGAGGTATCGCCCAATTTCGCCCGCGCGATGCGGCCATGGGTGCTGGGAGCCTGGATCTTCCTCACCCTGGGTATCACCGCCGGGTCCTACTGGGCCTATTACGAACTCGGCTGGGGTGGTTGGTGGTTCTGGGACCCGGTTGAAAACGCATCGCTGATGCCGTGGCTGGCGGCGACCGCCCTGCTGCATTCGGTCTCGGTGCTGGCCTCACGCAATGCCTTGCGCGCCTGGACGGTGATGCTGGGGGTGGTCGCCTTCGCGATGTCGATGATCGGGACTTTCCTGGTCCGCTCCGGTGTGCTGACCAGCGTCCACGCCTTCGCGGTCGATCCCACCCGCGGGACTTTCATTCTGGCGCTTCTCGCCATCAATATCGGCGCGGCGTTCATCATTTTCGCCCTGCGCGCCGGAACGGTGAGCGAGGGACAGCGCTTCACGATTGTCAGCCGCGAAAGCGGTCTGGTGTTCAACAATGTCATGCTCAGCGCCGTCCTCGGCATCGTCCTGCTCGGCACGCTGTACCCGCTCGTCGCCGAAGCAATGGGCGCGCAGGTTTCGGTCGGTCCGCCCTATTTCAACCCGGCGACAGCGGTGTTTGTGGTGCCGATGCTGATCGTGATGGGGATTGGCCCGTTGCTGCGCTGGCGGCGCGACAAGCTGGGGCGGATCAAGCATTTGCTGGTGCTGCCCGCGCTCGGGTTGGTGGGCGTTGCGGTATGGCTGGGCCTGCGCGGCGTGCACCTGATGCCGTTGCTGGGAATTGCGCTTGGCACGATGCTGCTGATGGTGGCGCTGGTCCCGCTCAAGGGACGGCGCCTGCGCACCGTGACCCTGCCGTTGTTGGGCATGGTTGTGGCGCATTTCGGGATCGGCGTGGCCTTGCTCGGGATCGCTTGCGACAGCGCCTTCAGCACTGAAAAACTGGTGGCCGCACGGGTTGGTGAGACAGTCTCGGTCGGCCCGTGGATGGTTCGCCTCGGCCGAATTGAGCCGATCACCGGGCCTAACTGGACCGCGCTCGAAGCTACGCTAAGCGCCAGTTACGGCGGCGCGGCGACAAGCGAACTCAAACCGCAGGCGCGCAGTTTCTGGACCCCGGTGCAGCAAACCAACGAAAGCGCGATCCTCACCCGCTGGAATGGGCAGCTCTACACCGTGCTGGGCGAAGAGGCCGAGGACGGGCGCTGGCAGCTGCGACTGTGGTGGAAACCGTTTGTGACCCTGATCTGGCTGGGCGGGGCGCTGGTTGCGCTAGGTGGCGCGCTGGCCTTGCTCGGCCGGGTGCTGAGCGACCTCAGGCGGTTCATCGCCATCGACAAGATTGCCTATCGCCGCCAGCAGCAGGGCAAACTGTAATGGCCAGCGCGCCTTCTGCATCGCGCTGGGCCCTGTGGCTGCCGCTGGCGTTCTTTGCGGGCTTTACGGCGCTGGTGCTGTTCGCCATGCTTCGCCCGGCCGATCGCGCGGTCAAAAGCGCGATGATCGGCCGGCCGCTGCCACAGTTTTCGCTGCTCGCAGCCACGCCCGCGCAACCCGGCCTGGCCCGCGCCGACCTGGCAACCGGCAAGCCGCACCTGCTTAATATCTTCGCGAGCTGGTGTGTGCCCTGCGCGGTCGAGGCGCCGCAATTGCACGCGCTCAAGGACCGCGGGATCGAGGTGGTCGGGGTCGCCATCCGCGACAAGCCCGAAGATCTGGCGCGCTTCTTCGCCCGGAACGGCAATCCATTCAGCCGGGTCGGCCGCGACGATGTCAGCGCGATCCAGTTCGCACTGGGCTCGTCAGGCGTGCCCGAAAGCTTTGTCATCGATGGCCGGGGCGTGATCCGGTATCAGCATATTGGCGATATCCGCGCCGATCAGGTCGAGATGATCGCGCAGAAAATGGCCGAGGCGGCACAGTGAAGCGCGCGGTGATCCTTGCGGCCTTGCTCGCCGCCGCGCCGCTGCTGGCCGACAGCAATATGCCGGCTGCGGCCTATGCCAATGTCCAGCTTGAAGACCCGGCTCAGGAAGCGAAGGCAGAGACCTTGATGGAAAGCCTGCGCTGCCTGCAATGCCAAGGCCAGTCGATCGCCGACTCGGATGCGCAGATTGCCGGCGACCTGCGCAATCAGGTGCGCCTGCGGATCAAGGCCGGCGAGGAGCCCGAGGCGATCCGCGCCTGGCTGATCGACAAGTACGGCGATTATGTAAGCTATGCGCCGCGGGTGACCGGGCTGACATGGCCGCTATTCGCTGCGCCGCTCGCATTGATCGCGCTGGCGGCTTTGCTGCTCCGGCGGCGTTTCACTAGGAGCGCGGCATGAGCGGCTGGATCGTCCCCATTCTCCTCGCGCTGGCGGCTTTGGCTGCGCTGATCGTGCTGGGCAAGGCCCCGCGCAAAAGCTGGGAAGCACTGGCTGCGACATTGGTCTTCGGGTTCATCGGCTTTTTCTGGCAGGCCCGGCCTGAGCTTTCCGGCACGCCCAAGCAGATCGAGGCACCGCAAGGCAAAGTCGGCGCCGGGCTGGTAACCGTGCGCCAGCAGTTATCCGGCCAAGGGCCGATTGCGCAGAACCGTTGGGTGATGACCGCCGATGCGCTGACAAGGCAAGGCGATTTCAGCAATGCGGCGGGCTTCTTGCTGGGCGCGATCGAGGAAAGTCCGCGCGATGCACAGGCCTGGCTGGCGCTGGCGAATAATCTCGTTGGCCATGCCGATGGAACGCTCACGCCCGCGGCGCTTTACGCCTACCGCAAGGCCGCAGAAGCGGATCCGCAAGCCGCAGGACCGCCGTTCTTCCTCGGCCTCATGCTCATCCAGAACGGGCGGCCGCAGGAAGGCCGGGCAATCTGGGCGGCGCTGCTGGCACACACACCGATAAGCACGCCGTGGCGGCAGGGACTGGCCGAGCGTCTTGCCCTGATTGACCAATTGATTGCCCAAGACGCTGCCACAACAGCAAAACCTGCGCCCGGCCAGCAACCTTGAGCAAAGCTGGACCGCCCAGATGCTAGCTGCTAGGCGCGAATTCTGCGTGGCGGGGAACCGCGCCAAAGCCTTGAGGGTTGTGTCAGCATGAGCAATCTGGTCGAGCCGGGCACACCCCCGCAATCCGCAGTAATCGATCTCGACGACGACGAGGTGCTTGAGGGCTCGCACGCTCCGCATGGCTCGATCACCGCGCTGGCAGTCGGCGCAATCGGGGTGGTGTTCGGTGATATCGGCACCAGCCCGCTTTACGCGATGCGCGACACCTTCAGCGGGCATCACCGCTTGCCGCTCGATGTGCTGCACATCTACGGCATCGTCAGCCTGATGTTCTGGTCGATGATGATCATCGTGACGATCAAGTACGTCAGCGTAATCATGCGGGCCGACAACAAGGGCGAGGGCGGAAGCCTGGCGCTACTGGCGCTGATCAACAAGAACGTCTCCGGGAAAAGCTGGTCGAAGGGAATCGTCCTGCTGGGCGTCTTTGCCACCGCCCTGTTTTATGGAGACAGCATGATCACCCCGGCGGTTTCAGTTCTGGGCGCGATCGAAGGCGTGGCGGTTTACAACCCCTCGCTTGAGCGACTCGTTGTGCCGATGGTGGTCGGAATCCTGGTCTTCCTGTTCACCATCCAGAGCCGCGGGACCGCCAAGGTTGCGGCGCTGTTCGGGCCGGTCATGCTGGTCTATTTCGCGGTCATTTCGGTGCTCGGTCTGCTCAGCGTTGCCCAGCATCCCGATGTGATCTGGGCGCTCAGCCCGCACCATGCGGCACGGATGTTTATCAACGATCCGTTCAAGGGCTTTCTGGCGATGGGTTCGGCGGTGCTGGCGGTGACTGGAGCCGAAGCGCTTTATGCCGACATGGGCCACTTCGGGGCCAGGCCGATCCGCGTTTCGTGGCTGGCAATCGTGCTACCCGCGCTGGTCTGCAATTACCTTGGCCAAGCGTCATTGCTGATGCGGATGGGCGAGCCCGCGCTGATCAGCCCGTTCTACCTGCTCGCGCCGGACTGGTTCCAGTGGCCGCTGCTGTTCATCGCCAGCTTCGCTGCGGTGATTGCCAGCCAAGCGGTGATTACCGGCGCGTTCTCGGTCACCCAGCAGGCAATCCAGCTCGGCTTCATTCCGCGCATGTCGATCAAGCACACCAGCCTGGCCCAAGGGCAGATCTATATCCCGGTGATTAATACCGCGCTGATGATCGCGGTAATTGTTCTGGTGCTGGTGTTCCAGCGCTCGGCCAATCTGACCGCAGCCTATGGCATCGCGGTGACCGGGGCGATGACGATCGACAACGTGCTGCTTGCGGTCGTGCTGTTCAACATGTGGAAGTGGAAGCGCTGGCTCTCGGTCCCCTTGCTTACGCTGTTCTTCTCGCTCGACGCGGCATACCTCGCCGCAAACTTCACCAAGATTCCCGATGGCGGCTGGGTGCCGCTGGCGATGGGCCTGATCATCTTCACCCTGCTGACCACCTGGTCGCGTGGGCGCATGCTAATGCATCAGTCGATGGCCGAGGGGACGATCCCCATGGAGGTCTTCGCCAATAGCGCACATTCCAGCGCGGTGCGGGTGGCCGGCACGGCGGTGTTCATGGCCAGCAACAAGGCCGGTGTGCCCTCGGCGCTGCTCCATAATATCAAACATAACAAGGTGCTGCACGAACGCGTGGTGATCCTGACCATCGCGATCCAGGACGTGCCTTACGTCGATGAGGAAAAGCGCTTCAAGGTCGCGGATCTGGGCAAGGGTTTCTACCGCCTGGTGATCAGGTTCGGGTTCCTTGAAGAGACTGACGTGCCGGCCGCATTGAAGCGAGTATCGCTGTGCGGCGCGCCGTTCGAAATGATGAAGACCAGCTTTTTCCTCTCCCGCCAGACGCTGATCGCCTCGGCCAAGCCGGGCATGTGGATCTGGCGCGAAAAGCTGTTCGCGTGGATGCTGCGCAATGCCGCCAGCGCGATGGAGTTCTTCCGTCTGCCAAGCAACCGCGTGGTCGAACTGGGTAGCCAAGTCGAGATCTAGCTGCGCGAGCCCCGGTTGCGGGCGGCAAACCACGGCTTCATGCGTTTGATCGCTTCGGCCACCTGATCGGTCGATACGGCAAAGCTGATCCGCATGAAGCGGTGGCCATTGACCGGATCGAAATCGATCCCCGGCGCGGTTGCAACACCGGTGTCCTCAAGCAGCTGCATGCAGAACTGCATCGAATCGTCCGTGAATTCGGAGATATCGGCGTAGACGTAAAACGCGCCGTCGGGCGGGGCGATCTTGGCGAGTCCGAGATCGGGCAGCGCGGCCAGCAGCAATTCACGGTTGGCGGAGTAGGTCGCGATGTGGCCTTCCAAGTCTGCGGTACAATCCATCGCGACCAGTCCGGCGTGCTGGGCCAGGCTGGGCGGGGTGAGGAACAGGTTGCTCATCCGCGCGCGGGCCGCGTCGACCCCCTCTTTGGGCGCGACCAGCCAGCCGAGCCGCCAGCCGGCCATGCTGAAGTACTTCGAGAACGAATTCACCACCCAGGCTTGGGGCATGACTTCAAGGATCGAGGGCGTATCCATGCCATAAGAGATCGCGTGATAAATCTCGTCCGAGATCACTGCGATGCCGCGCGCGCGGCAGAGTTCGGCGATCTTGGCCAGTTCTTTGCGCGGGATGATCGTGCCGGTGGGGTTGGCCGGACTGGCGAGGATCAAACCATCAGGTGCCGGATCGATCGCGGCGAGCGCCGCGGCGGTAATCTGGAAGCCTTGCTCGGCCCCGCAATCGACTTCCACCGGCTCCATATGCAGCGCCTTGAGGTTGTTGCGATAGGCGACATAGCCGGGCCGCGCCGTTGCCACCCGCGCGCCGGGCGCGAACATGCTGCTGAGCGCCAAGACCAGCGCTGGAGAGGCGCCGCAAGTCAGCACGATCTGCGACGCAGCTACCTCCACCCCGTACCGATCAGAATAGAGCTTGCAGATCCGAGCCTTCAGCGGCTGGCTTTCCCAATAGCCCATCGCGTCGGCATCGAGCACTTCGTGTGCCCGGGCGATTGCGGCGGGCGGTGCCCCGGTGCTCGGCTGGCCGAATTCCATGTGGATCACGCTGCGGCCTTCGCCCTTGAGGCGGTGGGCGAGCTGGGAGACGAACATCGCTTTGAACGGGTCGATTTGTGCGGACATGGCGGCGGATTACCATGCCGGGCCCAAAAGAAAAGCGCGGCGCCCCGGGTGGGACGCCGCGCCTCTCGGTGATCGATCCGGTTTTAGCCGAGGTTGGCGCTGACCATGCAGTAGAGCATTGGCAGCGACAGCAGCACATTGGTGCGGCTGGCATAGAGCGCGCGCGGTGCGGCGGCGGCCTTTTGTTCAGGCGTAGCTTCGACCAGGCCGAGGATTTTCTTTTGCGCGGGCCAGATAATGAACCACACGTTGAAGGCCATGATCAGCGCGAGCCACATGCCCAGGCCGATCAGGTTCTCAGCCGCAGTCGCGCCTTGGAAGCGCATCGCCCGGTCACCGTAACCGTTGACGAAGGCGATCGCGAGCCCGGTCAGCACGGTGAGCAGCGCGCCATAACGGAAGAAGAACAGCACCTTGGGCGCGATATAACCGGTGACGCCACCTTTGAGCTCAGCGGGGATCTTCGGCATGGTCGGTACCTGCACGAAGTTCAGGTAATAGAGCAGCCCGATCCACACGATGGCGAAGAACACGTGCAGCCAGCGCAGCACCGAGTTGGCGTCGATCGGCAGCGCACCGTCCGATGCGCCAACGAAGTGGTACATCACGACCAGCGCCAGCACGAGACCGGCGAGCAGCACCAGATGAAGATTTCCGAAAAACTTGGCCATTGCTTCCCCCTAATTTTGTGAAGCGAAAATTCGAACGCGAACCCTGAGTGGCGCACTATTGCGCGTTTCCACAAGACTGTCACCGCCTCTGCGTGACTTATTCACTCGTGCGGCGGATCGGCCAGCACCTCGCCCTCGGCCTCCTGCATGAGCCCGTGCTTCAAGAGCATCGGCAACTGGGTGAAGGTGAACAGGAACGACAGCGGCATGAACAGCCACAGCTTGAGCGCGATCCAGGTGCCGAAGTTGGCATGCTCGACATTGTAGATGCGCCGCAGCACCTCGTTGAGCGCAGCGAGAGCGAAAAAGAAGATGCCCCAGTTGCGCGACAGCTTGAGCCAGCCCATGTCGCTAAGCCCCTCGAACGCGGCCTCGAGCAGGTACTTGAGCAGCGGCCTGCCGCGCAAATAGCCGACCAGCAAGGCCACGCCGAACAGCAGGTAAATCGCAGTCGGCTTGATTTGGATCCACACCGGATCGCGCAGCAGGATCGTGAGCCCGCCGAAACCGACGATCAGCAATGTCGAAAGCCACAACATCGGCGAGATGTGCCCGAGCCGCCAGCGCGATACGATGAGCGCGGTGATCGCGGCAAGCATGAACGCAGCAGTGCTTTTGACCACCGCCAGCATTTCGCCGATCGCGTCGTTATGGTTGCTTGGTGAGAAGTGGCGATAGCTCAGGAAGAACACCAGCACCGGGCCGTAATCTACTGCGATATTGAGCCAGCCTTGCTTCGCCTTCTTTGAATTCCCGCCCAAACCCCGCTCAGGCTGAGCCTGCCGAAGCCCGCGCGCTTCGGGCTTGGCTTGGTGGGGATCGGGCACCGCGTGGCCTTCGACAGGCTCAGGCTGAGCGGGAGTGGGATGATTGGTTGGGTCGGTCATGGATTTTTACGCTACTCCGGCAATCACGCGCGCGACCAGGTCAGGGTCGAACGGACGCAGATCGTCGAGCTTTTCGCCCACCCCGATCGCATGGATCGGCAGGCCGTATTGCTCGGCCGCAGCGACCAGCACGCCGCCGCGCGCCGTGCCGTCGAGCTTGGTCATGATCAGGCCAGTCACCCCGGCAACCTCCTTGAATGTATCGATTTGCTGGAGCGCGTTCTGGCCGTTGGTGGCATCGAGCACCAGCACCACATCGTGCGGCGCTTCGGGGTTGAGCCGGCCGAGTACCCGGCGGATCTTGGCCAGCTCGTCCATCAGCTCGCGCTTGTTCTGGAGCCGCCCGGCGGTGTCGACGATCAGCGCATCGATGCCTTGCTCGGTCGCCGCCTTGACCGCGTCGAACACCACAGCCGAGGGATCGCCGCCCTCCGGCCCGGTAATGATCGGCACGCCGACCCGCTCGGCCCAGACCGCCAGTTGGCTAATCGCGGCTGCGCGGAAGGTGTCGCCGGCGGCCAGCATCACGCCATAATCCATTTCCTGGAAATAGTGGGCCAGCTTGGCGATGGTGGTGGTCTTGCCGCTGCCGTTGACGCCAATCACCAGAATCACTTGTGGGCGCGGGAAAGCGACCACATCGAGCGGTTTGGCCACCGGACGCAGAATCGCGGCGATTTCCTCAGCCACGGCGGCCTTGATCGAGGCCTCGTCAGCGCCGCGTTCGAAACGTTCGCCCGCCAGCTTTTCGCGGATGCGGGCAGCGGCGCGCGGGCCGAGGTCTGACAGGATCAGCGCGTCTTCGAGCTCGTCGAGCTGCGCTTCATCGAGGCGGGTCTTGCTGACGATCCCGGCAAGGTTCTCACCCAGCCGCTCCGAAGTCTTGCGGAAGCCGCCGAGCACGCGGTCGGACCATGTCGCTTCGCTCATGCCAGCAGGCCTTCGATGATGCGGGTGGGGGTAACGGTCACGATCGATCCGGCAGCAGTGGCGGGCGGCAGCTGCACCCGGGCGAAGTTCGGCGCATGGCCGGTTCCATCGCGTTCCGCAAGCACGCTGAGCGGCATGCCGATTTGCGCTGCCAACCATTCAGCGCGCTGTTCAGCGACTGCGGCGCGCAGGTCGGCGGCGCGAGCCTTGATGGTCGGGCCATCGACTTGTGGCATCAGCGCTGCTGGCGTGCCGGGACGGCGCGAATAGGGAAAGATGTGACCATGAACCACGGCGAGCTCGGCGATGATCGAGAGATTATCGGCGTGCGCGGCGACGCTCTCGGTCGGAAACCCGGCGATCAGGTCCGCGCCAACCGCCAACTCGGGCCGCCGCGCCTTTAGCTCTGCTACGAGCTTGAGCGCATCACTGCGCAGGTGGCGGCGTTTCATTCGCTTGAGGATCAGATTGTTGCCGTGCTGCAGTGAGAGGTGGAGGTAAGGCAGTAGTCGCGGCTCCCCGGCAATCAGTTCGAACAGCAGAGGATCGATTTCCACCCCATCAACCGACGACAGTCGCAGGCGCAAAAGCGCAGGAAAAGCATCGAGAATGGCCGCCACCAGCGTGCCCAGCTGGGGTGCTTCGGGCAGGTCGTGACCCCAACTGGTCAGGTCCACGCCGGTCAGAACCACTTCACCTGCACCGCGCTGCACAAACCGGTCTATCTCCTGCAACACTTGATCGAGCGGGAGCGAGCGGCTGTTGCCGCGCCCCTGCGGAATCACGCAGAACGTGCAGGCATGGTCGCAGCCATTTTGCACCGCGATGAAGGCGCGGGAGTGGCGCGACTGGTCAGCACTGGATGGGCCGGGGGCGACATTCCAGCTGCGCGGATCGAGCTTGGTTGCATTGGCCACCAGGCCATCGACCTCAGGCATGGCGGCAATTGCAGTCCGCTCGATCTCGGCCGCACAACCGGTGACGAGTAGCCGGGCATCAGGGTGCTGACGCCGGGCCTTGCGGATGGCCTGGCGGGTCTGGCGGACCGCTTCGGCGGTTACCGCGCAGCTGTTGATCACCACCAGGTCCTGGTCTTGCGGCAGGAATGCGCGCATCCGTTCGCTTTCCGCAAGGTTCAGCCGGCAGCCAAGCGATACGACTTCAAGGCTCACGCCGGGTAATCCGCCGCTTCGAACTCGCCGCGAAAGCTTTCCGCGGCCGGGCCGGTCATCCGGATCGGGCCTTGTCCGGCCCAGGCGATCTGCAGCTCGCCGCCGGGCAGGGCGACAGTGACATCGCGATTAACCAGCCCGCGCCGGATCGCCGCAACTGCAGTGGCGCATGCCCCGGTTCCGCAAGCGCGGGTTTCCCCCACGCCGCGCTCCCACACGCGCAGGCGGATGCGCTGGCGGCTTTCGATCGTGGCGACATTGACGTTGATGCGTCCCGGGAACAGCGGATCGTGCTCGATTTCAGGGCCGAGCCGGTCAAGCTCCACCCCGCTGCAATCGGCGACGAAGAACACCACGTGCGGATTGCCGACATTGACGGCCGATGGATTTTCGAGCTGCTCCCACGCGACCGGCAAGTTGAACGTATCCATCGCGTAGGCGAGCGGGATTGCATCCCATTCGAGCCGCGGCGCGGGCAGATCGACGCTGACTCCACCCGCTGCCGGATCGACCGTGAGCAGGCCGCCCAAGGTCTCGATCCGGGCCGGTTTTCCCAGCAGCAGTCCGACCGCGCGGGTGGCATTGCCGCAGGCTTCGACCTCGCCGCCGTCGTGGTTGAAGATCCGCATGGTCAGGTCGGCGCGGTCGCTTGGTTCGAGCATGATCAGCTGGTCGCAGCCGATCCCGGTGAACCGGTCAGCCAGCGCCGCGACCAGACTGCGCGTCATGCTGGGGAAGGCACCGCCGCGCGCGTCCAGCACGATGAAATCGTTGCCGAGGCCGTGCATCTTGACGAAGGGGACGCGCATGGCCGCGGGCTTTATGCGCTGCTCGCGGTCACGTAAAGGGCCGCAGCCTAGCCGGCGGCCTTGCGCCTGGCATCGCCTTGCGTCTTGCCCGGCATTTCGAGCAGCAGGTCGAGCTGCGCCAAGGTGGCCTCGGTTCGGTCGGCCGGCTCGGGGTAGCCATAAAGATAGCCCTGGCCCTTGAACTTGCCATAGCGCTTCAGCTCCGCCAGCACTGCCTCGCTTTCAATGCCTTCGGCGGTGATCGGCAGGCCAAGGCCTTCGCCCAGCTGGATGATCGACTGGATGATCGTGGCGCTGTCCTTGTCTTCGAGCAGCGACATCACGAAGCTGCGGTCGATCTTGATCCGGTCAAACGGCAGCGAGCGCAGCTGCGACAGCGAGCTGTAACCGGTGCCGAAATCATCGAGGCTGACGGTGATGCCCTGGTTCTTGAGGCTTGAGATCAGCGAGCGGACCAGCCCGACATTTTCATGCAGGCAGCTTTCGGTAACTTCGATTTCAAGCCGGCTCGGCGGGAAGTTTGCCTCGACCAGGATCTTTAGCAGCTTTTGCGAAAACCACGGATCGCGCAGCTGCACCGGCGATATGTTGACCGACAGGGTCAGTCTGGGGTCCCAGTTCCTGGCATCGTGCAAGGCCTGGCGGATCAGGCTTTCGGACAGTTCGCCAATCAGGCCGATCTCTTCGGCCACGGGGATGAAGATCTCCGGATTGACCATGCCGAGCCGGGGTGAATTCCACCGCGCCAGCATCTCGAAGCCGACGATCGTGCCGCTTTCAAGATCGACCTGCTTTTCATAGTAAGGCACGAATTCGCCAAGCGGAACGCCGCGGCGGATGCCGGAGGCTATTTCGGAACGGAACCGCTGTTCGTTTTCCATGTTCGGTTCAAACCAGGCCAGCCGGTTCCGGCCGTTGCGCTTGGCGTGATACATCGCAATATCGGCCATGTGCAGCTGCGCCTGGACGTCGACGGGTTCGCCCGGTGTCGTGCGGCTGATACCGGCGGATATCGTGGTTTCCAGTTCGAATTCGCCGAACGAAACCGGCTGGGCAACGGCGTGGATCAGGCCTTCCGCCATACGTTCGATCTCTTCGCCGCGATTGGGCGCAACTGCAAGGACCACCGCAAATTCATCGCCGCCGAGCCGTGCGAGCAAGGCTCCGGGCGGCAAAAGCGAGCGGATGCGGCCCGCTGCTTCCTCCAGCAAGCAATCGCCTGCGGCATGGCCGTTGACGTCGTTGACCTGCTTGAAGCGGTCGAGATCGAGCATGATGAAGGCGGCTTGATCGCCGCGCTGTTGGGCTGCAAGGCAAAGGGCACTCGCGGCGCTGCCGATGCTGCGGCGGTTGAGGCAACCAGTCAGCGCATCGTGTTCGGCCAGTTCGCGCGCCAGCTTTTCCGCTTTGCGGCGTTCGGCAATTTCCGCCGCGAGGTCACGGTATCGCCGCCATCCGAAAATCACGAGCGCGATGTTGAGTAGGAGTGCATTGGTCAGCAGCTGGTCGGGTCCGGCACCGTCACCCGCAAGTTGCCGCACGATCCGGGGGAGAACCGAGCCGCCGGTGCCGATGAACATGACAATTGCGGCGCTGACAATGCCCAGCGTCACGATATCGCGGTTCGAACGCCCAAGGCGCGGTGAATCCGCTTCGTGTGCCGCTTCGGTCATGCCGCTCCGCGCCATGCGCGCTCGTCCCCTGCTTGTATCAAGGGCAGGGTTTCGCAGAGAGGCCTGAAAATAGCGTTAAGGGCACCTTTACGCCGCGGTAGCGTGCAGGCCGGCTATTTCTTGAGCCCGATCTCACGCAGGCGCTGCTGGAGGAATTCGTCGGCCAGAATCGGCTGCGGATACCGATCGGGATTGTCCGGCGTGATGCACTGCGGCAGCGTCTTGATCGGGAAATCGCTGCGCAGGTGGAGGAAGAATGGCATCGAATAGCGGCTGAACTTTGCGCGCGACGCATCGGGATTACGCACCCGGTGGATAGTCGAGGGCAGCATGTGGTTGGTCAGCCGTTCGAGCATGTCGCCGACATTGATGACCAGCGCGCCTTCGGGCGGAGAGGCCGAAATCCAGTTGCCTTCCTTGGTCAGCAGTTCAAGGCCCGCTTCCTCGGCACCGAGCAGCAGTGTGATCAGGTTGATATCGCCGTGCGCCCCGGCGCGGATGGCCTCGCCGTTCATGCCGGTCAGCGGCGGATAATGGAGCAGGCGCAGCACCGAATTGCCGTCTTCGATGGCAGGATCGAACCAGTGGTCATCGAGCCCGAGATAGACCGCGATGCGTGACAGGATCGTCGCCCCGGCTGCATCGAACTGCGCATAAAGCGCTTCGAGCACATCGCGGAACTCTGCCGGACGGGTGGGCCAGACGTTGGGCGGCATCGAGGCATCGGCGAGCGGCGAGCCTTCGGGCAGATCGCGCCCGACATGCCAGAATTCCTTAAGGTCGCTGACCTTCGCGCCCTTCGCAATCTCGGTGCCAAACGGGGTGTATCCGCGCGCTCCCGCCTTGGCCGCGTCGAAGTAGCTGCGCTTCTCGTCCTCGGGCAGAGCGAAGAAGTCTTCGGTCAGCTTCCACGCCTGGGCGATCAGATCGGCGTCGATGCCGTGATCCTTGACCAGCGCGAAGCCGTAATTGCGGAAGCTTTCGCCGATATCCTGCGAAAAGCGGGTCTTGTCGTCGGCGAGCGAAAGGACGGGGAGTTTATCGAGTACCATTGGTGGACGGGTCCGTAATTGCCTTGCTATGGGCATTGCTAAGTGAGGGTGCATAGACCTTTTTCGGGGCACTGGAATGACCAAAATCAAATCGTACTGGCTGCTCAAGTCCGAACCCGATGTCTACGGCTGGGACGATCTGGTGACCGAGGGCGAGGGTACCTGGGACGGCGTGCGGAACTACACCGCGCGGCTACACTTGCGCGCGATGCAGGTGGGTGACGAGGCGTTCTTTTATCATTCCAACGTGGGGGTTGAGATCGTCGGGATCATCAGGATTACCAAGGCGGGCTTCCAGGATCCGACCGACGGGACCGGGCGGTGGACTTCTGTGAAGGTCAAGCCGGTGCGGAAGCTCAAGCGGCCGGTGACCTTGAAGGAGATCAAGGCCGATCCGGCGCTGGCCGACATGGATCTGCTGACCAAGTTCCGTCTGTCGATCTCGCCGGTGAAGGCGGCCGAGTGGGAACATATTGTGGGGCTGGCGAACACTTAGGTCCTCTCCGTTTTGCGATGCCAAACGGCGAGGACTTTAAGGCTTGCGTGCCCTGAGTCCCGAAACCGTCGCGCCGCCTGCGCTGAGCTGTTCCACATCGATGATGAGGTGCAATAGCCGCAGGCCCTTGCGGCTTTGTGCCTCGGTCAGCGCTGCTTTAAACTGATCGGTGGTTTCAACCCGGGTCGACCACCCACCATAAGCTACCGCCAGCGCCGCGAAATCGGGATTGTGCAGCGAGGTGCCCGAAACCCGCTCGGGAAACTCGCGCTCCTGATGCATGCGGATCGTGCCGTAGGCGCTGTTGTCGACCAGCACGACCAGCAGGTCTGCGCCGTATTGCACCGCAGTGGCCAGTTCCTGCCCGTTCATCAGGAAATCGCCGTCACCGGCTAGCGCCACCACGGTGCGTTCGGGATGGCGCAAGGCTGCCGCAACGGCTGCGGGGACGCCATACCCCATCGCTCCGGCGGTAGGGGCGAGCTGCGTGGGGAAGCCGTTGTAGTGCCAATAACGGTGCCACCAGCCGGAAAAATTGCCCGCGCCGTTGCAGATGATGCTGTCACCCGGCAGCATGTCGCGCATCGCGGTGACGCAGGCGGCCATATCGAGGGCATAGGCGGCGGGTTTTGCGGTCGTCCAGTCGAGCCATTCGAGGTGCGCTTCCTGCCCGGCATCGAACGAGATCAGATCGTCGTCCCACAGGTCAGCCGCTTCAGCGAACTCGGCCATGTCGGCGCAGATCGCGAGATCGGGGCGGTAAACCCGGCCCAGCTCGTTAGGGTCGGGGTGGATGTGGACCAGCAACTGCCCGGGATGCTCGGGCGTAATCAGCGTGTAGCCATCGGTGGTCGCCTCGCCCAGCCGCGCGCCGACCGCGATGATCAGGTCGGCGTTCTTGATACGCTCGGTCAGTTTGGGGCTGGGACCATAACCGAGGTTCCCGGCCCAGACCGGGCTGGCGTTGGAGATTGCGTCTTGCCGCCGGAACGCGCCCGCCACGGGCAATCCCACTCGCTCGGCAAAGCTGCTGAAGTGCTGCCGCGCCTTGGCGTGCCAGCCTGCGCCGCCGACAATCGCGACCGGCGATGCAGCGGCTTCGATCATCGCGATCAGCACTCCCATCGCGTCGGGGCAGACCGCTTGCGCCGGGCGGGCGATGGCCGGGCGAGGAAAGATGCCGCTCACTTGTTCCAGCAGCATGTCTTCGGGCAGCGCGATCACCACCGGGCCGGGGCGGCCGGCCAAGGCCACATTCCACGCCCGCGCGACATATTCAGGAATGCGCGCGGAATCGTCGATCCGCAGCACCAGCTTGGCCAGCGGTGCGAACATTGCGCCGAAGTCGACTTCCTGGAAGCCCTCACGGTCCTTCATGCCGCGATCGACATCGCCGATGAACAGCAGCATCGGCTGCGAATCCTGCATTGCGACGTGGACGCCGATGCTGGCATTGGTCGCGCCGGGGCCGCGGGTGACGAAGCACACGCCGGGTTTGCCGGTCATCGCCCCGTCGGCGCAGGCCATGAACGCCGCGCCGCCTTCCTGACGGCACACTACGGTTTCGATTTCCGCGCAATCGTGCAGCGCGTCGAGCACTGCGAGAAAGCTTTCGCCGGGAACGGTGAAGATGCGGTCGGCGCCTTGGGCGACGAGGCAATCGACGAGCAGACGCCCGCCGTTAACTGTCGTGTGCTCGGTCATGCGCGGGCTTTAGCGATGCTGCGGCGCTGCCGCAACGTGGGCCGCACCTTTCATTCCTTGCGGCAGACCTGTGCCACTATGGGAATGTGCATATTAACCGCGATTTTCCGGCTGGTGCGATGGTTTCGAAGTTCTTAACCCAAGGGTCATGAGAAGGTCGCTGGTACTCACCGATGAACAGGCTCGCCATCCATTCCTGGCCAGCCTTGCCCCCCATGTCCGCCGCGGCGGCGAGGCCCTGGTTGCCGCTCACGCTGTGCCGAAGCCGCGCTGGCAGCAGGACCTCAAGGAGTTCCTGATGGCCTATTGCGCCTGTTTCATCGCCGTATCGCTGTATATCGCCTGATCAGGCGGTGGGCCGGGGCAGGCCCTCGGCGGCGACCAGCAGCTTTGCGATCCACGCCGCGACCAGGCACATCGCCGCGCTGAGCAGCACTTGCTGGACGATCGGCACGCCGCCAAGCGAGAGCCCTGTGGCGAGCAGCGCACCCATCACCATCGCGAACGAATTGACGATGTTGTTCGCGGCAATCGTCCGCGAGGTCTGCGACTTGTCGACAAAAGTCGTCAGGAAGGCATAGAGCGGCACCACGAACATGCCGCCGGCGATGGCAATGCCCAGCAGGCACAGCAGCAGCGGCACCGCCAGCGGCTCGGCCATGAAGCCCTTCACGTCGAGCAGTCCGCCGTTGTCGGGCGTCCACTGCCGGCAAACCAGATAAAACCCGACCACAAACAGCCCCATCACCAGCACCGACGAAGGCGAATAGCGCGCCGAGACGGTGCCCTTGAGCAGCGCGTTAACCGACATCGAACCGATCGCCACGCCGATCGAGAAGATCACCAGAAACAGGCTGGCGACTTCCTTGCTGGCGGACAGCACGTTCTTGGCGAGCGGCGGGAACTGGACGAACAGCACGGTGCCGATGGTCCAGAAAAAGCTGATCGCCATGACTGCAAGGAACACGCGGCGATCGTGGCTGGTGTTGCGCACCAACGCCCATGAGGCGCGGAGCAGGTGAATGTCGAGCGGTTCGGGCTCGTGATGCGGCGGGGCCGGGGGCACCGCGCGGCTGGTGAAATAGCCGATCACCGCGGTTACGATCACCCCTGCGGCGGCCCATTGCACCGGGATCCAGCCCGCCAGGATTGTGCCCGCCAGGATCGCGATATAGGTTCCGGCCTCGACCAGTCCGGTCCCGGCCAGCACTTCGTCCGGGTGCAGGTGCTGCGGGAGGATCGCGTACTTGATTGGCCCGAAGAAGGTGGAATGGACGCCCATCCCGAACAGCGCGAGCAGCATCAAGGGAATCGCCAAAGTGGTGACTGCAATGCCCTTCCATGCCATCAGCAGTCCGATCGCGCCAACCGTCATGATGCCGATCTCGCAAGCTTTCACGATGCGGATGATTCGCGCCTTGTCGCGCATATCGGCGAGCTGACCCGCCACGGCTGAGAGAATGAAGAACGGCAGGATGAACACTGCCGAGGCAATCGCGCTGAACTGGCCTTCGGCAGCCTCGGAGTTGTAGACCTGATAGACGACAAACAGCACCATCGCGTTCTTGAACAGGTTATCATTGAAAGCATTGAGCAATTGGGTGACGAACAGCGGCAGGAACCGCCGGCTGTGGATCAGGTGAGTCTGCGTTGTCATGTAATCGCTTTGTGCCGCCCCGAGGGTGGCCGAACCCTAGCGGCAAGTGGCGTGTGAACAAGCGCTAAGTCGCTCTTTTGCACCGCGAGACCTGCGGCTATGCTGCACTCGATGCTGACACTACCGAACCTGCTCACCCTGTCGCGGATCGTCGCGGTGCCGCTTTTGGTGGCGCTGCTGTGGTGGCCCAGGTGGGAGCTCGGCTATGGCCTCGGTTTCGCGATGTATACGCTGATGGGGCTGACCGACTATTTTGATGGCTACGTGGCGCGTTCGTACGGTGCGGTAAGCAAGCTCGGTGCGTTCCTCGATCCGATCGCCGACAAGATCATGGTCGCCGCGGTGATCCTGGTGCTGTCGGCACAGGGGGTGCTGTGGGGGCCCTATGTCAACGATCTCCACGTCATTGCGGGCCTGGTAATCCTGATCCGCGAGATTGCCGTATCGGGCCTGCGCGAATTCCTCGGCGGGCTGCAGGTCTCGCTGCCCGTGTCGCGGCTGGCGAAGTGGAAGACCACCTTCCAGATGATCTGCTTCGGCGCGCTGATCCTCGGCAATGCCACGCCATGGTGGAACGTGGTGCTGGGCGGGATCGAGATGAACGTGCCGCATACCGTCGGCCTGATCACATTGTGGCTGGCCGCGGTGCTGACCGTGATTACCGGCTGGGATTACCTGCGGGTCGGTTTGAAGCACATGGATTGAGTGGGCTTTAGGGCTCTGTCGCCAGCTGCAGGCAAACGAAATATCCGACAAAATCCGCTGGCAACTGATTGGCATCATCCAACCTTATGGCGTCGAGTGCCGCCAGCCCTTTGGCCGGCTGAGTGGCAATCGCGATCAAAGTTCCATTACAGTTCAACTGCGGACATTGGGTAGTCACCTCGGCCTGCCACTCGCCGCGGCGGAACATGACGTTGAGGTCACGCACCGTGCCGCCAAGCGGGACGCCGGTCACTGCGACGTCTCCGGCAAAACTGTGGCTTTGACTGGCATCGAGAATGACTTCGGAATTTTCGGCGGGAAACTGCAATGCAAGCTTGCCGTCGAGCACGGTCAGGATGCGGTCGATGCCCTCGAACACTGAGAACGGCCCCGCCGCCGTCACCAGCGCGGTGCTGATCCGCCAGCCGAAGTCATCCATACTGGAACCTTCAGGATATGCCGCGATTTCGCTGGTTACGCCCCCGCCGTTCTTCCACGACACTTCATTGCGAGCCGCCGCGCGCAACAGCTTCGGGCGAGGGCTCGCATCGTCTTCCACCGTCAACCCGCCCGCAGTTCCTCGGCGAGCAAACGGAACTCATCCCCGCGCGGGGAGTTTTTGCGCCAGACCAAGGCGATCTCGCGGTTGGCGTTGCCGCTTTTCAAAGGCCGCGCAACCACCTGCGTGCCGTTCAAAATCCCGGCATCGAGCGCCATTTCCGGCAGCATCGTCAGGCCCAGGCCGTTGTCGACCATCTGCACCAGCGTGTGCAGGCTGGTGCCGATCATCGTTGCCGAGGCGCGCAGTTCGGGGCGGTTGCAGGCGGCGAGCGCGTGTTCCTTGAGGCAATGTCCGTCCTCGAGCAGCAGCAGCCGGTTCTCGTCGATCAGAGCGGGGTCGATCTCGGCCGGCGGATCGCGCGGATCGTCCTTGGGGAAGGCGACGTAAAGCGCATCGAGCTCGATCGTTTCTTTCTCGACCTCGCCAGTCGGGAAGGGCAGCGCCAGCAGCACGCAGTCACTGCGCCCATGGTGGAGAGATTCGATCGCTGCTGCGCTGGTTTCCTCGCGCAGGTAGAGCTTCAACGCGGGCCGCTCACGGCGCAGGCGCGGCAGCATTCGCGGGAGCAGGAATGGGGCGATGGTCGGGATCACGCTCATCCGGAGTTCGCCGGACAGCGGCTGGCCCGAGCTTTGCACCATGTCGCTGAGGTCTTCCGCCTCGCGCAGCAAGCGGTGCGCCTTGGCGACCACCGCATTGCCCAACGGCGTAAACCGCACCGCGCGCTTGGTCCGTTCGACCAGCACTACGCCAAGCAGCGTTTCGAGATCGCGCAGCCCCGCCGACAGTGTCGATTGGGAGACGAAACTGGCATCCGCAGCGCGCCCGAAATGCCCATGTTCGTGCAGCGCGACGAGATATTGCAGCTGTTTGAGCGTGGGCAGGTATTTGTTCACTCGGGATCGTCGCCCAGCAAAGCTTCCTCAGGAATATCGTCGCTCGCAGCATCCTCGGCAACCTTGGCATCATCGACGTGGGTCATCTTGAGCCGACCGTTGACCACCGCGAAGGCCATCTTGCCCTCAACCAGATCGAGCGCGTCCTTGCCGAACTGTTCGAAGCGCCAGCCTTGCAGCAAGGGCAGCTCGCGCACTCCGGCGGCGAGCAGTTCGAGGTCTTCGCTGCGCGCCAGCAGCCGCGCAGCCACATCGATCTCGCGGCTGCGGATCTTGAGCAGCAGCTTGAGCAGATCGGCGACCAGCGCGCCTTCCTTGCCCAGCGGCGCGCCTCTGGGCGTGCGCGGGGGCAGTTCTGCGTCGGACATCGGCTGGGCGCTTTCGATCGCGGCCATCATGCGGCGCCCGATCTCATTGTCTTTCCACCCGGCGGAGAGCCCGCGCACCTTGGCGAGATCGGCCTGCGTCTTGGGTGGATGGCTGGCGATATCGGCAACGGTTTCATCGCGCGCAATCCGTCCGCGCGGGATGTTCTTGTCCTGCGCTTCGATCTCGCGCCACTGCGCCAATGCCTTGAGCCGGCCGAGCATCGCCGGGTTGCGCCCCGATGCCTTGATCCGGTGCCACGCCTGCGTGGGATCGTTGCGGTAATTGGCCGGATCGGCGAGCTTTTCCATCTCGATATTGAGCCACGCGCCGCGTCCGGTCTTGATAAGTCGCTTGAGGAGTTTGGGGAAAATCGTTGATAGATAGGTAACATCGCCAATCGCGTAGTCGATCTGGCGCTCGGTTAGGGGCCGCCGCGACCAGTCGGTAAAGCGCGCGCCCTTGTCGACCACAGTGCCGAGCCACGATTCGACCAGGTTGGAATAACCGATCTGTTCGGACTGGCTGACCGCCATCATCGCAATCTGGGTATCGAAGATCGGGTGCGGGGTCTTGCCGGTGATGTTGTAGATGATCTCCACGTCCTGCCCGCCGGCGTGGAAAATCTTGAGCACGTCTTCGTTATTGACCAGCAGGTCCATCAGCGGCTGCATGTCGATATCACGCGCGAGCGGATCGATCGCTGCGGCTTCCTCGCTGTCGGCGATCTGGATCAGGCACAGCTCGGGCCAGTAGGTATTCTCGCGCATGAATTCGGTGTCGACGCACACGAAGTCAGCTTTGGCGAGGCGGGAGCACAGGTCAGCCAGTGCGGCCGACGTGGTAATTAGCGGATGTATCTTCATCGTTCTTTTCTGTATGGGCCGACGCCAGCCCTGATCGTTGGACCCGTGCGGGTCCTCGGCTTGACAAATGCGCAGCCATCGCCTGTTAGCCGCGCCTTCCCCCTGCCTCAAAGCAGGCCAAATTGAAAGTGTTTCGATGCATATTTACCGCTCCCACACCTGCGGTGCGCTACGCGCGAGCGATGTCGGGCAGACCGTTCGCCTCTCGGGCTGGGTTCACCGCAAGCGCGACCACGGCGGCGTGCTGTTCGTCGACCTGCGCGATCACTACGGGATGACCCAGATTGTCGCCGACAGTGACAGCCCGGCGCTGGCCATTCTCGATGGCCTGCGAGTGGAAAGCGTGGCCACCATCGACGGGGAGGTAAAGGCCCGCAGCGCTTCGACCATCAATCCCAATCTGCCGAGCGGCGAGATCGAGATCTATGCCCGCGGCGCGACCGTGCTGAGCCGCGCCGAGGAATTGCCGCTGCCGGTAGCAGGCGAGCAGGAATACCCCGAAGACGTGCGCCTGCGCTACCGCTTCCTCGACCTCCGCCGCGAAACGCTGCACGCCAACATCATGACCCGCACCGCGATGATTCGCGAGACGCGGCGGGCGATGGAGGACATCGGCTTTACCGAGTTTTCAACCCCGATCCTGACCGCGAGCTCGCCCGAAGGCGCGCGTGACTTCCTGGTCCCGAGCCGGATCCACAACGGCAAGTTCTTCGCGCTGCCGCAGGCGCCGCAGCAGTACAAGCAGCTTCTGATGGTCGCCGGCTTCGACCGCTATTTCCAGATCGCGCCGTGCTTCCGTGACGAAGATCCGCGCGCTGACCGTCTGCCGGGCGAATTCTACCAGCTCGACCTCGAGATGAGCTTCGTCACCCAGGAAGAGGTGTGGGATACGATGGAACCGGTCATGGCCGGGATTTTCGAGAAGTTCGCCGGTGGCCGCACGGTGACCTCCGCGGGTGAATTCCCGCGCATTCCCTATGCTAAGTCGATGCTCGATTACGGCACCGACAAACCGGACTTGCGCAACCCGCTGATCGTGCGCGACGTTACCGATGAATTCCGCAGCTCGGGCTTCGGGCTGTTCGAACGGATCGTCGGTGATGGCGGCAGCGTGCGCCTGGTCCCGGCGCCAAACACTGCCGGGCTCAGCCGCAAGTTCTTCGACGAGATGAACGAATGGGCACGCAGCGAAGGCCATGCCGGGCTTGGCTATGCCACCCGCAAGGACGGCGTGTTCGGCGGCCCGATCGCCAAGAACCATGGCGAAGACAAGATGGCCGCGCTGTGGGACCGCCTTGGCCTCGGCCCCGATGACGGCGCGTTCTTCGCCGCCGGCAACGAGAGCCAGGCGGCCAAGCTCGCCGGTGCAGCCCGCGTGCGCGTTGGCGATCAGCTCAAATTGACCGAACAGGACGCGTTCCGGTTCTGCTGGATCATCGACTTCCCGTTCTACGAATGGGATGACGAGAACAAGAAGGTCGACTTCGCGCACAACCCGTTCTCGATGCCGCAAGGCGGGCTTGAGGCGCTGGAAACGCAGGATCCGCTGTCGATCAAGGCGTACCAGTACGACTTGGTCTGCAACGGCTATGAATTGGCCTCGGGCTCGATCCGTAACCAGCACCCTGACCTTATGGTCAAGGCGTTCGAACTCACCGGGCTGACCCAACAGGACGTCGAGGACCGCTTCGGCGGCATGTACCGCGCGTTCCAGTACGGCGCGCCGCCGCACGGCGGGATGGCCGCCGGGGTCGACCGCATGGTCATGCTGATCTGCGGAGTGCAGAACCTGCGCGAAATCACGCTGTTCCCGATGAACCAGAAGGCCGAAGACCTGCTGATGGGCGCGCCAAGTCCGGCCGAGCCGCGGCAGTTGCGCGAACTGGCGCTGCGCGTGGTGGAACCGCCGAAGGGGTGACTTTCTAACGCACCGCGTTTGGCGATGCGGTGCACCCTCTTGCCAGCAGGTTCGCCGTTCTCTAGGGCAAAGTTCAACCGTATTTCATCTGCCGTTCACGAAGGGATATACCATGAGCGACACCGCCGACCGGGTTAAGAAGATCGTTGTCGAACACCTCGGAGTTGAGGCTGACAAGGTCACCGAAGACGCGAGCTTCATCGACGATCTGGGTGCAGATTCGCTTGATATCGTTGAGCTTGTCATGGCGTTCGAAGAAGAATTCGGCGTCGAAATCCCCGACGATGCGGCCGAGAAGATCGGCACCGTATCCGACGCGATCAAGTACATCGACGAGCACAAGGGCTGACACGCCTTTGGCGCACAGTCCGCGCGGTCTACCCCTTGCGATTGCAAAGCGGTTTGACGGTTGCGCAGGACTTTGACAGGCTCAGCCCCATAACGGGCTGGGCCTGTTGCATTTGAGTTTGCGGAGAAAAGTATGCGCCGTGTAGTCGTCACCGGGCTTGGCCTGGTCACCCCGCTGGGGGCCGATGTCGAAACCGTTTGGGCCAACCTGATCGCCGGGAAAAGCGGCGCGGGGCCGATCACGCGGTTCGATACCACCGAGCACAAGTGCAAGATCGCGTGCGAGGTCAAGCCGGCCGATCACCCCTATGGGTTCGATCCGGGCAAGCGGGTCGATTTCAAGGTTCAGCGCCAGGTCGATCCGTTCATCATCTACGGTATCGATGCCGCCGGGCAGGCGCTTGAAGATGCCGGTCTGACCGACATGGACGATGAGCTCAAGACGCGCACCGGCTGCTCGATCGGTTCGGGCATCGGCGGCCTGCCGGGGATCGAAAGCGAATCCATCGTGCTGCACGAAAAAGGTCCGGGCCGGGTCAGCCCGCACTTCGTGCACGGTCGGCTGATCAATCTCATCTCGGGCCAGGTTTCGATCAAGTACGGACTGATGGGCCCCAACCATGCGGTGGTCACCGCTTGCTCGACCGGCGCGCATTCGATTGGCGATGCCGCGCGGATGATCAAGGACGATGATGCCGACATCATGCTCGCGGGCGGGGCTGAGGGTACGATCAACCCGCTTGGCGTGGCTGGTTTTGCCCAGGCCCGCGCGCTCAACTGCAGCTTCAACGACCGGCCCGAACAGGCCAGCCGCCCCTATGACAAGGACCGCGACGGGTTCGTCATGGGCGAAGGTGCGGGCGTCGTGGTGCTTGAGGAATACGAGCACGCCAAGGCGCGCGGCGCGAAAATCTATGCCGAAGTGGTCGGCTACGGCTTGTCGGGCGATGCCTACCACGTCACCGCACCGCACCCCGAAGGCAAGGGCGCCGAGCTGTCGATGCGGATGGCGCTGAAGAAGGCCGGAATGGGCTCGGGCGATATCGACTACGTCAACGCCCATGGCACCTCGACCATGGCCGACACGATCGAACTGGCCGCGATCAAGCGCGTGCTTGGCAACGATCTTGGCGGGGCCTCGATGAGCAGCACCAAGTCGGCGATCGGCCATTTGCTCGGCGGGGCCGGGGCGGTCGAGACGATCTTCTGCATCCTCGCGATCCGAGACCAGATCGTGCCGCCGACGCTTAATCTGGATAATCCGGATGAGGGCACCGAAGGCGTCGATCTGGTGCCGCACACCGCCAAGAAGCGCCGCGTGCGTGCTGCGCTCAACAACAGCTTCGGGTTTGGCGGGACCAACGCCAGTGTCATCGTGAAGGCCATGGAAGACTGATGCTCGGCACGCGGTGGGGCTGCATGCCGCTGGTGGCGGCGGCCGCGCTGGTGCTGGCCGCGCTGGGCTGGCTTGGCATGGGCTGGGTTTGGAGCGGGCCGCTTCAGCAAGACGCTGCGTTCATCGTCCCCGATGGTTCAAGCCTGGGCAGCGTGGCTGACAAGCTGGCGCAGGAGCATGTGATCAGCTCTGCCACCGCGTTCAAGCTGCGTGCGCGGATTTTCGGTATGGGCTCGACGATCAAGGCGGGCGAATTCAAGCTTCCCGCGCACGCCTCGATGCGCGCCGTTCTCGGGATTATCGCCAGCGACGAGATCCTGCGCCGGTTCGTGACCGTGCCCGAAGGCATGCCCTCGGTCATGGTCTACGACCGGCTGATGGCGAACCAGAGTCTGACCGGCACGATTGAAGTTCCGCCCGAAGGATCGATCCTGCCCGACACGTACGAGATCGAGAAGGGCGAGAGCCGCCAGGCGGTCTTGCTGCGGATGCAGGCGGCAATGCAGCGCGCCCTGGCCGAGGAATGGGCCAAGCGCTCGCCCGATACAGTGGTCCGCACGCCCGAAGAAGCGGTGGTCCTGGCCTCGATCGTCGAGAAGGAAACCGGCAAGCCGGCCGAGCGGCCGATGGTCGCCGGGCTCTATTCGAACCGCATCCGCACCGGGATGCAACTGCAGGCCGACCCGACGATCATCTATCCGATCACCAAGGGCAAGCCGCTCGGTCGCCGCATCCGCCAGTCAGAGATTAACGCGGTCAACGATTACAACACCTACGCGATGTTCGGCTTGCCCAAGGGTCCGATTACCAACCCGGGCCGGCTGTCGATCGCGGCGGTGCTTAATCCTGCGACGACCGGTGCGCTCTACATGGTGGCCGACGGCAGCGGCGGACACGCCTTCGCCGCAACGCTCGCCGAGCACAACGCCAACGTCCAGAAATGGTTCACGATCCGCAAGAACCGCGGCGATTTTTAGCGCCCGGTGGCAGCTTCCATCGCCGGCAGATAACGCGCGCCGACGATTTCGACTGCCTTGCTCGCCTGATCGATTTGCGCAAGTTGCTCCGCGCTCAGCGTGAGGTCCGTCGCGGCCAAGTTTTCCTGCAGGCGTGACAGCTTGGTCGTCCCCGGGATCGGTACTATCCAGTCCTGCTGGGCGAGCAGCCAAGCGAGTGCGACCTGCGCCGCACTGGCATCGAGCTGCGCGGCGATGGCCTGGATCAGTTCGACCAACTTGGTGTTGGCCGCCATCGCATCCTCCTGGAAACGCGGCAGGCGGGCGCGGAAGTCATTCTTGTCGAACAGGGTCTCGGCGGTGATCGCCCCAGTTAGGAAGCCGCGGCCGAGCGGGCTGTAAGGCACGAAACCGATCCCCAGTTCGGCGAGCAACGGCAGAATCTCGGCCTCAGGCTCGCGCTGCCATAATGAATATTCGCTTTGCAGCGCGGTGACCGGCTGCACCGCATGGGCGCGGCGGATCGACTGCGCCCCGGCTTCGGACAGGCCGAAATGCTTGACCTTGCCCGCCGCGATCAGGTCCTTCACCGCGCCAGCGACGTCTTCCATCTGCACCTCGGGATCGACCCGGTGCTGGTAAAGCAGATCGATCCGGTCGGTCCGCAACCGCTTGAGCGACGCATCAACCACCTCGCGAATATGGTCCGGCTTGCTGTTGAAGCCCGGCCCAGCACTGCGATCGACGGTCAAGTCAAACCCGAACTTGGTGGCGATCACGACGCGGTCACGCACCGGCTCCAGCGCCTCACCCAGCAAGTCTTCGTTGGTGAACGGGCCATAGACCTCGGCGGTGTCGAAGAAGGTTACGCCCAGCTCAACTGCTTTGCGCAACAGCGCGATCATCTCGGCCTTGTCCGGGGCGGGGCCGTAAGCCCAGCTCATGCCCATGCAGCCGAGGCCAAGGGCGGAAACTTCGAGACCGGAGTTACCGAGCGTGCGCATTTTCATGGGGCGTTATCCTTTAAGGTTCGGCGATGGTGAAGCCGCTGGGCACCGGATCGAGCGCCGCCTGCAATGCGGCCACCGCGGCCGCATCGCCTTCGGCCACCAGTCCGGCAGCTTGCAGTTGAGCTAGGGGCAGTTTGAGGAACAACAACCCCAGGATCAACCGCCGCGGTCCCTTGAGCGTTACTTTGGGGCTGGCGATAGGCGAACCGACGCGGGCGAACAGCACGGTCTTGCCGGCTTCGATGCCCACCAATTCCTTGCAGTCGGTCAGTTCGAGATTGATCGCCAGCGGCGCGGCCAGCCTGGCCGGATCGAAGCGGGTCGCCATGGAATCCATCAGCAATTGCGTCGGCACAGCGGCGATCATGTCCTGGCTCTGGGTGTTGACCCCGCTCGGTTTGTAACCTTGCCGCAAATCGCGCGCGGCCGAAAGGAACTGGTTGCGCCAGATCGCGCTTTCGGCCTGATAACCCTGCTGCTCATAGCTGTCGGCAAGCAGCGCACGCGCCGCCTGATTGGCCGGATCGGCGAAGACCAGCTGGTTGAGCAGGTCTGAAGACCAACGGTAATCGCCCGCCGCCATTGCCTTGTGCGCGAGCGCCAGCACTTTGCCCGCGCCGCCCATCGCCCCGACATATTTGCGCGCGCGCACCGCCGGCGGCCACGGGTTGAGGTTAGCCGGAACCGCATCGTACCAGCCGAGGTAGAACTGATAGACTGCCTTCGAATTGTGGCTGTAGGTCCCGTAATAGCCGTGGTTGAACCACTGCGCCGAAAGTTCGGGCGGCTGCACCAGTTCCTCGGCGATCTCGGTCATGGTCTCGCCCTGGTTCATCCGCCGCACGGTTTGATCGTGGAGGTATCGATAATTGTCGCGCTGGCTGGCGAGCATCGAGGCGACTTCAGGCTGGCCAAATCGCGGCCAGCAGTGGCTTGAAATCACCACGTCCGAACGGCCGCCATAGAGTCCCAGTGCTTCATCAAGGTAGCCTGCCCAGGCATGGGTATCACGCACCTTGGCCCCGCGCGGAGTGAGGATGTTGTGCAGTGAGCAGGTCGACATCTCGGCCGAAAGCAACACCTTGGGCGGGACAATATAGACGTTGAGCTCGCTTGGCGCTTCGCTGCCCGAAACGATCTGGAATTCCAGTGGCACACCATCGACCGTGCGGGTTTCGCCGGTCTTTGAAATGGTATCGGTTGGCGCGATGAGGGTGATTTCCCCGCCCGATCCACCAAGGCCGATGCCGCTGCCCATCTGCCCTTGCGGACCGGGCGAGAGCCCCACGCCGAACTGATAGCCCGCGCGCCGCCCCATTGCCGCGCCCGCCATGACGTTTTCGGACGCGGTCTCCTCCATGAACCGGGCGGGGGCGATGATCGCCACCTTGCCTGCGGCCACGTCGGCCTCGCTGACGATCCCGCGAACTCCGCCGAAGTGATCGACATGGCTGTGGCTGTAGATCACTGCAACCACCGGCCGCTGTCCCAGTTGCTGGTTGACCAGCTCAAGCGCGGCGGCGGCGGTTTCGCGCCCGGTCAGCGGATCGACGATTATCCAACCGGTTTTGCCGGCGATGATCGTCATGTTCGAAATGTCGAACCCGCGGACTTGCCACACGCCGACGGCGACCTTGAACAGGCCATTGGCCTTGAGCACGCCCATCTCGCGCCACAGTGACGGGTTGACGGTGGCCGGGGCGGGCCCGGAAACGAACTGGTATGCCGCAGTATTCCATACCGGCTTGCCTGCAGCATTCCTGATTACCGGATCGCTGCGGGTCGCGACAAAGCCGCGCTGGGCGAAATCGGCATCGCGGCCGTCCTCGGCCGGCAGGCTGGCGCCTTCGGCCTGTTGCGCTGCAATCGTGGCACCGCTGGCGGGCTTGGCCGACAGATCGGGCAGCGCGGTCCCCGCGCTCAGCATGGTGGCACCCAGCAGCAGCGGCAGCGCGCTGACGCGCCCGAACGATGTGATCATTTTCAGCAATCCTCCCGCTGCACAAACTGCGCCGGACCGGGCAGGGTGGCAAGGGGCAAGGCTGGCAAACCGGCTTTGCACCGGCTAGAGCTGAACGGGTGAGCAACCTGCCCGACAACGCCCCCTTCATCGTCACCGCCGAATTGCCCGGCGATGTGTTTGCCTGGGCCAATGGCCTGCGCACCGCGCACTTCCCGCCAGAGCGCAATCATCTCGCCGCGCATGTCACGCTGTTTCATTCATTCGCGCCATCGCTCCGCGCCGAACTGCCGCGCGAACTGACCCGCTGTGCGGCCGAATACGCGCCGCCAGACGCGCAGACCGATGGTTTGATGGACCTTGGCGGCGGGACTGCAATCTCGCTGCGCAGCCCGGCCATGCTGGCGATCCGTGCCGAACTTGCGGAACGCTTCTTCACCATGCTGACTGCGCAGGATCGCGGCGGCAAGCGGTTGCACATTACCGTCCAGAACAAGGTCGAGCGCAAGGCCGCGCGCGCGCTTCAGGACGAACTTGCGGCGAGCATCCCGAACCGCGAATTCCGTTTCACCGGACTGGGCCTGCACCGCTATCTGGGGCCGCATTGGGAGGCAGTGGGGGTGTGGAAATTCCGCGGTCATCAACGATGCTTGACCACACCCTAAGCGCACCCTATGTGCGCCGCCTGCCCCGCGCCATGCGCGGCGCGAGACGTGGTATGGCGGAGTAGCTCAGCTGGTTAGAGCAGCGGAATCATAATCCGCGTGTCGGGGGTTCGAGTCCCTCCTCCGCTACCATTCTCATTTCCGGACGCTTTTGCATACTATCGCTTCGGTGGTGCCACCGGCAGTCCAACCCCACGTCCGCTCCCCGCCCGAACTGCGTCACCA
>JANXUP010000020.1 GCA_025356175.1 Sphingomonadaceae bacterium | reverse complement strand
ATACGTTCGAGGAGGATGATATCCATGTGTTAGCTCCCCTTACTTCACGAGGTAGGGCAAAAGGCCCAGTTGACGGGCCCGCTTGATCGCCTGGCCCAGTTCGCGCTGCTTCTTGGCAGAAACGGCGGTGATCCGGCTGGGAACGATCTTGCCGCGTTCGGACATATAGCCCTGCAGCAGACGCGTGTCCTTGTAATCGATCGCGGGCGCGCCCTTGGCAGAAAACGGGCAGCTTTTGCGGCGGCGGAAAAATGCGCGAGCCATGACTTAGTACTCCTCGCGTTCGCGGCGCTTGGTGCGCTCACGGTCGTTCTTGCGCATCATTACGCTGGGGCCTTCTTCGTGCGTTTCGACCTTGACGGTCATCCACCGGATCACGTCTTCGTTGATCCCGGTCTGGCGTTCGAGCTCGGCCACGACGCCCGCAGGGGCATCGATGTTGAGCATCACGAAGTGCGCCTTGCGATTGCGCTTGATCTTGTAGGCGAGGTTCTTGAGGCCCCAGGACTCGGTCTTGGTGACCTTGCCTGCGCCGGCTTCGACAATCCCGGTGGCGGTAGCGGCCAGCGCATCAACTTGCGCTTGGCTAAGATCCTGGCGCGCCAGGAAAACATGCTCGTACAGAGCCATGCTTGTGCCTTTCATCATTTCAACCGATCGCTGGCTGATCCGCACAATTGCGGGGCCCCTCCGGCTTTCTTGACCCCACCGAAGCGGGGAGAGGCGCGCATAGCGGGTTTTGGGCGGAATGCAATAGGATCAGGGCAGGGCAGCAAACAGTTCGCGCGCGAGCTGGCTCAGCGTATCGTCGCGGGCGCCCATGATCACCACGCGGTCGCCGGGGCGGGCGATTTCGATGATCCGCGCTGCGCAGTCGTCGCGGGAGGGCAGATATTCGGCCTTGCCGCCTGCTGCCTTGATCAGTTCGACAATTCGTTCGCTGCCTTGGGCGCGGTTGACTGTGCCGCCGAAATAGACCGGGTCGCACAGGATTGTCAGGTCGTCGGATCCAAGCTCGCTGGCGAAGGTTTCGGCCAATTCCGCGCCCATCTGGCGCAGCGGGCCGTAGCCGTGCGGCTGGAAGAAGGCGATGACCCGGCCGGGGTGGGTTTTCAGCGTGCGCAAGGTTGCAGTGACTTTGTCAGGGTTATGCCCGAAATCGTCAATTACTGTTATTTTAGAGATGCTTGTACCGACAATATCGAAGCGGCGTGAAAGGCCCACAAAAGTACCAAGAGCGTGCACAGCCTTGCTCAACGGTACAGCAGCGGCGCAGCAGGCGGCCAAGGCAGCCAAGGCATTGGCAAGGTTGTGGCGACCCGGAACCTGAAGCGCGAGCGCATGGCGTGTGCCGTCGCGGCGGTCTTCGACGGTGGCGGTAAGGCTGGTCGGGCCTTCAATAATCGATCCAGGGACGACGCCGATCATAGCCTCGGCACTATCGATCCCAAAACTCATCACCGACCCGGCACGATGCGCCAGTGCGGCGGCTTCGGGATCGTCGAGATTGATTGCAGCGACATCGGCGCGGACGAGGAAATCGTTGAACAGGTCACGCAGCTCCTCGAGGCTCTTGTGATCGAGACTGACGTTGAGCAACACCGCGACGCCGGGCCGATACAGCGCGATCGAACCATCGCTTTCATCGACCTCCGAAACGAACACCTCGCTACCTCCGACTCGCGCGCTGGCGAAGGGGGCCTCGGGTGAGGCGTAGTTCTTCATCACCGCGCCGTTCATGATCGTCGGGTCGCGCCCGGCGTGATCCATGATCCAGCCGGTCATGCCGGTGACCGTGCTCTTGCCGCTGGTCCCGCCGATGGCGATGCGGGTTTCGCTGGCGTTGAACAGCGCGGCGAGCAGCTCGGCGCGGGTCATGCGCGGGCAGCCCAGTTCGTTCGCGCGCACCACCTCGGGCACAGTATCCTCGACCGCCGCAGAGGCGACCAGCGTCTGGCTTGGCGAAACGATCCCGCTGCCGTCCTGTGGGTGCAGCACAAACCCCAGACTCTCCAACCAGGCGAATTTCTCTGGCGAGCGGCCCTGGTCGCGGCTGCGGTCTGAGCCGGAAACCTGCGCCCCCTGTCCGCGCAGGATCAGCGCCAGCGGCAGCATCCCCGAACCGCCGATGCCGCAGAAGAACCAGGGGTGAGACGTAAGATCAGTCATGTCCATTCCGGTATGCGGCCTTGTCAGCCAGCGCAACAGGGTTAGGAAGCATCATGCCTGCAATCGCCATCTGTGCCCCCTCGCGTTCACTGACCCGCGACGATGCAGCCCGGGTGAGTGCGCTTGCCGCTGAATTTCCGGACCTGGAACTGCATTTCCATGAGCAGTGCTTCCTCACCGGCGGCCACTTCGCCGGCAGCGATGCGCAGCGGCTCAGCGCATTGCTGGAATGCGCCAACGATCCCGCGTTCACTGCGGTGTGGTTCGCGCGCGGCGGATACGGCGCGGCGCGGATTGCCGAGGACGCGATCGCGCAGATGAACGGTGCGGCCGGGTTCAAGACGTACCTGGGCTATTCGGATGGGGGCATGCTGCTCGGCGGGCTCTACGCGCGCGATCTGGGCAAACAGGTCCATGCCCCGATGCCCACCGATATCCGGCGCGATGGCGGGGACACCGCAGTCCGCCGCACGCTGGCTTACCTTGCAGGCGATCGTTCCGGCGTGGAAGCAAACCTCGATCACCGTCCGCAAGTGGCGTTCAACCTGACGACGCTGGCGATGCTGACCGGCACCCCGCTCATGCCGGACCTGACCGGGCATGTCGTACTGGTCGAGGAAGTCGCCGAATACGACTATGCCGTCGACCGGTTGTTTTTCCACACCACTGCGGCGCTGCCTGCCATCGCCGGACTGCGGTTGGGCCGGGTTTCAGCAGTGCCGGAGAACGAGATCGAATTCGGCCACAGCTCCGAACAGGTTGCCGAGCACTGGTGCAGGCGGGCCGGTATCCCGTACCTGGGCCGGGCCGACATCGGGCACGATATCGACAACAAGATTGTGCCGTTCGGGACTTGAGCGGCTGCGCCCCTGCGATTAGGCGGCTGCCGAACAGGAGTTTTGATCATGAGAGCATTCGTTTTTCCGGGGCAGGGCAGCCAAAAAGTAGGCATGGGCGTGGATCTTGCGGCCGCCAGTCCCGCAGCGCGTGCGGTGTTCGAGGAAGTCGACGACGCGCTGGGCCAGAAGCTCTCCGCAATCATGCGCGAAGGGCCGGAAGAAGCGCTGACCCTGACCGAAAACGCTCAGCCCGCGATCATGGCCAATGCCATCGCCGTGCTGCGGGTGCTCGAGCAGGAGGGCGGCATCGCGCTGGCCGACAAGGCGCAGTTCGTCGCCGGTCACAGCCTGGGTGAATATACCGCGCTGTGCGCCGCCGGGGCGTTCAGCCTCGCCGATACGGCACGGCTGCTGAAGCTGCGCGGGCAGGCGATGCAGGCCGCGGTCCCGGTTGGGGTGGGAGCGATGTGTGCATTGCTGGGTGCCGATCTCGCGAAAGCGCAGGCCTTGGCCAATGCCGCTGCCGAGGGAGAGGTCTGCACGGTCGCCAATGACAACGATCCGGGCCAGGTCGTGCTCTCGGGCCACAAGGCCGCGATCGAGCGCGCGGTGGCGATGGTCAAGGACTTCGAGATCAAGCGCGGCGTGCTGCTGCCGGTTTCGGCCCCGTTCCACTGTCCCTTGATGCAGCCCGCTGCCGATGCGATGGCCAAGGCGCTTGCCGCGACCCCGCCGGGTGCACTGACGGTTCCGCTCTACGCCAATGTCACCGCAGCGCTCGCGACCGATCCGGCTGACATCCAGCGCCTGCTGACCCAACAAGTCACCGGCTGCGTCCGCTGGCGCGAAAGCGTCATCGCGATGAAGGATGCAGGGGTGGAACGCTTCGTCGAACTGGGCGGGAAGGTACTTGGTCCAATGATCGGGCGGTGTGTGACCGATGTTGAGGTAACCAGCGTGGTGACGATGGACGACATCGAGGCCCTGGTGGCTACGCTCTAAGAAACTTTCGCGCAGAGGCGCAGAGGCGCGGAGAGGAAATTCGCGTGAAGGATATTGATTCGATTAGCTCTGATGCCATTGAGGCTGCGATCAGGATCCATCGCGAACTCGGTCCAGGCCTGCTTGAAAGTGTTTACGAAACTTTGCTCGCAGCGAGCCTCGAGCGCAAAGGTTATACGGTTGATCGGCAGAAGCCGATCGATATTGAATTTGATGGTATGCGCTTTCCTAACGCATTCCGGATCGACCTTATGGTTGATCAAAGGCTGATAATTGAGATCAAATCGATTGAACGGATACTCCCAGTTCATGCCAAGCAATTGCTGACATATTTACGGCTGACCAATCAGACCGTAGGACTGATTCTCAATTTTTCCGGAGAGACGATGAAGGAGGGGATCAGGCGGCTGGTTAACAACCATCGTCCCTGAATCTCTCTCCGCGCCTCTGCGCCTCTGCGCGACCAATCTAATCGGAGCTAACCAAAAATGGAAAACCGAATGTTCGACCTCACCGGCATGACCGCACTCGTCACTGGCGCTGCCGGGGGGATTGGGTCGGCGATCAGCCATGCTCTGGCCAAGCAAGGCGCGCGGTTGGCGCTTTCGGGGACCAATCCGGGCAAGCTGCGCGCGTTTCGTGAGGAGCTCAACGACACTTACGGGCACGATCACGTCGAGATCACTTGCGATCTGTCGAACACCGAGCAGGTCGAGCATCTGATCCCCGCGACGGTCGATACGCTCGGCAAGATCGATATCCTGGTCAACAATGCCGGGATCACCCGCGATAATCTGGCGATGCGGATGAAGGACGAGGAGTGGGACGCGGTGATCCGGGTCAACCTCGAAGCCGCGTTCCGGCTGATGCGTGCGGCGTGCAGGCCGATGATGAAAGCGCGCCACGGCCGCATCATCAGCATCACCAGCGTGGTCGGCGCGACCGGCAATCCGGGGCAGATCAACTATGCCGCGGCCAAGGCCGGGCTGGTGGGCATGAGCAAATCGCTCGGCCAGGAAGTTGCGAGCCGCGGGATCACCGTCAATTGCGTCGCGCCTGGGTTCATCCGCACAGCGATGACCGAAGTGCTGCCCGATGCGCAGAAGGAAGCGCTTAACGCGCGGATCCCGATGGGCCGAATGGGTGAGGGCGAAGATATCGGCGCGGCGGTTGTCTATCTCGCCAGCAAAGAGGCCGGTTACATGACCGGCCAAACGCTCCATGTTAATGGCGGAATGGCGATGCTCGGGTGATGGAGACCGGCTTGCAGGGCCAAGGCTACGGGGTGGTGATTGACTGACAGCGCCGCGATCAGGCCCCGTCGACTGAACGCGCGGCGGCTTCGCGTCGGGGCCGCATTTGCCCGCATTTATCCCCAGTTAGTGCCGTTACAGGCACGGCTGGCCTTGCCGCAATCTCCCCCGGCGCTAGAGAAGGTAGTCCGCAAATTGACCGCAAGGAGCCGATTCCGGTTACCTGCGTTGGCGACTAGGGGACTAGACCGACCATGAAGGCCACCATCGAACGCGCGACGCTGCTG
>JANXUP010000048.1 GCA_025356175.1 Sphingomonadaceae bacterium | reverse complement strand
GGCGGCGGTGCAGGACATGGGCGACATCCTCGATTGCCACCTGATGAGCGGCAATGCCGATTACCTGCTGCGCGTCGCCGCGCGCGATCTCGAACAATACGACCGCATCCACCGCGATTGCCTCGCCAGCCTGCCCGGCGTCTCGGCGATGCGCTCGGCCTTCGCGATCCGCCGGATCAAACGCTGGAGCGGGTATCCGCTGCGGTAGCGAAATGCTCCCCTCCCCGGTGGGGAGGGGCCGGTGGGGTTTTACATCCATCCACAACAACCCCGTTCGCCCCGAGCCTGTCGAAGGGTTGTCCTTCCTTCCCTCCGCTCCGCCGTGACCCAAGAAGCACAATGCTTCGACAGGCTCAGCATGAGCGGGACGGGGGCGGATCGAAGCCGTGGACCGCTTGGACCACAGTCCAAGCGAAATAAAAACTGGAAGCCCAAACGCAACAAAGCCGCGCTGGCGGCGCGGCTTCGGGGAGCGGACGGACTGTGCGGGCGAGGGCTTGGCTCGCCGGGGGAGTGATGCGGCATGGGCGGGAGCTTGGCAGACCGGGGGCGTGTAGGAAAATAGGTTTTCAGGTTCGCCGTTTTCACGCAGTGCAAATGGGAGGTGGTTGGCCGGTGGGGTCAGTCGGACGGGAATAGAAACTCACCGATTACAACTACCGCAATAGCATCGCACACCGGCCGCTCGCACTCGACCGGATCGAGTACCTAGGACACCCCGAACCCGAGGACCGGTACCTCGACCCGTTGTTGAGCATGACGGTGGATGGGGATGGTAATCTGCGAGGCCCTTGGCGGCGAGGAGGATGTGGGGGACTTGGAATTCGCGGCGCAAGATAGCGATTATGTTAGGCCACCTGCGCCAAACAACGTGATCGGCTTTGCTATGGTGCAGGGACAATCTAGAGCTAAGCTCGCACTAAGGAATGGGAACTGGTAGTCAAATTCGAAAAACACGGCCGCACAATAGGGATGCATAAATATATCTATCAATTAAGGCTCATAATCTGATTAGATGCCTTTTCAGTGTTTTGATGCGAAAATAGGGGAATTATCCCCTTGCGTCAGGTTGAAAGGTGTGGCATACAATATGTATGAGAACGAAAGCCCCCACCCTTCGCCAGTTTCTTGACCAGTTTCCAACCGAGGATGCTTGCCTTGAACACCTGATGCGCATTCGTTTTGGCGACCGGCACGACTGTTCAAAGTGCGGTCGTAACGCTCACTTCTACCGGGTGAAGGCGCGCAAGGTATATTCATGCGAGTATTGCGGCAATCAGGTTGCCCCGATGGCTGAAACGCCGTTCGAGCGCACCCGCACTCCGCTGCGCGACTGGTTTCATATCATGTTTCTTTTCAGCACCACCCGCAATGGCGTGGCGGCGAAGGAAGTGCAGCGCCAGCTTGGCGTGACCTATAAGACGGCGTGGCGCATGTGCCATGAAATCCGCAAATACATGGGCGAAGTTGACGGCAACGCGCCGATGGGCGGACCCGGTAAGCATGTCGAGATTGACGAAACCTTCATCGGCGGGTTCCGCTCTCCCAAGGCGGTTGTGCTGGGCATTGTGGAGCGCGGCGGTGACGTTATGACGCACGTTGTCCCCAACCAGCGCCGCGCCACACTCACGCCCCTGATCGATGCCAATGTGATCCCCGGCGGCGCGATCCACACTGACGAACTGCGCAGCTACCTTGGGCTGCACAAGCGCGGCCACCGGCACATGACGGTGAACCACAGCGCGCACGAATATGTCGGCTTCGAGGGCGCTTCGACCTACTCGATTGAATGCTTTTGGGCTGCTGTGAAGCGCGGGATCAATGGGACGCATATCCATGTCAGCGCGAAGCATCTGCCGAAGTATCTGGCGGAGTTTGAGTATCGTTGGAACATGCGCTTTCAGCCCCATTCGATGCTTGATCGGCTGATGGCTTCTTTCGCGCGCTAGAGGGCGCTTGTCCGTTCGCCATTGCATGTAGCAGGGCATCGAAGCGGGTTTGGGGATCGTCAGCCATGGGGCCATTCTCGCTCAAATTCGGCGCGGTTTACGCGAATGTCGGTGTAGTCGATTGCGCTAGCAACCTTTGAGCGGGAGAATGCCTTCTCCCTTAGCGCGTCAAGGTAGTCGATCGTGGCATAGCCCCAATGATCCTTGGGGATTGGCCTGAAAACATCGGTTGTCTGATAGCTGACAGGAATACCCCAGGAGCGAATTACGCCATCCGATGCGAGCTGGTGGAATTTTGCCAGCGCTTCCGCAAAGCGGTCGCTGTCGCCACCTTGAAAGTCCTGCATTGTCCGATTCTTCCAATTCCCAAAGGCGGCATAAGCGAGGCCCTCGCGAAGCGTGGCGTTGCTCTGCGAAGCGTGCGGTTCCCCGCTCCTAATTTCATCCAATTTCGACGCGTGATTTACCTCCATCTGTGCCGCTATCTGTTCAAACATATGTTTGATAGGCAGCGCGAATACATCGGCCATTGGCGTTGCTGGCTGCGGCGTTCCCGCCGACTGCACTGCGCGATTGATTTCCTCAGCCGCCAATTCTGTTGCACGCTTCTGGGGTTGCGGATTGCTTGGCGTTCGCGGTTTTCGCCGCCAATGCCAAATGCCGGCGAAAACACTCCAAATGACCGCAACAGCGCCAGCCCCAAAAAGCGCTGCCTGCGCCCAAATTGGGAGGAAGGTGGGGGCGACAATACCCATCACCGAGAGCCCAATCGAAGCGGGGAAGCCAATCCACCAAGGGAGTTTATGTGATTCCATCCACCCCATATACCACAGCTAGGGCTAACTGACGCAAGGGGATAATTCCCGAAAATAGATCAGTTTGAGGTGTATCATGTCGACGGAAATTGTTAAATCGGAGATAAAACGCTTTCTTTCGAGCAATGATGCCGAAGTCCTTTGCATTAAAGGTAAATGGGGTGTTGGCAAAACGTTCGCCTGGAGGCAATATCTTTCCGAAGCGGAATCTGACAAGAAGTTACATTTTGCGAAGTACGCATATGTATCGCTATTCGGAGTTAACAGTCTCGACACATTACGGTATTCGATATTCGAGAACACGGTTTCAAACGCAAAATTAATGTCAGGAGCCGACGTTTCTTCATTAACGGAACGCTGGGAAAGTGTTAGGGGATCGGTTCGCAAAGGGATGCCGTTATTATCCGCTGCCGCGATCAAATTTGGTGGAAGTGGCGCAGCTGAGGTTATCTCGCGAGCAGCCTTTTTGGCAGTTCGAGATCAGTACGTTTGTTTAGACGATTTGGAGCGCGCTGGTTCGTCATTGTCAATACGAGATGTGCTTGGGCTGGCATCAATGCTCAAAGAGCAGAGACGTTGTAAAGTAATTCTCCTCCTCAATGAGGAACAACTCTCAGAGTTGGATAAGGCAGAACTACAACGCCAAATCGAGAAAGTAGTTGACGTATCGCTAATTTTTGATCCCACGCCGGAAGAAGCGGTGGCTATAGCCTTCGCTCGTGAAACAATAGTCAATCAAAAACTGACTTCAAAAATTGTAAAATTGGGTATCACTAACATTCGCGTTATAAAGAAAATTGAACGCTTAGCCGAGCGATTGGCTGAACTGCTCGCTGCGTATCGTGTTGAGATATTAGATCAAGGCATTCACGCAATCGCACTTGGTGGACTGTCGGTTCTTCAACCTGACAATGCGCCACCAATCGCATTTATTCGGCGTTACAATAGCCTTTTGTCTGCGATGAGAGAAAAGAAAGACGATCTTCCTGAGGTAGATCGTCAATGGAGCGCGTTCATTGAAGATTATGGCTGGTACCATTGCGATGAACTCGATGCGGCGGTTATAGATGGCGTCGTGATGGGTTATTTCGACGAAACTGCAATAACCAATGGCGCGAATATAAATCAAAGCAATTTGGAAAATAGCAAAGAGAACAACGAAGTTTCTAAGGCTTGGAGATTGTATCATGACTCTTTTAATGTAGATGATGACGAAATACTTGACGCACTGTATTTTGGATCAAGAAGTTGCATCGCAAACATAAGTCCATTAAATATAAATGGAACGATAAGTTTACTGAGAGAATTCGGGAGACACGTGCAAGCAGACGAACTTGTTAATCTTTACATAGCGCAGGCTGAACCAAACATAGACCGATTAGATGAAGAACTGAGAATGTGGGGTTCGGAACCAGTTGATCGAGCCCTCGCACTTGCATTTGAAAAACTCAAAGCTGACTTCGTCGACACCCGAAATCCCAGAGACATTTTGGTCGCGATGGTCACCAACAGGAGTTGGAACGATGCTGACATGGTGCTTCTCGCTTCGCAAAGCGCTGAAGAATTTGAAAACATATTTGAATCAATTGAAGGCCCGAACCTATCATCGGTCGTCAAATTTGCGTTGTCATTGGGCGCTCATGACGGTCCAATGTACAAGCAGGTCGGTGAACGAGTCACCACTGCCTTGCAATCTATCGCACAAAAGTCGCCGATGAGAAAGCGGCGGATCGCCAATCTTGGAGTCGCGGTCGAATAGTTTCTTTGCTGTGTTTGCGACTCACCCCGCCACCCTCAACGTCAGCACAAAACACGCCCCGCTTGCCGTCTCGCCAAGCTCCAGTGACCCGCCCCGGCTCTCTGCGAGCGCCCGCGCGATGGGTAACCCCAGCCCGGTCCCGCCGTTCTCGCGTTTGCTGGTGAAGAACGGGTCGAACACCCGCGCCTGGTCGGCTTCCGGCACGCCGGGGCCGTTGTCGGTCAGCGCGAGGCTCGCGAAACTTCCGCGGTGGCCGGTGGTGATGGCCAGCGCGCTGGCGCCGCTTTGGCGGGCGTTTTCGATCAGGGTGGCGAGGACGGTTTCGAGGGCTTCCTCCTCGATTGCCAGCCGGGGGTAATCGGGCTCGATGGTCCAGGTCAGGGCGAAACCGGGCGCGGCGTGCGTGTCGCTCAGGCGGGCGAGGACGCTCGCCGCATCGGCGCTCGGTGCGTCGTCTGTTCCCCCCGAGGGCCGCGCCATGTCGGCCTGGGCGAGTTCCATCAGGCGGCTGACCAGCCTGGACAAGCGCTGCGCGTCGCCTTCCATGTTGGCGAGGAATTTGGCGCGTTCCGCCTTGCTCATGCCTGACCCGTGGTCTTGCAGCAGCTCGATCCCGCCGCGAATTCCGGCCAAGGGCGTCTTGAATTCGTGGCTGAGGCTGGCGGCGAAGTCGCGCAGGTAGCGACTGCGCCGGGCGATTGCTTCGGCCATCGCGGCAAAATCGGCGTTGAGGCTTTTGATCTCGCGCACTTCGAGCGTGGGCGAGCGCAGGCGCGCGGTGCGGCCCTGGGCGAGCGCCCGGGTGGCGGCCGAAAGCCGCTCGACCGGGACCACGATGGCGCGCGCCAGAATCGCCGCGATCGTCAGCAGCAGCGCAAAGATCACCCCGCTGCCGACCGAGATCTTGCCCCAGTCCTCCCACATCCCGCGGAACAGCGCGCTGGGTGAGCGCGACACGAGGATCACGCCGACCACCTCGCGGTTGACGATAATCGCGCGGGCGTGATGGAGACGGATGTCGGTCGCCGGGCTGAGCCAGTG
>JANXUP010000138.1 GCA_025356175.1 Sphingomonadaceae bacterium | reverse complement strand
AACGGCCACGCCAACCAGCCCTTCGGCAGCGGTGCGGCTCGACTTCTTGGCGACTGCGGCAAGGCCCTTGGCGCGCAGCGAATCCACCGCGGCTTCCATGTCGCCATTGCTCTCGTCGAGCGCCTTCTTGCAGTCCATCATGCCGGCGCCAGTGCGCTCGCGCAGGGTCTTCACGTCAGTGGCAGTGTAAGCCATTTGACAGGTCCTTCTTGAATAGGTGTTGCGGCCGGAGCGCATGGCCCCGGCGCGCTACACAATTGTGACGGAAGCTCAGGCTTCGGTCGCGGTTTCTTCGACGGTGACTTCGTCTGCGGCCGAAACGTCTGCGGTTGCAGCGACTTCTTCCATCGTGGGCTCTGCGGCAGCCGGAGCAGCTTCTTCGGCCACAACAACGTCTTCAACCGGGGCCACGTCCAGCGCGCCAATGTCGACGCCCGAATCGACCACGCCTTCGCGATGACCCTTGGTGGCGGCGGCAGCGATCGCTTCGCAGTACAGGCGCACGGCGCGGCTGGCGTCGTCGTTAGCGGGAACCGGGAACGCGATGCCATCGGGCGAAACGTTCGAATCGAGGATCGCCACTACCGGGATACCCAGCACGTTGGCTTCCTTGATCGCCAGTTCTTCCTTGTTGGCGTCGATCACGAACATCACGTCAGGAATGCCGCCCATGTCGCGGATGCCGCCGAGCGACAGCTCGAGCTTGTCACGTTCACGGGTGAGCTGGAGGACTTCCTTCTTGGTCAGGCCCGCGGTGTCACCAGCGAGCTGCTCGTCCAAAGACTTCATCCGCTTGATCGACTGCGAGATGGTCTTCCAGTTGGTGAGCATCCCGCCCAACCAGCGGTGGTTGACGAAGTGCTGCCCGCACGAGCGCGCGGCCTGGGCGATCGGCTCCTGCGCCTGGCGCTTGGTGCCGACGAACAGGACCTTGCCGCCAGCGCGGACGGTGGCGTCGACGAAGTCGAGCGCGCGCGCGAACAGTGGCACGGTCTGCGACAGGTCAAGGATGTGGATGCCGTTGCGAGCGCCGAAAATGTACGGCTTCATCCGCGGGTTCCAGCGATGGGTCTGGTGGCCGAAGTGTGCGCCGGCCTCGATCAATTGCTGCATGGAGACGACTGGAGCCGCCATAGGTATTTCCTTCCGGTTGAACCTCTGGGAAGCTGGAACCGTGCGGTCGAAACCCGCTGCGGCACCGGTATGGGCGCTTCCCATGTGGATTTGCCTGACAGAACAATCCTGTGCAGGCCGCGCGCCCCTAACTCTCTTCGCCGGGCAAATCCAGCGGAAAGTGCGTCAGGACGGCTGAAAATTCACCGCTTGACATGAAAGAACATATCGGGAACATTGACGCTTGTAAGCCACGTTTGGAACCTATCGCGCTGTCCACACGTTATCCACAGGCCCCTCCACAGGGCGCGACGGAGTAGATGCAATGATCGCTTTCGGATTGGCCGCACTGTTTTTCCTGGGCTCGCTTGTCGCCCTGGCCGCCATCGCCGTGGCCGTAGTTCGGGCGTTGCACCAGGTGCGCGGACTCAAGGCCGCGCTGGCCAATTGCCCTGAAACACGCGAGCTGCGCTTCACCGTGCGTGAACTAGTGGTAACCCCGGCGCGCGGCAATGTGGTTGCCTTGCCGGTCCGCTTCAAGTCGGCGGCGCTGCAGCCGCTCCGCGCTGCCGCCTGATGCGCCAGTACAGCACGACAGCCAGCGGTAGCGAGGCGAGATAGAACGCGCAGATCCCGATCAGCGTCCACCACGGTTCCTGCAGCAGGCCTGCCGCGACCAGTCCGAACAATGCAATCACTTCCAGCCGCACCGCCCGCCGCGGCCGCAATTTGCCCCAGCTCAGCGTGGGGACGTTCGAGATCATCAGGAACCCCATTAACACCAGCCACACGCTGACCAACCGCGGATCGCGGAACAGCGGGTTTTCGGTCACGAAAAACAGGTAGAGCGGCAGGAACACCAGCCCCGCCCCGGCCGGTGCGGGAACCCCGGTAAGAAACCCGGCGGTCTTGCGCGGCTCATCCGGCAAGTCGATCCGGGCATTGTAGCGCGCCAAGCGCAGCGCACAGGCGATCGCATAGGCCAGCGCGGCAAACCAACCGATGCGGGGCAAGTCTTGCAGCGACCATAGAAATAGGAGCAGCGCCGGAGCCACTCCGAACGAGACGTTGTCCGCCAAGCTGTCGAGCTCGGCACCGAACCGCGACTGCGCTTTCAGCATCCGCGCCACGCGCCCGTCGATCCCGTCGAGGATCCCGGCGAGCACCACCGCCTGCACCGCCTTTTCAAAATCGTGGGTAATTCCGAAGCGGATCCCGGTCAGCCCCGCGCACAGCGCCGCGGCGGTAATCGCGTTGGGCACCAGCGCGCGCAGCGTCAGCCCGCTGTGCAGCGGCGCGTCATCGCTCATTGCCGCGCGCCCTCGATCAGCAGCGCCTGACCCAGCTCGGCGAGCACGGTCTCACCGGCAATGGTGCGCTGGCCGACCAGCACCTTGGGTTCGGTCCCGGCGGGCAGGTAGACGTCGACCCGGCTGCCGAAGCGGATCAGCCCGACCCGCTGGCCTCCAGCAACGATATCGCCCGGCTTGACGAACGGCACGATCCGCCGCGCGACAAGTCCGGCGATCTGGGTAAAGCCCACCGCAGCGCCGCCCGATTGCTCGATAAGCACGTGCTGGCGTTCATTCTCCTCGCTCGCCTTGTCGAGATCGGCGTTGAGAAATTTGCCGGGGATATAGACGACGCGGCGCACCGTCCCGCCCACCGGCGCGCGGTTGATGTGAACATCGAACACCGACATGAAGATCGAAATTCGCGTGACCATGCCGGCGGGCAAACCGGGCGCGCCGGTGCCATCATCCTCGACCAGTTCGCGCGGCGGTTCCATCTGCTTGATCAGCGTGATCAGCCCGTCGGCCGGAGCAACAATCAGCTCTTCTCCCAGCGGCGTGACCCGGCGCGGATCGCGGAAGAAGGCGAGGATGCCCAGCACCAGTGCGCCCAGCGGCCAAGCCAGCGTTTCCCACGCCATGAACGCGCAAACCGCGCACAGTCCGCCGGCGATCAGCGCAAACTTGCGGCCTTCGGGATGGACGCTGGGCCAGCCCCAGGCGGCTTCACCGCGCCCGCGGTTGTCAAGAATATCGCCTGCCATGTGTTATGAAACCTTGGTTACGAAAACAGTTCCGGCGGAATAGCCTGCACCGAACGAGCAGATAGTCCCGATATCGCCCGGCACAAGGTCATCATTATGCTTGTGGAAGGCGATGATCGATCCCGCGCTCGAAGTATTGCCATAAGTATCGAGTACCGTCGGGCTCTCGTCCTCGCTGGCTTCGTGGCCCAGCACGCGCTGCGCGATCAGGCGGTTCATTCCCTGATTGGCCTGGTGCAGCCACAGCCGGCGCAGGCTGGCCGGGTCAATCCCGAGTTCCGCCGCATGTTCGGCGATCATCGCCGCGACCATCGGCACCACTTCCTTGAATACCTTGCGCCCTTCCTGAACGAACAGCTTGTCGGGCGTGCCGATCGTCTCGGGCGTGGCGCAATTGAGAAAGCCGAAATTGTTGCGGATGTTGTTGGAGAACACAGTCTTGAGGCGCGTGCCGATAATTTCCCAGTGCGGGCTGGGCGCCAGGGACTTGGCCTCGACCAGCACGGCAGTGGCGACATCGCCAAAGATGAAGTGGCTGTCGCGATTGCGCATGTTGTTGTGGCCGGTGCAGATCTCCGGGCTGACCACCAGCACCGAGCGCGCGTTGCCGGAACGGATGAAATCGGCGGCGGTCTGGATCCCGAAAGTGGCCGACGAGCACGCCACGTTCATGTCAAAAGCGAAGCCCTCGATTCCGAGGGCATCCTGAATCTCGATCGCCATCGCGGGATAGGCGCGCTGCATGTTGGACGCGGCGCAGAGCACCGCATCGACGTCCGCCGCATCGCGCCCAGCGCGGCCTAGGGCATCACGGCACGCGGCGACCCCCATTTCGGCCATCACCGAAAGCTCCTCATTGGGCCGTTCGTCCCAGCGCGGCGCCATGATCGCGGGATCGAGCAGGCTGGCCTTGCTCATCACGTGCCGCGACTTGACCCCGCTCGCCTTCTCGATGAATTCAACCGAGCTGGGCGGCATTTCAGCGCCATCGCCCGCAGCGATCGCCGCAGCCTGTTCGGCATTGAACGCCGCGACATACGTGTTGAAGCTCGCGACGAGCTCTTCGTTGCTGATCGATTCCGGCGGGGTGAACAGCCCGGTCGCCGAGATGACGGGGGTAATTTCGCTCATCCGCAGGGTCCTAATGCCCCAAACAGCCTGCCGCAACCCGCCGAGCGGCCATTGCGGCATTGACAGGTGCGCACGCCTTCGCCAAATGCGCGCTTCCTCGGCCGGATGGCTCCTTCTTGGGGCCGCACAACGCGGGGCAACCCGACGCCGGCAAGCTGGTGTGGACAGGTGGCCGAGTGGTTAATGGCAGCAGACTGTAAATCTGCCCGCGAGAGCGTACGGTGGTTCGAATCCACCCCTGTCCACCACCACCCTTCCCGCTATGGCACGCAGAT
>JANXUP010000063.1 GCA_025356175.1 Sphingomonadaceae bacterium | reverse complement strand
GTCTTCATCGACGATGCTTATGATTGCGATCGGGACCTTCAACCTGCGTGCAGCCAAGGCCGTGATACGGTCGAACGCGCCATCTGGAGGGCTGTCGAGAATGTCATATCGCCGAACTGCAGCGATGCGTTCGGCTTCGGAGGTCGGTAATTTGAGGCCTGCTGACACGAACTAAGACCCTGTTAACTGGAGTTTTCGGGAGTTTTGCTGATCTAATCTGATTCCAGCGCAAGTCGATTAAATTTCACTCTGAGCCAGCAGGTTGCCACGGAGACCGCACTGGCGTCGTGTCCTGAAAGGCCACTTCCGTTGCAGATATCAGCACAATGGACATTCGTTCATGGTGGCAACGAAGGGCCGCTTATAGGTCCGGGCAAGTATCGGCGCTTCGGCAGGAATGGGGTGGAAAGCGGACATCAGAGTAAAGCCGTAAGAGATGGGGAATAGCGAAATTGCTAAGGCGATGATGAGATGACTGCGGCCATCACTTGTACGCCCAACATGACTGGCGGACCCGATTTCTCAGCGTGGCCCGCCAGTATGAGTTCATTCAGCGAGTTGGTTAGAAATGCACACCAGCACCGATCCGGAAGTAGGTGCCCAGAATGCCCTGGAAGTATGTGGAGGTGCCGCCGCTGGCCGGATAGGGGTTGGGTGCCTTGGCGTCGAACAAATTGTCGACATCGGCATGGATCGTGAACCGGTCTGTCACCTTGTAGGCTAGCGACAGGTTGACGTACGTGAAGGCCTTCACCTTCGGGATCGAATAGAAGTTCGCGGTGGTGTTGGGATCGATGTAGGCCGAACCGATATAGCTCACCTGGACCTGTCCATCGAACTTCGACGTGTCATAGGACAGCGCGGCCACGCCCTTGTGGCGCGAATAACCTACCGAGTTATCGATCTGGCTCGGCACCGCGCCGGCGCTGGCCTGATCGGTGCGGGTATCGAGATACTGGTAGCTGACGTTCAGCCCCACTGAACTGTCCGAACCGAGGAACGGCGTCGGGCGGCGGTAATTGAGCTGGGCGATTATCCCCTTGTATTTGACCTTGGCCGAATTGAAGTACGTCGTGCCCAGGTTCGACAACTGGTGCGTGGTGGGATCGCGGGTCACCAGCGCGCAGAAGGGATTAGCCGGATAGCTGGTCGAATCATAGCAGGCCGCAACTACATCGTCGTTGCTGAACGCAGTGATCGCATCGTTGATGGTGATGCTGACGTAATCGACCGTGGCATTGAAGCCCGGCAGGAAGCGTGGGGTAAGCACCACGCCACCGCTGAAGCTGTCGGCCTTTTCATTCTGCAGTGCTGGATTGCCGAAAGTGAAGTTCGGGAATGAGCGCTGGTTGGACAGCGAGCGGAACCCGGTTGGTACGCCCGCCGCGGCGCAGTTCGCAGTGCGGCTGGTCGGATCGGGACCCTGGTTCACCAACGAAACGTCGCACACGTCGGTGGCAAAGCCGAACGAGCTAGAGGTCGGGTTGAAGGCTTCAGTAATCGACGGCGCACGCACCGCGCGGGTATAGGCGCCCCGGAAGGCAACATCCTTCAGCGGTGCATAGCGGCCCTGAACGGTATAGGTCGGATCGTTGCCGAAGCGTGAGTTCCAGATGTACCGGCCGGCAGCCTGAAGCGAGAGCTGGTAGACAAACGGCACCTGGTTGTCGGGCGAGATCAAATCTGCGCTCAACTCTCCGAATATTTCGTTGGTATAGTAGCTGCCCGAAACCGGATCGATCGGCACCGAGCGGCCATAGCTGCCCCGGCTGGCGGAATTACCGGTGCCGCTGCCAAAGTAGAAAACGCCGGGGTCGAAGGCAGAATCTTCCTTGCGGTGCTCGTAGCCGAGCGAGAAGGCGAAATCGCCGCCGGGAAGCTTGAACAACGGGCCGGCAATCGAGGCGACCGCGTCGTACTGGTGGTTCAAGGTGCGCGGGGTGGCGATGGTGGTGACGTAATCGCGCGCGGCTTGCGAAATCTGCTGCCCGAACGGGTTGATCGGCGCGCAAGTCGCGCTGACCGTTGCAACCGGCGAATTGGTAAACCCAGGCGCGCAGACGATCTGGCCGCCGATCGTGGTTGAATTCAGCGCATTCAGGTAATTCTGCTGGTTCAGTTCGGGGTTCTTGCTGGTGACGTTCGCCCGACCGTAATTGAAGTAAGCTTCGAACTTCCACTCGCGACCCGGAAGAACGTGAACCGTTCCGTCGAACCCGCCAACGAAGCGCATCACTTCGGACTTGCCGGTCGAAACGCCGGTTGAAAGATCGGTACTGGCCCGCGCCAGGTAGAAATAATCCTGCGTCGGAGAATCCGAAAACGGGTTGGTCGCGATTGCGTTCTGGATGGCCGTGCGCGCGGCAGTAGAGAGGAAGGGGTTGTTCAAACGGATGACGAGATTGCCGTCGGGATCCCCGGCGCTGCCAAACAAAGCGGAGTTGTAAACCGGCTGGTTGGCGAGGTTGCGGCCCTTGCTGACACTGTACCAGCCTTCCCCGAAGAAGTGGAGGTCGTCGGTCAGGTCATAGCTCAGGTTGGTGTTGACGCTGTAGCGCTCAAGATCGGTCAGCAAGTTTTCGACTGAACGGAGCGTGTAGCCGTTGCCGCCTGAAGTGAAGACCGAGAAGCCCCCCGTGTCGCCTACCGTCGAACCGAAATTGATCGGGATAAGCGTGCCGTCCGGTCCGAACCGCAACGTCGCCCCGGCTGCGTTGGTGACCCCGACGGTAGCAGTAGGATCGCCTAGGAACAGCCCGGCTTGCTGGGGGCTCAGCACCAGAAAATCGGTGACCATGGGAATGCCGGACGGATCGACCGAAGGCACGCGCAGGTCGCGATAGATCACTTGCGGCCCCACGCCCGAAGCGGGGGCATCGAACCGGTCGTCGAACGCGGTCTGGCTGCGATCGGTGAAGAACAGCCCACGCGACTTGTCGTATTCGCCGCCGATGCTGATGTTGCCGCGCCCACCGGCGAAATTCTTGCCTGCGAGGAGACGTATCCTCTGATCGGGAGCATCGCCGCGCGAGGAGAATCCGTCCTGTACGTCGATGTCGACCCCTTCGTAATCCTTTTTGAGGATGATGTTGATCGTGCCTGCAACAGCATCTGAGCCGTAAATCGGGGCGCCGATCGCGGCCACGGTTTCGACACGCTGGATCAGCTTGGTCGGAATGGTGTTGAGGTCGACTTGGGTTCCGCCGCTGCCGGTCGGACCAAAAATCGATCCTGTGTTTGACGAAACAAAGCGCTTGCCGTTGACCAAGGTCAGCGTGCGCTGCGAGCCGAGGCCGAGGAAGTCGACAAAGCTTTGTCCTGCTCCGAAACCCGACTGGTTGAACCCGATCGGAGAAGCACCCGGAACACCGAAGGTCGGCAGTTCGTTAAGCGCCTGAGCCACGGTCTGGAAACCGCGAGCATCCAGCTGTTTTGCATCAAGCACCTGCAGTGGCGAGGACGACTCAGTCTCACGATGCGAGATGCGCGAGCCTGTGACAACGATCTGCGCGTCGTTATTTTCGACACAGTTTCCAGCGCTATCCTTGTCTGCGCAATCTGCAGGCTTTGGCGAAGGAGCGTCGGTCTGCGCAAACGCTGTGCTGGCTTCGGCGGCACCAATCAATGCTGCCGCTATCGCTAGCGAGCGTAGCGCCGTTTCATTAGTCAGGCAGAACTTGCAGGTCGATGGCATGGTAGCGCCCCCTTCGTCTGGTTCGTTGTTGGCAGCTTGAATTTAGCGACAAAGCCTCTCGTAAAACTGTAGGACCAGGTCTCGCACAGCCATCCGGTCATGATTTTGTCACGCCTCAACCTCGCGCCGGCGTTGCCCCCGCGCCACTTCACCTTAAGTGCAGGTTTTGAACTATTCTTGCAGGTGTGGCGTTTGGGAGACATCGGGGTCTCTCAGCCGGTTTCAGGACAAGGTGCGCTATTTGGTCGCTGGCAGCGCATGGGCGGCGGTGCTGCCGCGGCACGCCTTATTCGGACACATGTAGAAGCCCGCATACCGAAGGTCTGACCTGAAATTTGTCGGAAAGTCACGCCTAGTTAAAACGAAGGCACATCTGATTTTACTTTAGCTAACGGCAGAACCAACGGACCTGAACGTCTGCAATGGCGTCGATCTCGGACCGTCTGATTTGTCGCGAAAGGGGTGGTTAACCGACGGTCTGTTCTTGGACGAAATAATTCATACGGCGCACCTTCCCCGTTGCAACGCCTCTAGCCGCTTCGCGCTCAAATATAACAGTATCACTCGGCTGGCGTCAGTGAGTCTAAGGCGGCTTCCCAATCGGCTCGCAGATCTGCGGCTTTCCCTTGCCGAAATTATATCCTTAATTATCTGGATGCGTGCTTGACTGTCACTCGCTCGCCTCTTGATCCACGAATTTCAACATCGGGATTGCTGCGAGGCGGCGCATTACGCTCGGATTGGGGATTGCTGAACCCACGCGTTCCAGCCGTTGCGCAAGACCAATACCCCGTACCATTGTGCGTCGTCCACGATTGAACACCGGAATAGGTCTGTCCGTTTGACATGGTGCCACTGCAAGCCGCGCCTGCGGGTCCATTAAGGGTAGCATGGGCTGCTGCAGGCAACATAAAAAATGCAGGCACAACCAACCGCCAAATTGCCCAACCGAATCTCATATAAACCTCCTACTTATGACCAATCTGGGCACCCCAAGCCCACGCTGTGAAGACTATTCCAATGGCGGAGGGGTTCAAGTGATTTGACGCCAAACAAAAGGGACGGCCATTGTCTGCATTGGCGTCGTGTCCGGAAAGACAGCTTCCGTTGCCCAGCCACGGCAAGCCGCCCTTCGTTCGGCCCCCCGCCCAATGACAGCTTTTGGCTTGATCGGTAAGGGGCGCTACGGCGCGTTTGGGGTGGTCAGCGGACCGACAGCTTCCTACGTCCGGTTTCTCACCGGGGATGTCCGGGGATGGGTGAAAAAACTTATCCGGGAATGTGGATTCCACAAAGTTTGTTGCCGTCAGGGTCACGCACATAAGCCAAGTGGATCATCCCCATGGCTGACTCCCGCGGACCAGGTGAATCTTCGATTGACGTTCCGCCGTTCGCAACTGCAACATCATGAAATTGTTGAACTTGCTCGGGCGAATTGCATGAGAAAGCCACAGTGCTGCCGTTCGAGACAGTTGCAGGCTCGTCGTTGATCGGCTCCGTGACGATGAAGTTCGTCCCGCCTTCATTCGGATAAAAAAGGCGAGTATGCCCGCTTCCCGCAATATTGAGCATCGGTTCCTGCACACCCAAGACGCCCAATACCGCATTGTAGAACCGCCGGGACCGCTCGATATCGTTAGACCCTACCATCGTGTGGAACAGCAATTTCTTTCTCCCTATCGATTTCGAGACAGTTGTGACGGTCGATCGGGATGAGTGCAATAGGCGAGTTGTGTGCTCGTCAGTTTTGATAACACCACGTTGGCATTGCTTGAATTTCGTGAGCGGGTCGCCGGCCTTTTTGAATTCTCAGTCTCAATTACACTCGGTAGGGAGGCCCTAGACTAGGTGGAAACTAGGCATTCGCTCAGGTTTGTCCGAGTGGGCGTTACCGAGCGGGAATTAAACCATCGATACGGATTGTATGAATGTCAGCAATCGGGTCGTA
>JANXUP010000058.1 GCA_025356175.1 Sphingomonadaceae bacterium | reverse complement strand
GGCCGATGTGTTCGATTATATCGAGCGCTTCTACAACCCGACGCGCAGGCACTCGACCTTGGGGTATCTCAGCCCCATGGACTTCGAGAAGAAAGCTGAGGTAAGCTAACTTGGTGTCCGTGAAACCGGCAGCAGCTCAGTCAGGGCAATGCACACTTGAGAGAGTCTCTGCTTCACAGATTGAAATTACCCCAAAGCGCGGCGATCTGAGCGATGGACGTTGGCGCTGGGGCTTCGACACGGTCAAAGCCAACCTTGGCATTCTTCATCCGAAATATTCGAAAAAGAAGGATCGCTGGGACGTAGAGCATCGCGTCTACCTCAACCCAATGATAGCCTCAGACGTGGATGATGAGGAGGACGATGATGACGACAACGTTCAACGAACCTCAAAGCCAAAGTCTTTTTGGTGGGGTGGCGAAATCTCGTCCGATGTGGCTAACCGTGAGTTTAAGAAGCTTTTTCCTGGGTCTGATCCTGACTACCCAAAATCGCCGTATCTAATTGACAAAATTATCAATATGGCAACGCAGCCGGGCGACATAGTCTTGGACTTTTTCGCTGGTTACGCCACGACGGGCGACTCTGTGTATCGCCTGGCCTCGCGCAAGCAAGGCCGGAGATTTATCCTTGTGCAACTGCCCGAGCCAATCGATCCGGAAAATTCTGATCAGGCTGACACGCTCAAATATTGTAAAAAACATGGAATAAAACCCATCATTTCTGAGCTTTCCAAGGAGCGACTTCGCCGGGCTGGCAGTGCCATGAAGGCCGAGTCAGGTGAAGGCAGCTTCGATTTTGGATTTCGGGTTTTCAAACTAGCTCAGTCAAACATTGTGCAATGGAACCCAGATCGATCAAATTTGGAAGCAACACTCGCACTGCATAAGGAGCACTTGATTGAAGGCCGAACGGAGGAGGACGTTTTGCATGAACTCCTTCTCAAGCGCGGCATCGATTTGGTGGCACCGATCAAACAGAAAGCGGCATCCGGGCATACAATTTATTCGATTGGTTATGGCGTAGTTTTCGCGTGCCTCGCTGATTCCATCAAGTTGTCAGAGGTTGAAAATATCGCTCGGCAAATCATTGAGTGGCACAAGGAGCTAGCGCCGGAGACGGATTCTCACGTCTTCTTCCGCGACAGCGCGTTCGCCGACGACATCGCGAAGACCAACATGGCAGCGATCCTTGAGCAGAATGGCATCAGCCACGTCCGCAGCCTTTAATCTGATCGAGTATGCCACCGATGAAACTACATTTCGAAGACAACCTCGACTACCAGCAAGCGGCAATTGCCTCGGTTGTTGACCTGTTCAAGGGCCAGGAAGTGTCCCGGTCAGAATTTACCGTGACCTACCGCCCGCAAAGCGGGCCGCAGGCCACCCTTGGGCTTGTCGAGAGCGATCTTGGCGTGGGCAACCGGCTCCAACTTATCGACGAAGAGCTGCTCGACAACCTGGCCGAGGTGCAACTGCAAAATGGCTTGGCGCAGGACCAAGTCTTGCAATCCGGCGACTTCACGGTTGAGATGGAGACGGGGACCGGGAAAACCTACGTCTACCTCCGGACCATTTTCGAGCTCAACCGGGAATACGGCTTCACAAAATTTGTCATCGTGGTGCCGTCCGTTGCCATCAAGGAAGGCACCTACAAGACGCTGGAAATCACCCGCGACCACTTCGAGAACCTCTACCCCAAGGCCAAGGGGTACGAGTATTTCCTCTACGATTCCTCGAAGCTTGGCCAGGTCCGTAATTTTGCGACCAGCTCGACAATCCAGATCATGGTCACGACCGTCGGCGCGATCAACAAGAAGGACGTGAACAACCTCTACAAGGAGAGCGAGAACACGGGCGGCGAAAAGCCGATTGACCTGATCAAGGCAACGAACCCGATCATCATCGTCGATGAACCGCAGAGCGTCGATGGCGGCCTCCAGGGAGCCGGTAAGACGGCGCTAAAGGCTATGAATCCGCTTTGCACGCTTCGATACTCGGCAACCCATGTCGTGAAGCATCACATGGTCTACCGGCTCGACGCCGTGGACGCCTATGAGCGCGGCCTGGTGAAACAGATCGAAGTCGCATCGCTGGAGATCGAGGGCGGGCACAACAAGCCCTACGTGAAGCTGATTTCGACGCACAACCAGAAGGGCTCCATCACCGCCAAGGTCGAACTCGACTTTCCAACCGGCAACGGCGTGAAGCTTAAGATCGTGACCGTCGAAGATGGGGACGATCTCCAGCAAACGACTGGCCGGGCAATCTACGAGAACATGCAAATCGGCACGATCACCGTTGGCCCCGACCAGACCATCGAGCTCAAGGGGCCTGGCCTCGACAAGGTGCTAAAGCCCGGCATGTCGCATGGCGGCGTCGATCCCGACGAACAAAAGCGGCTGATGATCCGCCGCACCATCAAGGAGCACCTCGACAAGGAGCTGCGCTTCAAGGAGACGGGCCGCCCGATCAAGGTGCTCAGCCTCTTCTTCATCGATAGCGTCGAACACTATCGCCAGTACGACGAGGCCGGGAACGCCCACAAGGGCAAGTACGCCACCATGTTCGAAGAGGAATACAAGAAGCTCGCCAAGAGCCTGGCCTACAACACGCTGTTTTCCCAGATCGACACCGACCAGGATGTCGAAGACCTCCACAACGGCTATTTCTCCATCGACAAGAAGGGTGGCTGGACCGACACGGCGGAGAACAACCAGTCCAATCGCGACAACGCCGAGCGGGCCTACAACCTCATCATGAAGGACAAGGAGAAGCTGCTCAGCTTCGACACGGAGCTGAAGTTCATCTTCTCGCACTCCGCGCTACGCGAAGGCTGGGACAGCCCCAACGTCTTCCAGATTTGCACCCTGCGCGACATGGGCACCGAACGCGAGCGTCGGCAGACCATCGGTCGCGGGCTTCGTCTGGCCGTTGTGTGCGACGGGCCTGAAAAAGGACGGCGCATTCGCGGCCACGAGGTCAACACCCTCACCGTCATTGCGACAGAAAGCTACGAGGATTTCGCGAAGAACCTCCAGAGCGAGATCGAGCAGGACACCGGCATCAAGTTCGGCATCGTCGAGCCGCATCAGTTTGCCGCGATCCTGGTCCAGTCCGAAGACGGCGAAGCCAAGCCGCTTGGCGCAACCGCGTCCACAAAGCTTTGGGAGCACCTCAAGGCCGCCGAGCTGATCGATGCAAAGGGACGGGTTCAGGACAGCCTACGCGCGGCGCTGAAGGCTGGCACCCTGGCACTGCCCGAAGAGTTCGCCGCCCAGGCTGGCGAAATCAACGCCATCCTCAAGAAGCTCGCCGGTCGCCTCGACATCAAGAACGCCGACGACCGCAAGGTCATCAAGACCCGTGAAGCGGTCCTGCAAAGCCCGGAATTCAAAGCTCTATGGGAGCGCATCAAGCACAAGACCACCTACCGCGTCGAATTCGACAACGCCAAGCTGATCGAGGACTGCGCGGAGAATATCCGCAATTCTGAGCCCATCACCAAAACCCGTGCGCGCTTCCGCAAGGCCGGGCTGGAAATCGGCAAGGGCGGCGTCTCCACCAAGGAAGACGGGGTCAAGAGCGCCTACACCACGATCAACGAAGACGACATCGAGCTGCCTGACATCATCACCGAGCTTCAGGACAAGACGCAGCTCACGCGCGGCAGCATCGTCGATATTTTGCTTAAGAGCGACCGCATCGAAGACTTCAAGCGCAACCCGCAGCAGTTCATCGACCAGGCCGCCGAAGCCATCAACCGCACCAAGCGCCTCGCTTTGGTGGATGGCATCAAATACCGCCGTATCGGCGACGATGCCTACTACTGCCAGGAATTGTTCGAGCAAGAAGAGCTGAAAACCTACCTCAAGAACGCCATCCCGGCGCAGAAGTCCGTGTTCGAGTATGTGGTCTATGATTCCGAGGGCACCGAGAAAACCTTCGCCGAAGACCTCGAAGCCAACGAGGCCGTGAAGGTCTACGCCAAGCTGCCCGCGTGGTTCAAAGTCCCGACCCCGCTCGGCGCCTACAACCCCGACTGGGCCGTGCTCATCGACCAGGACGGCGAGGAGAAGCTCTATTTCGTCGTCGAGACGAAGAGCAGCGGATGGTGGGATGATCTACGCCACCATGAAGGCGCGAAAATCAAATGCGGCGAGAAGCATTTCCAGGCCCTTCCCGTTGAACCGAACCCGGCTCGCTTCATCAAAGCCACCTCAGTCGATGGGGTAATGAAGCACATTTAGGCCGCGTCACGATAAACCGGCTGTGCATCCAGCCAGGTGTGCGCAGCGGCGATGGGAATGAAAGTGCGGCGACCGACCTTAATCGCGCGCAGTTCTTCTGACCCAATCAATTCATAAACCTTGGTACGGCCCAGCCGTGACCAAGCCATGAAATCGTTGATGGTCAGGAGAGCGGGGGTAATGGTGTCGTTCATGGCGGATGTTCCTGTTCTGCGGTTGTGCAGAAATATAGAAGTGTGGGGGCTGGCTCGGCCGCGCGATTGATCTCCAATTCACTTAAGTACCCTAGAGATTGCGCTCTAGCGGCGCTCTGCGGCCAGGGGTGATCTGGTGCCGTCAAAGGGTTGGCCAGCTTGCACCTCCCAGCCCCAATGGCTTGCCGCGGGTTTGCCAGCTGCTGAGTCTCGAGCACCGATGAACCTGAAGAGCGCGCGCCCCCAAAGTAACCGACCGATGATCGCCCCAGCTGACCTCGCGCGGTGAAGCGCCCGCCTTCACAGGGTCAAAAGCATCAGGATTAAGGCTGAGCACGCTTCGATAGGGGCGGCCTGCGCCAAGGCAGCGACCTCGAGCCCAACTTGCCGCAGTCGCTCAAGGACCTGGTTCGCTTCGACAGCATCATCAGGAAGCCAACGCGACGCGATCGGAGCGCTTTCTTCAAGTAGGAAGGCAATCCTCGCCAGCGCGGAATGTGAGAAGGCATCGGCATCGGGCGTGATCATCGGGCTTCACCTGCCACTTTGGTTGGTGCCGATTGTTCATTAAGTTGCGTGCGGAGTTTGCACCGGGCAGCCAGGCAATGGCGCGCCAGCCGAACTCAAATCTCATCGCCCACTGGAGCGCTGCGTACCTAATTGGCATCTGCCTCCAGGTGCCGCTGTCACGATGCGCTTTGACGGCGATTACGGGCGAAGGGAACGGGGAGGTGGAAGGGGATAAGGGGATAAGGGAAGGTAATGGGAGAAAGAGGGATAAGGCAGGAGGGGGAGGATATTGGGCTGGGCTGATATAAATGCACGCCGGTACGATCCTATTGAGTAATCGGAAGAAAGATTCATAAATCGATGCCAACTCCCACATGATTCGCCCCAAGGTACGGCTGCATCGCAGCGGCATTCAGGATAGTTGGTTCCCATTTTTCGGAAAGTTATGCCGCTTCAACGCGGCGGGGGTGCGCATGAAACGGCTTGTCCATGGGCGCGACCACTGGGCCGTTTGGGAAAGTTGGTCTTACATTTTAGGAAAGTTAGTGGCGCACCAGGCTTCAACAAGCTGCCGTCTTGGTCAGCACCCGGCCATCATCGATACGGAGATCGGAAAGTTAGATAGCGATTTCAGGTAAGTTACTTGGTCAGCGTTTTCTGAGGCGGCTCGAGCAATGTATACCGGCTTATCAAGCCTGAGCCCCGCCTAGGTGCATCTTTGACAATTACCTTGTCGTTCACGGTGCTGGCGACTGCGTTCGTTGCTTCGCGGATGCGGCGACCCAGCCGCCGGTTCAGGTCGCGCTGACTGCCACCTGCAATGGCGCGTTGATACAAAGCGAGGTGCTCTTGCTCGATCGTATCGAAGACCTTCAATGTTAGGTGGGGGTCCCAAGGTCCTGAATTGGCGATGTCCCGGGCGACGCGTTCGGCGATTCCTATAATCTCGAGTTCAGCTTCTGCCCTGCCGCGATCTTCTTCCTTGAGATCATTCTGCAACTCGACAGTCAGCAGATGAGCGGCGACTTCGGCGATTGTCATATCGAGTGACTGCGCGCGCCGTTCGAGCGCCTCCAAGTATGCAGGACGCAATGAAACCAGGACGTAGGGCAATTTTCCTCGGGGCACTAGTTGCGATCCACATTGATTGAGCTTATGTGTGTGGCCTATCAACAACGAGGACCCCACCATGACCGACCCAATGCCCCAAGCCGCGACCGCAGACAACACCGCGTTCGATTTGACCCTCGGCAGCAAAGATACTGACGCCCTGGCAACCGCTGCTGCCGAAAACGAAATTACTGTCGCCTTACCCGATCAACCTGCGGTCGAGCACCTCGCCCCGCTCGAAGATCCTACGCACCAACCTACCGAAACGCCGGCGCTTGAATTCGGACAGACGGAGGATGAGTTCGATCCAGCGCTGACCGCGCTCACGCTCGCGGTGGACGCCGACGACCGCCAAACTGGCGCCGTCACACCCGGCGTACCCGCAGTCACAACCCCTGCGCTGTCTGCGCCGCCCATGCCCCAAGCCGCGATCGCAGACAACACCGCGTTCGATTTGACCCTCGGCAGCAAAGATACTGACGCCATGGCAACCGCTGCTGCCGAAAACGAAACTACTGTCGCCTTACCCGATCAACCTGCGGTCGAGCACCTCGCCCCGCTCGAAGATCCTACGCACCAACCTACCGAAACGCCGGCGCTTGAATTCGAGCAGACGGAGGATGAGTTCGATCCAGCGCTGACCGCGCTCGCGCCCGCGGCGGACGCCGATGACCGCCAAACTGGCGCCGTCACACCCGGCGTACCCGCAGTCACAGACCCCGTCCTGCCCGAGCCGCTCCCACCGCAGCCTGACGAGCCGCCGACGATTGAATTCGAATTGGATGAGGAGGAATTCGATGCGGCCATGAACGCGATGGCGCTGGCCCAAAAACCTCAACGCCGCGAAGCCGGCCGCCATCAAGATGGTTATGACCTTAATTGCGCAATCGAAGGCGATCAGCTTCGCTTTACCGCCTCGGTCGGCTCACTGACCTGGCAGACCAGAGTTCCGGCACACGCCATTGCCTTAAACGGCAACGTGAACAGCTTCTCGACCTCGCGCGATCGCATTCAGGCATTGGCAACGCTCGATCTTGTGCAGGCCTACACCCGCAAGGCGCAGCGGGCGCGAGACGCCGGCTCGTTACCCAAGCAGACGTCTAAAGAGCAATTTCTGCCCAGCTTTGAGGCGTTTCTCGTGCGCATCGGCGAACTTACCGCTGTCAACCATCAGCCTCAGCCCCAACCCGAAAAGCCAGCACACAAGCAGGCGAACCGGATTTCGTTCGCGTTCCACCGAGACACACTCGAGCTCAAAATCGCGGCTGGCGCTTTCAGGTTGTCGATGCCAGCCGCAGCAACTTCGTGCCACGCGGCGATTGCGCTCCCAACTGGTGGCGCGAGCTACTTTGATGCCCATGTCGCCGGACAACTTGCCCTTGCGCTCGAATATGTCCGCCCTTTCGCCGAAGATAATTCTGGCCAGATTGTACAGCGCGCGATCAGTATTGCCGACGGTACGGTCCGGGGCGGATCGCACTCGGCCATTTCTCGAGTGCACGCCGACTGCCTGGCCGGACTGGCTTTCAACCTCGCTACCGACGCGGCCAAGCCGCTCTCTCGGCTTATCGGCAAATTGGCCGGGTTCCACTTTGCTACTGACGGCGAATACGCCTTTTTCGATGGTCCGGCCATGCAGATTTCTATTCTCCTGGCGGCGCAACCATTTATCGCCGTCGATGCCATTTTCAGCGAATATTCCGCGAAGGGGTCTTGCGCTTCGGTGGCGCCGATCTCGCTGACTTCGGCCATCGCGAAAGTGGAATTAGCCGCGCGGCCGGGTGTTCCTGCACCTAACGTCTTGATCCACCTGTCATGGTGCCAAAGCGGAGGCCAAAAAGTCATGATGGTTGAATCGGTCGAACCTGCGGGCATCGGCCGCACCTGCATCGAGATGCACGCCCGCAGCGACATCGCCTCGGAAACGCTACCGTCGGGACGCAGCCGCGCGAAGCAGCTGCGGAGTGCAATGCGGGGGATGCGTGCTGATCGGTGGTTCGACCTCACCTTGACCGATGGTGCGCTGATGCTGGCTTTTGAGATCGACGGTCTCGAGATCCAGCATGCCCTGAGTTACGGCGCCTATGATGGACCGGGGCCAATCCGCCCGCTGCCTGCTGCCTTCCTAGACCGCATTTTCAGCACCGAGCCCGGGCCCGCTGGCCGATCAAACCACATTGAACACGCCGAGCGCGAATACGGCAGCCAGCTCACCAGCCAGGCTGCGCCAGTGGAAGGTGCTCCTGATGCGGCTGAAGGGCTTGTTGCTGATCTTGCCGGTGATGGTGCGGCTCTCGAAGGGATGGGCGCCGAGCCCGCCGTAGATACGGTTGTACTGGGCCTGAAGATTGATGGACCTGCCGCCGCGGAGCTGAACGCCGATTGTGCTTCAGCTGGTTCAGCTTCGTTGGCGCTCGATCATCCGACTGCTCATCTTGAGGTAGCTGCCCCGGACGCTGCGGACATGACGATCGACATGGCAGACCGCATTGAGGCAGACGATGACGTAGCTAGCGAGGATGCTGGGCAGCTTCGTGATGAACTGCTGGGGAAGCATGGCGGAGCCGCGACCATCGATGCCGGCGGCCGCGGCCGGAGTTAGTCCCCTGGCACTGCATCAGCCACCTTAATAAACCCCTGCATCCGCGGCACGAGCCTAAAACGCCTCTGCCGCGGATGTGATTTATGGAAACTACAATGTCATCCATCGTTCGCACCCCGCCCCGGCCGACCACTTTCGAGGGCTACCGCGGCAATCAACTGATCAAACAGGTCGTCTTGGCTGCGCTTGCCGAGGGTAATCTCGGGCATATCACCATCGAAGGGCCCAGCGGATCGGGCAAGACCCTTCTTGCTGAGCTGATTGCCCGCGCCTTGCTCTGCCTGTCGCCGCGTTCCGACGGGACAGCATGCGGCATCTGCCAGAATTGCCAGGTGCCACTACAATACTTGATCGACTTCAAACTCGTTCGCTGCCCGACCCAAGGCACTGCCGCGAATATGACCGAGATTGTCGAATACGTTGATATGCGTCCGTTCATTGCGCCGTACCGCGTTCTCATTTTCGATGAAGCACAAGGCCTAACGGTCGTTGCCCAGGACATGCTGCTTGGACCGCTCGGTGCTGAAGGCCGCCGCACCTTGATGATGTTCACCACGATCTCGGCTGACGTGCTCAATTTCCCATTGCTCAGCCGATCCCGGCGATTCACCGTAGAACTACCAGACTTTGGGCAGTCGATGAGCTACCTTGCCGATATGGCCCGAACCGAGGGCATCACAATTGAAGCCGACGCGATGAAGCTCATTGCAGCCTATTCCAAGGGTTATCGCATTCTTGCTGAAAACCTTGCTGCAGCCGCCGATGCGGCGGCAGGTGGTGCAGTAACGACGGCGATCGTCCGTTCGGCCCTGCTGCGCGACAAATCGCAAGGCATCCTGGTCTACCTCGCCGCGGCGGCACAAGGACAGTACGAGGCCCAAGTTTCCACGCTCGACGAAATGTCCCTGTCCGCGAATGAAAAAGTCGAGTGGCTGCTTGCAGTCCTCACCCATCTATCAACGCGCAACGTCGGCCCAACTCTGTCGACGCGCGAACGGGACAATCTGAACCTACTGCTTGCCGACGAAGACTGCCAGGAAGTGGTTGGGCATTTCGCCGACCTCGCGCGGAAGCGCGGCCAGACCCTGCAGGGATTATTCGACGAGGTCCTCGAATTTTGGTTGGCCGTGCCGGCGAGCCTCGGCGACCACCAGTTGGCCGGCCACGTGCTGCGGTTTCAAAACCTATTATTTGTAAGTGCAGCACCGCGCGCCATTGGACCAATTGGCGCGGACCGCTCGGAACAGGCGCGCAGCAAGCTCCAACCTCGCAAGGCGGCCCCCTGGCGCGAGCGGTCTGGTCCAGGCCTTATTGATCCGCAAGGGCCGCACTTAACGCTGCGCCAAGCCTTCGAGCTGTATGAACCGGCGACGTTTTTATCTCAGGCCTTCGGCAAGGGTTTCAACGTTTGGACCACCATCGACTATGCTGGGTCAGACCGGACCGACAAGGAGAACGTCGAAATCGTTTCGCAGATGCTCAAGCAGCTGCGCGCCCGGTTCTTCGACCGCCCGGCGCAGGAGCATGGTCCTGCCGCCGATCTTCATCGCATCACTTTCAATGAACGGATTGCAGCAGGAGGGCTGCGTTCAACCGTGCTCTTGCATGTGCCCGCATCGATTAAGTCGGGCCTGGACGATTTCTTTGCACGGTGGCTGAAGCGGTGCCCGGAGATATTGCGGTTTGATTGCGATGTGCAATTTCATGACCACATGCCCGCCGTTCTGTCGCACCAGTGGACACTGATGCGCAAGTTGTGGGCTGGGCTAAGTCCGGACGAGCAGCTTGATGGCGTTCCAGCGCTGCAGCGGCTGCGCATTAAGCCCGCCGATGCCCGCGTGATTGGCCCGATCGAGTGTCGGCGCTACAGCATTTCGGGTAGCATCGGCGATGGCGCGCGCCGCCAGGCTACGATCGAGCAAATGGGCCACTTATCGGCATGGTCTGACGGAGCTTGGGATCATCTGTTCCGCGGGTGGGAAGGACCCGAGCATACCGTGCGCTCCGGCGAAGCGCAGTCACGAGAACGACGGGTGGCGGAGATCAATCGCAGCTATACCGTGAACAATGCGCTGGAGCAGTCTTCGCTCAAAGCAGCGCTGGCGATCGAGCGCGCCACCTGGCCTGTGCATCCCCACCACCGTGATCGAGGCTGGAAAGGACGGTGGTGGCTAGATGGTCCGCTATGTTGAACAAGAATTGTCGATCCTGCCAAGCGATTCACTTGAGCCACACAAATGGCGCGGCTCAGTACCAAGGCTTAGGCGGGCCAATCGGCCACGCTCGCTGGTTAATCGAACATGGGTAGATTGCGGTGGCCTCAGTTTGCAGGCCGAAAGCGGCAATTACCCAGGCCGCATAATCCGCGCCGGCAATGGCCTCGTCGAGCTCGATCTCCGACCGCCCAGTAACCGGATCGTACCGCACTGATCCCCGCGGGAAGTCATCTGCATTGGTACCGGCTATTGCGACGGGAAAACCCTTGCGCCGCAGCCAGGCTCGATCACGCGAAGCAAGATTTCGCCAGAACTGATCAGGGTCAGCAGAGCTGACAAGCGCGTCGCCCCGGCCCACCGCGCCGCCGATATCGACGGTGTCTGCCACCAGGGCCGAATACGTCCTAATGTTGGCCGGCACGAACCAGAAGGAGCCAACGCAGGTCACGTTACGATCCGCCCTTCAAGCCGCGCGCTGGCGGCGTAGGAAGACAACTCTGCGTTGGCCTTAAACCACTCGTCACGCTCAATCGGCAGTCCCATCGGACCGCGCAAAGTAGCGAGCTCGCTCAAGCGCACCCAGCCGAGCTCGGGCATGCCCAGACCCAGATCGCACAGTCCGAACGCCCGATCCTCGTCGTCGGGATCAATCTCGGTAAGCAGCCAGGTTGCCTGGGCGTCGGGCGTGAACAGCTTGATGACCGGCTTGGGGTCGAACGTGTCCCCGCCAGCGGTACGGTGACCATTGGCGAGGAGTTCGTTGAAGGTGGCTGCTGGTACGAACGAAGGTCGCACCACACCAGGCCACGCCATGTCAGGCGGCCTTGCCGATCAGGGCGATGGCCTTCGACTTGGTGGGCTTGGCCAGCCAGGTCTCGCCCGTGGCTTTGAGTGCATCGCGGACCACCTCATCGACCCGCCACCAGTCGCAGTAGCGTTCCCACAGGTTGAGCGCGTGGACTTCCTGTCCCGCCCAGCCGTCAGCCTCGATCACCTGCTCCAGCTCGATGTTGACGAACGGCACCTGCGCCTTGCCGGGCTTGGCGAGAAAACTGGCGTAGAGCCGGGCGGCGTTCTGCACCAGGTGATTGTGGCGCGGCGCGATCAGCACGAAATACGCCTCGGCGTAGTCGCCGCGCAGCACGGCCGCTTGCGCCAACAGATGCTCGCGGAAGAACTGCTGCAGCGGGTTCACCCGCAGCGCCGCATGATCCGGCTCCTTGTACACGCCCGAAGTGTGCGACAGCTCGGCATAGCGCGGATTGAGCTCGGGCGGCGCTGCCTCCTGGCAGCTTTCGCTATATTTCGTTTCAACCGCGACCAGGCCCGTCTTGCCGTCGTTGCGCTCGTAGACGAACGCTACGTCGAAAGCCGAGCGGTCGCCCGTCAGCGTCGGATCTATCCGGCCGGGTGAATGCTCGAACCAGACATGCCGCACCGCTTTGAGGTCAATTCCCGGTATGATCGAGCGCAGCATCTTGGCGGCAAGCTCCAGATCGCGGCGCAGCGGGGCGAATAGGTTGAAGCACATTGGCATGCTGGACAGGAGATTACCGAACAGCCGCGTGCGATCGATCATCGCGCCGGGTTCCTGGTAGGCCGTCTCCAGCCGCGCGACTTCGGCGATTTCTGGGGTGAGAAAGTTTCGGCCTTCGTCGGCCGGAGCTTCGGCGATCAGCGACCCGATGCGGCGCTTGGCGCCCTGGTGATTGGTGAAGGTGCCGATGGGCAGCTCAGCGCGTTCGCGCCAAAGTGCCTGCAGCAGGCGTGCGCACGCGCGGAAGCGATTGTCGAAGCTTTCATCGACGCGGTGCGCTTTTAGCACCCTTTCGGGAACGATCGGCAACTGCACGATCGGATTGCGGGGTTCAGGGATCATTATTTTCTCCGGTGCCAGCGGCGAGCTGCCGGGGCATAGAGAATTCAATTGCGAGACGGACGAGTTTACGGCTGCATCGTCGAGTGGCGCTCACCCTTAGGTCAGCGGAATGTCCGCAATCAGGGGATGGAAACCAACACACGATCGTCCGGCTGGGGGTGGAAAGCGGACGAAATGCTTCAGCCTTCTTCGTCGCCCGCGCCTTCGGCCTTTTCCGCAGAGGTCGGTAGCAGACGTTGCACGAGTGTTCGGAATCGAGTCGGTCGAATGTAAGCCAAGGTGAGACCCAGCCACGCAGCGAACCAGGCGATGCCGCCGAAATTCTCGTGCCCGCCTCCAGCCAATGCAATGAAGATTGGCGACGCCATAGCTGCAAACACAAGGCTGACGATCCTCGGCCTCGACCAATGAAACTCTCTGCCTGAGTCTTTGATTTCGACCACTGCGGCTCCCCCCTGACACCAGCCTACAGCGCCAATCTAGGATCAAGCCTGCGCGTTGTCGAACGTCCGCAATGGCTTCGCTCGTGGCTCAGTCGATTTGACGCATTTGGGGTGGTTAGCGGACCTCCCAGCACAATTGTCTCTCCGGACAGCCAGCATTGGATGATTTAGGCTACCCTCTTTCGAGAGCGGCGATGATGTGCAAGGCGAGGCGATGGGCAGTCTGCGACAGCCCCGGCAATTCGATCAAGGCAATCTCGGTGTCATAGAGCGGGGGCAGATCCGGGTCATCAACGATCGGCGTCAGAAAAGGCGGCACCATTTCTCGTGGCAGTACCGTGATGCCAAGCCCCTCATTCACGGCTGACTGGCTGCCCGCGAGACTGGTGGAGGTATAGGTGACACGCCACTTACGGCCGACCGCCTCAAGCGCGTCGATGGCGCGCTTTCGATAAACGCAGGGCTCGGGCGATACGACCAGTGGGACGGTGGACTGGCCAGCAACCGCAAGCTGATCGCGGGCCACCCAGACCAGAGGTTCGCGCCAAACGCGCACACCTTCTAGCTGCGCGGAAGGCTCGCGTTTTACTAGGACAAGGTCGAATGCGCCTTGGTGGAACCTGTCCAGAAGGTTGAGCGTAAGGTCGCAAGTAACTTCCAGCTCCACCAAAGGGTGAGCTTTGGCAAATCCTGACAGCACGGTGGGGAGATGGGCCGTTGCAAAGTCTTCCGGCACGCCGATGCGCACCCGGCCGGTCATGTCGGGCTCGAACAATTCCGCGATCGCGGCGTCATTCAGCCGCAGCAGTTGGCGGGCCGGGCCGAGCAGGCGTTCTCCTTCCGGGGTCAGGCTAAGCGAGCGCGGCGTGCGGGCGAACACAGCGCGGCCGATCTGGACTTCGAGGCGCTTGACCTGAAGGCTGATCGTGGACTGCGTCCGCCCCAACCGGTCACCGGCGCGGGTGAAGCTGCCGGTCTCGGCAATCGTCACGAAACAGCGCAGCAAATCAAGGTCGAGGGTTCGAGTTCCGGGCATGGCGTCAGTTCATCTTTACCATGTCAAATGTCAATGATTGATATTTTAAGAACTCGTTTTAACAATGATTGCCGTGAACGCATAGGCGCCCTCGAAAGGGGCGTTCGATGCAGTTTCCGCGAGCACAAGCCACCCGCACACCCGGCAGACCAGTTGCCGGAATCATTTGGGCGGGCCTTTGCGCGTTGATCGCCTGGGCTCTGTCGGGCCGCGTGGCCACACCTGCCGCAGGATTGGCAACCGCGATCGGGCTGCTTACCCTGTTCGTCGCCGCAATCGTTGCGACGTTTTCCCTGCGCTACATGCGCGCCGATCGGCAATCCTCGCGCTTTTTCGTGAGGCTGGGCCTCCTCGTGACCTCGGTGCTCGGCTTCCTCTTCACCGATAACCTCATCGCCTTGGGAGCGGCTTGGTTTGCAAGCGGCTGGCTCCTGGCTGGGCTAATCGGCCATGCGGATGGCTGGTACGAAGCCAGCGCAGCTGCCGCGCGCGCCCGCCGCGCCTTCCTGATTGGCGATGTAGTGCTGCTTGCCGCCCTCGGCATTCTTGGCTGGCAGAGCGGTTCGATGCAGGTCGGGGTGATCCTTCCCGAGGTCTCACAACTGCCATTTTTTGCAATCAATGCCGCAGCCTTGTTACTGGTCGTTGCCGCCGCAGCCCGCTGCGCCGTGCCGCCCTTCTCGGGCTGGCTGCTCTCTTCGATGACCGCTCCGACCCCGGTTTCGGCTCTGATGCACGCGGGTCTGGTCAATGCCGGCGGCTTCCTGCTGATCCGCTTCGCACCGGTTCTGGAAGCTGCCCCCGTCGCTCGGGCGGTCGCCATGCTGCTCGGTCTGTTCGGCGCGATCTACGGGGTGGGCATCATGATGGTACGTCCCGACATCAAGCGCTCGCTCGCTGGTTCGACGGTGTCGCAGATGGGCTTTATGATCCTGAGCTGCGGCCTCGGTGCGTATGCCGCCGCACTCTGGCACCTCATCGCGCATGGCCTGTTCAAGGCATGGCTGTTCCTCGGCTCGGGCTCGGCAATCGGCATGAAGGCGGGGAAACGGGGATTAGAACTCTCGGGCAGGGCGAACCTGCTCATTGCGGTAACAACTCTGATTGTCGCACTTTTTATCGTCTCCATCAGCAAGGGCAATGCCAGCCTTGTTCCACTGCTGCTCGGCTTTGCGACGGCATCGGCGACGCTTGTTGCTTGGCTTGGGGGCAAGGTGCCGATGCGGGCGCGGCTGACGCTGCTTCTCGCGCTGATTGTGCTGATCGCCTTCCACAGCGGCGGCCTGGCCTTGGCCGGGATGGCCGTGGGACGCGACGCAGCCCTGATCGCGCCCGACTGGGCCATGCTGGTTCTGCTGGTCGTCTTCCTCGGAGCATGGACCCTGCAGCAGCACAGTGTCGCAGCCCAGCGGCCCGTTCCTTTGCCGCTTTACGTCCAACTTCTGAATGCCGGCAGATTGCTCGCAGCCCCTCCCGGAGAACAAAAAATGAATATGATTTCTCGTATCGTCGCGATCGATCCGATCCTGACCCGGACCGAGGTCGCAGGCCTAGTCGCGCGTTCTGGCCGCACGGTTCCGCCGATCTGGCCGCTCGAAAGCGCGATTGCAGTTAATCCGCTCGCTGGGTTCGAGGACCTGCCCTACGATGAGGCGGTCAGGCTTGCAGCACGAAGGTTCGGCGCGCGCGAGAGCCTGCCGCTGTCGCAGTGGCGCAAGCTGCTCGCCGCCGGAAAGATCGGGGAACGCGAGCTGCGCGATGCGGCTATCGGGCCTCTCGGCGGACTCAATGCCGCCTTTGAACTGATCGGTCCCGACATTTCCCGGCTCGACCTGCTAATGGCCCGCCTGCTGGACCTCCCGGCATCTGATCGCGAAGATGGGCGGAGCGAACCAGGTCCTGCGGCTGGCTTCATCGCCAAGTGGTGCGCCGCCTTCTTCGATCAGGGACAGGCATCGAGCCCCATGCCCAACCGCGAGCTAGGCCTCTACCGGGCGACACTAGCAGCCATTGCCTACGATCCGGAGTTCCGCGCGCTTACTGGCACGACCGGGCAGCAACTTCTGCTGAGCGTACCGCGCGACCCGCTGGAAGCGATTGCCGAAGGGCTTGTCGCGCTGGGGATCGATCACGGGGATGAGGAAACTAGGCTCGCCGAACTGGTGGCGCGGCTACCGGGTTGGGCGGGGCATATCCGCTGGCGCAACGAGAATGCCGATCCCGAAATGTCTGCCGGCGCGCCCGCTGGCATGGCCGATCTCCTCGCGCTCTGGCTGCTGCTGGAGCGGAGCGGGGCAGCTCCGCTCGCCACGGGTGCGGACGAGACGCCGAGCGCCTCCTCATCGCTCGCTGTACATTTCGGACTGGCCGATGTGACGGTTGCCGGGCTTGGCCTGCATGGCCACGCCCGCTTCGCCAAGGTCGCCAGCATTTCCGAAGGCACTCTTGGCCTGATTTTTCAGACCGCCGCAGAATGGACTTATCGCAACACTCTGGCACCGAAGCTCCAGTCTGCCGCCGTCTCACTGTCGCAAATCAAGACTCCCGATGCACAGCTGGTGTTCTGCATCGATGTTCGCTCCGAACCTTTCCGGCGCGCGCTGGAAGCCGAGGGAAGGTTCGAAACTTACGGCTATGCCGGATTCTTCGGCCTGCCCATCGCACTGCACAGGTTAGGAGACGACCGCCGCACGCGGCTGCTTCCGGTGCTGCTCTCGCCGCAACACGATGTCAGCGAAGCGCCGATTCCCGGCCGCGAGCAGGCCGCAGCTGCGTTGGCTGCCGGGCAGAGGCGGTCAAGGCAGGCATCGGCCCTGTTCGATGCAGGCAAGGGGGGGACCGCGACCGCCTTTGCAACAGCGGAGGCAACCGGTCCGCTAGCCGGTCTGTTGATGGCCGCGCGCACCTTGGCACCCAGTCTCGTGAAGCGAATCGGTAGCAGGTTTGCGCCGTCCCGGCATGAAGCGTTTGCCCCGTCGCTGGAGCATGACGGGGATCATGGCTGCACGGCGACCTTCACCCGGGAAGAGAAGCTTGGTTTCGCCCTTGCGCTGTTCAAGCTGACTGGGCTGCCGGCGCAGACGGCGCGGATCGTCGCGCTGGTCGGCCATGGCGGCAGCGCAGTCAACAACCCCTACGCCGCCGCGCTCGACTGCGGCGCCTGCGGCGGACACGCTGGCGGACCGAACGCCCGGATCTTGGCTGCCATCCTCAACGATCCAGAAGTTCGCGAGGACCTGGCGGCGTGCGACTTTGCCCTTCCGGAAACGACCTGCTTCCTTGCGGCCGAGCACAACACGACAACCGATGAAGTGGTGATCTTCGATCGCTCCGGCGTTCCGGAGAGCCACTCGGACGATCTCGAGCACCTTGACGAAAGCCTAGCGAAAGCTGGGGCGGCCAATCGTCAGCGACGGGCAGCGCCACTGGGCCGGACTGCCGCTGACCTGATGGTAGGCGCCATGCACTGGGGCGAGGTCCGCCCGGAGTGGGGCCTTGCCGGCAATGCCGCCTTCATCGTCGGTCCGCGCGCGCTGACCCGGCAAATCGATCTAGAAGGCCGCGCGTTCCTTCACAGCTATGACTGGCAGACTGATGCCGACGGCACGGCACTGACGACCATCCTCACGGCCCCGATGGTCGTCGCTCAGTGGATCAACTGCCAGTACCTGTTCTCGACCATCGACAACGACCGCTATGGCTCTGGCGACAAGGTGACACAGAACGTGGTCGGCGGGATCGGCGTTCTGCAGGGCAATGGCGGTGATCTCAGGGTTGGACTGCCGCGCCAATCGCTCTTCATGAACGACGGCACGCCCTTCCATGTGCCGCAGCGGCTGATGACGGTTGTGCTTTCACCCTTCGAACCCGTGGAGCGCGTCGTGGAATCGAACGACATCCTTGGCCGCCTGTTCGGCAACGGCTGGGTCACACTTGTCGTCATCGATCCCCGCACCGGCAAGGCCATGCGCTGGCGGCGCGATTTAGAACTGACAGCCGATGCCAATGCTGCTCCCTTAAACCAGAAATCGGAGTTTTGAACATGACCAACGCTGCATTCGGCGATCTGAAGTTGCATCGGCTCAAGAAGATCGAGATCGTGCTACTGGCCGAAGATCACGCCCTCATCGAGGAACTGCTCAAGGCCGCCGGCATCGGTGGCTGGACGATGATCCGCGACGTGGCCGGTATGGGTCACAACGGCTTCCACCAAGGCAAGACCATCTTCAATGACCAGAGCGGCCTCGTTATGTTTGTCGGCGTGGCCAAGGAAACTGCCATTGCCGATGTCGCGCGGGGCCTTGCCCGACTGTTCGAGAAGCGACCCGGCGTAACCTTCCTCTCGGATGTCGAAGTCATGCGCTCGGACTACTTTGCCAAGGTCACGGCCTGACCGCCGTGGACCGCGCGTTCGAGGTTGATGGCAAGACAGCGATAGTCGCAACCATGCACGGTAAGCAGCGGGTCATCGAACCCGTGCTTGCCAGACTGGGTCTGCGCTTTCTGCCGCCACCGCACATCGATACCGACCGCTACGGCACCTTCACGCGCGAAATTGGCAGGAGCGGAAGCCAGCGCGAAGCCGTGCTGGCAAAGGCGCAGGCAGGGCTCGACATGTGCCTCGATGCGGATTTTGCAATCGCCAGCGAGGGCGCTTTCGGACCGCATCCCCACATTCCCTTCCTGCCTTCGGGGTTCGAGATGGTGGCACTGCTCGACCGCGTGAGCGGCAAGGTGATTGTCGGCAGTCACCTGACCACTGCCACCAACTTCGCCCAGTACGAAGCTGCCACACTGGCTGAGGTGTATTCTTTTGCCGAAAGGGTCGGGTTTCCAGGTCATTCGATCGTCATGATGGCAGGCCGCGAAGGTCCGGTACTGGCCAAGGGGTGACATGTACAAACGCGCTTCAGGCAGTCTGTCGCGCTCAGTCAGCCTCAGGTCGCCCGGTCTGGCTGGAGGCCGACATGCGGGCCCATCTCAACCCCACGAGGATGGGTGCCGTTGCCGAAGCCTCGGCTGATCTCACGCGTCGCGTGCAGGCGAGATGTCCTACCTGCACCTTTCCCAGCTGGACACCCCGGCTGCTCGCGGGCCGCCCCTGCGCCTGGTGCAACGGGCCGACCGTCGAAGCGTGGATCGAGGAATATGTCTGCGAGGCCTGCGGAAACCGCGCCGAACATCGCATCGAACCTGGGCGAAAGGGCGATCCAGGTCACTGTGACTATTGCAATCCCTAACCTTCTAAGGGCCCTTATGGTGCATCAAGAGATGGCCACTCGTCACTCTAGCCAGCGCAAGCCAACCTACAGTTTATGTCTGCTTTGTTGTCGTAAGCAGACAGTCCGGTTTTGGTTGGGAAAGCGCAAAAGCGGACATTCATTCGGGGCCGATGGCCGCTTCGACATCCTGATAGCAATGGTGTCGGAATTCGCAGTTTGGGCGGACGCAATGCGGGCCAGGGCGGATCGCCGGTTCAACGCCTTGGAGCACGACTCCAGCCGCCATTACGATGGTTTCCCGGCCGGGCACGAGACGTTGCGCATTCGGAGTGACGTCAGCGTCGAGGAAGCGGACAGTGGCGTTTCGCGAATTGAGGCGCAGCGGTCGTTCAACGTGGCGGACGACGATAGCCGAGATGCAAATGCGGTTGCCTTGTAGAACCCAGGCTTGGGTCGCGACATCACGAATTTGGTAGGCTTTGACGTTGCGGCTGTTCTTCACCTCGATCAGGCGCCAGCCGCCCCAATGATCGGGTTCAAGGATATCAGCACGAACGATCACCCCTTGACGCTCGAACGCCGCTTCAAAGATCGGCAGCCCGTCAGTGGCTGCCAGAAGCTCTCTGGTGCGGGAGATGGCTGCGGGGATTTCAAGGTGAGTTTCTGTGACCAAGTGGCCACGGCGGTAACGGCGTCGCGCCATCTCACCGACCGCATGCCCGCATTGGAACAGAGCAAGGGTCTGCTCGTCAAATTGCCCGAGCTCCCGGCGATGAACCTGCAGCCACAAGCGGCGCGGGCAATGCTCGAAGGCCGCGACCTTGCTTTTTGACAACCGCTGCTGATGAAGGGACATGCTGCCTCCGCCGCCGTCCGCAAGATCGGCGGCGGAAGAAATTCAATCGGCTATAAGTTAAGTTAACGCCGTACGTGCCAGGACGAGCATGACATGCGAATGGCACGCCAAGACGTGATCAACCTTACTCGATCAGCGGAGATCGTAAAAAACATCTTCATCGTCATCGTAGTTCTGTTTTCCAACAGAGCAGTTGTTTAATCGTATAGCTTCAATTTTTTTGCCGCCGATGACGACATGAGTGGGATAGCAATATCCACCGTGTTGGCAGAACGTTGTTTCGCCTGTTTGCTTATTTCGCCTAAATTGTGTGACGTAGTCAAATGTTGTGCCGGCTTCCATTTTGGAGGAGGAATCTTCAACTGATGCGACCTCGTATAAAACATCGGCTTCGCACGATTTGTCGCTCTTACGCTTGCTAGCCGCATTATTGGCCCCCTCGCTTGAGGCATCAGCAAAACTACCTGCGTCGGAGCTCTCTGCCGCAGCAACCGGAGTCGGGGTTGCGCTCGGTATCGGGTTTGGCTGCTGTTGTAGACAGCTGTCGATCACGCCGCGAAAGCCGGCGCTGTCCTGCGGCAATTGGATCGTTTCATCGCCGTTTGTCATGAATAGTCGAAGGCGTACCAGCTTCGCTAGGCCAACCTCCTTAAAGCTCGGGCTCTTAGCAAACAGGTTTATTGCTACGAAATCGCCAAGTAAGCCTCTGAGAACAATCTGATTGTTATACTGCGGATCGGTGGTTGAGCCATCGAAAGTTGGATCGCTGTCCACTCGCATCTGAAACCGTAAATAGGTATGCCCCGAATTATCCATCTCGCTGCGCATTTCAGCGGGCTTGCCGTCGCGGTCGTAGGAAGTCGCGGTGTACGTCAATTCCCCGGTGCTGGCGCAGCTGACCGCAACTTCGAAATTGAACTGGCTTCCTTCGAAGGTCGCCTTAGCCGACTTAACCGTTGCGTCGGTCATCGGGTCGGTGGTGGATTCAATGGTCCAAGGGCCGCTGTCACCGTTGAGGTGCGAGGCAGACGCTGCGGCAAAACGTGGCGACGTGGTCGAGGCCTTGATCAGGAAATACCCGCCGATCAGGATTGTGAGAATGACGGATGCGAGAAACCAAGGGCGCGTATTTCGTCGATAGCTCGCCATGAAGGACGTGACTTTTTCGAGAGACCGGTCAGGCGATGGCGGCAAGTCACCACTTTGTCTCCTTGAGCGCAGTGCTGCCTTCTTTTCCTCATATTCGGCATCTGTCAGTAGGCCTTGCGCATGCAACTGCGCCAACTGCGTAAACAGGTCGGTCGGATCTTCCACGAAATTCCCCCCGCTCGAACAACGCGGTGCAACCGCATCACGAATGGATACACATTATGGTAGATAAGCCAAAGCCCTGGGAACCGAGACGGATGCTGGCATGGATATGCGGTCGGTTCGAACGTGAAAGCATTGCGGCTGGCAAGGGTTGGACCCAGGAAGAGTTCGCTGTCCGCTCGGGCTTAACGCAGCAATACATCAGCGGCCTGGAGAGCCGGCACCGGAACCCGACCATTTCCAGCCTGTTCGAACTGGCACAGGCGCTGACTGAGGAAATCGACGGCCTGCTGCGCTTTGGCGGCGGCTGAAAGAATGGCCTTGGGGTCGCTCTTAAGGACCTTGAGCCAGGAAGCAAGATAGACGGCGTGATCGGGGCGTGGTTCGAGGCTAAGGCCGAGGTGCGCGGCGAGGAAGGCTGCCCCCAATTCAGCGATCAGCTCTTCGAACGCGTAGTCTGCGTCGCCGAAACGCCCATCCAGTGGGCGATTCAGACGGTGCTGGGAACCGGTCCAATGAACCAGCTCGTGCGCCAGGACCGCGTAGTAGCTCTCACTGTCACGAAACTGCGCGTGCTGGGGCAGCCAGATTTGATCGATGCTCGGCGCGTAATATGCCCGGTCGCCGCCGTGACGGATTTGCGCGCCGGTTCTGCCGATGAACTGGGCGGCGGCGGTTAGAGTCTCGGTCTCGTCGAGGACACGCTGTGGCTGGGGCTCGGCACCTTCAACCTGGTCGCCGTTGAAAACGGAGTAGCAGCGGGCAATAAGGCGGCCCGGGCCGGTGCTAGTATCCTCATCGTCATCAGCACATGAAGGTGCGCCGGTTGAGGTCTTCCAGAAGATGATCGGGGTGGCTTTTGCGCCCTTGCGCACCTGGGCACCGGCTGCGGTCCATTGCCGGTAAGTGGCCCACCGCCCCGATGAATAACCCTGGGCCTCGGCCGCGGCCCACAACAGCAAGACGTTGAAGCCGCGATAGGCCCGGCCGGTGGCGATGTTGGTTGGCAATGCAGTGCTCTGCCCCCAGTTATGCCAAGGCATGCAGTACGAAGCGGCCCCGGCCCCGGCCTCGATGGCGTCAATGATTTGCTGGGTCACGCGCTTGTAGATTTGATTGGTTTGCACGGCCTTGGCACCCCGGCTGCGCCAGCCGCATTGCGCGGCGGCATAGCCAGGAATTCAGCGGAGCCAGGAAGATCGTAACGCCCCCGGGGCTAATGAATGCCCAAGGGCTGTTCGCAGGGTTGGTCGGTCAGCAAGGTTAGTAGGGCTTGCAGGCCGCGCTGCGGCAGTGCGCCAGCGGTACCGTCGATGAAGATTGTTCCCTTGGCCGGATAGTAGCTGATCGTTTCGGAGACCTTGAGTTGGTACGGCGTTTTGTCTGGTCGCCTTACGTCAATCCCAGCCATCATAAGTGCGCGGATCGCGTCAGTCATGGCTGGTTCGTCGCCTGCTCGCTCACTCGCTATAGGTAATTGATAATACTTCATTTCTTTCTCCTGAGAGATCTTATTGGTCTCAGGGGAAGGGAGATAAGGTGTTAGGTAGATAGGGGTGATAAAGAGGAGATAGAGAAGGAAGGTAGAGACAGACGGTATAGCCAGTTAGGTGTGACCTAATATTGCCACAAATGGCGCCGCCTGTCAATTTGATTCTGCATTTAACTTATTGTATTTAAACAATAACTAGTACAGCGTTTGCGCTAGTCGCGCTTCAGCCAGCTCTGCCAATATGGCATCAAGTCTTCGGGCAAACTCGAAACAAAGGCATCACCCAGCGGGTAGTGCGGCATCGCCTCGGCAACGGCATCGAGCAGCGCCATACCCTGCACGGTATCCTTGCGGCGCTTGAGCGGATTGCGCTTGGCTTGAGCACCGAGCCAAAGCTTGTGCAGCGCAAACCAGCGCGGATCGGGCGCGACAATCCGAGCAGGCGTTCCGTCTCGGCAAGGAACCACTTGGTCGACCCGGCGGCCAGGCAACAGCCATTCTTGCTCCGGCAAGGGAACAGGGCGCGGCCGATGCTTTTTCGCCAGGGTGGCAACGCGGGAGGGTGCGATCAGCAATTCGACTTCATAGGCCTTGGCATTGCGCGCCTGAAACTCGCGCTCGCTGTTGATGGTGAACGTCGAATCGACCGCCTTTAGCAAATCCCGTAGCTGCGTGCCGGTCTCCACGGCTTCGGCAGACCAGGCAAGATCGAAGTCTTCGGTTTCGTCGGGCACGTCGCGGAGCGTGCCAGCCGCCTCGAGCGCGTAGGCCGCCATGGCGTTGGCGCCGATCACTAGGAGGTGACTGCCGAGCAGCGAGCGGCGATCAGCTTCGCGCAGGATTGGCCCAGCGTCGGCTGAGAGCATGGGGAGGCGCAAGGCGCGAGCAATGCGGCTGGATTCGCCCAGAATATCCCGCGCGCCATCCCGGCGTGCTTTGGCAGCGGCCTTAGCGGCCTTGTACGCATCGAAGCGCGCTTGCTTGTCATCGCTCCAGCGGCCGAGGCTCTTGCCATTGCCGTCGCGGTCGGTGGTTTCGTAAAGGTACTCGTAGTCGCCGATCTTCTTGCGTTTGAGATCGTAAGGCATGGCCGCCAGCTCACGCTCAGCCTCGATCCAGGCATCGTAGCGCTGGCGCATGTTGATGAGCGCGCGCTCTTGCTCGGCTGAAAAGGGTTGGATGACTGCCATGAAGGTGGTTTATCCCGCAAAAGTAGAAAATACAACAATTGCGGGATAAACATCGCGATTCTGGGCAATTCCAAACTCGAAAGGCCTCGCTGCCAGCCAAATCCAAGCGGATTGCGATGATAGGTCAAGGCCAGTCAATGGGATGGTTTCAGAAGCGCCACCAAAGTAGAAGCAATCTCTTGCCAACGCGCTACCCCGGCTTCGTCGCCGGCAATCACCTGCGCCCCAATCTGCTCAGCAACATAGACTGGTACATCCGCGCCGTGCTGCTTTTTGATAAGCAGCGCCGCGGCGAGAGTTTCCTCATCTCGGGTCAATGGGCTCTTGAGCGACGATAGCCGGCAGCCAGCGCTTCCGCTTCGGTGCAGAACATCTCTTCCGCTCGGGTTTGATCGTAATAAGGCATGCCAGGCAAATGGTAGATCCATTCTCCGCGGCGATTGCGGTTGCCCTTGATCAGACAGCCGCTTGATGCGCGGAACTGCTGCACTCGGACCTGGCGCGGCGGGCGCGGTTGAACAGGGCGATCTACCGATCCGTCTTCGGCGAGCCGGTTTCGTGCACGGTAATCTTGCGGCAGCTCAAACTCCGAACTCCAGATCCCCAAGCCTGCCACCTTGGCCTGTGCTTCGTCGCCTTCGTAGACGTTGCTGTAGCGCGTGAAGGCCACCGCCCAGCCGCCTGCGACCATGGCGCGTCCGACATCCACTCCGCCCGCGTAGCAAACCGACACCGACCTACCGTATATATCGATCGTACGCCGTTCACATCGCACGATGCTGCCATCGACCAGCGACTGCAGCGTCTTCTGCGCTTCGGCGCCGCAAGCCCAAGCTGCGCCGTCTTTCGAGCAGGTTTGTTTCGCTTCGGGCGCATCAACCCCAAACAGACGGATTGATATCCCCGAAACCGAAAGTGAGTCGCCGTCAACCGCGCGGGCCGAACCTGTTATGGTTTGTGCCGCGGCCGGCGGCGCAATTAGGACGGCTAAGCCCAAGGCAAGCCCGATAGGAACTCTGGTCACCATACCCACGGTAATCGCCCCTGGAGGTCAATCAGACAAGCCTGTTGATTGCCAGCCTTGGAAATGGCGCCGCCCAACCTTACCTACTTTGGTACCCCCGGATATGGAGCCATGAATGTCGATAAAACACCACGCGCAAGAACTGACAGAGGCAGGGCTTGATTGCGCGCTCAAAGCTGGAGCCGTCGCTTACTGCTCACGCCACGAAGAAATCCTGTGCGATAAGCGCGATCCGGAAGCAAACGATCGCGCATACGCAATCGCGACCAATGCAGTGAAGGCCGGTGAGGTTTCCGGACCACGCGAAGAGCTGCTCGACGCGGTAAAGACGGTTATCGACACTGCAGCAAGCGGCTGCCCTTACTGCAGCGCCGCCCGTTAAACCGAACCGGGCGCCGACATATTGCCATCGGCGTTACGGCCAGCATTGCCTTGCCTGACGACCAAACCTGAATGGCGCTTAGCCGTTCTTCAGAACGCCAAGGTAGTCGCTCCACCACTGCGCCATTTGGACACGCTCGTCCCAGCGTTGTCCGCGATCATAGATCCCGCGAATGGCATTCTGGTCCTTGTGCGCCAACGCGCGTTCGATCGCATCGTGGCTCCACTTGCCCGATTCGTTGAGCAGCGTTGATGCCGTAGTCCGCAAACCGTGACCGCAGACCTCTGCACTGGTGAACCCCAGCCGGCGGAATGCCGCGTTGATGGTGTTTTCGCTCATGGGGCGATTCTTGGTGACCAGCGAACTGAAGACATAGCCATGACGGCCGGAGATCTGCGCAAGCTCTTCCAGCAGGGCGATCACCTGGCGAGACAGCGGCAACCGGTGCGCGCGGCGTTCCTTCTTCTTGCCCGCCGGGATATTCCAGACAGCCTGCTCGAAATCGAACTCGTGCCATTCGGCGCGGCGCAGCTCGCTCGGGCGAACGAACACATGCGGGGCGATCCGCAACGCGTAAAGGGTGGCTGGAGAGCCAAGGTAGCCGTCGATGGTGCGCAGCAGGTCACCTAGAGCTTCTGGATCGGTGATCGCTGCCTGATGCCGCACAGTTGGGGCCAAGAGTGCGCCGCGCAGCATAATCGCGGGATCGTTCTCGGCGCGGACAGTCGCAATCGCGTAGCGGAATACGCGGCTGGCGAACGAGCGTGCGCGTTTGGCCGATTCGCGGGCGCCGCGGGCTTCGATCTTCTTCAGCGCTGCGAGCAGCTCGTGCGGCTTGATTTCAGCGATTGCGCGCTTGCCAAGCGCCGGGCGAAGCAGATCGAGGAACCAGCGCGCCTTCTTGGTCGTGGCCTCGGCATAGTCTTCTGCCTCGCACTTCTTGATGTACTCCTCGGCAACATCTTCGAAGCTATTGGCCGCAGACAGCGTGCGCGCAGCCTTGGCATCGCGGCGGCGTTGCACGGGGTCACCGCCGCGCATGTGCTCAAGGCGGGCTTCATCGCGAGCGGCACGAGCTTCTTTGAGGCTGACATCAGGATACCGACCGAAAGCAAGCTTCTGCTCTTTGCCGTGGATGCGAATCTTCAGATACCAGTGTTTCGAGCCATTCGGCGCGATCAGGAGGTATAACCCGCCCGAGTCATACAATTTTAAAGGCTTAAGTGACGGAATTGTTTGGCGGATTTTGACGTCGGTAAGCGCCATGGGGGCTCCATTTTAGAAATGGGCGCCATTTATGCCGATATTTGGGGGCCAAGCCCCAAGCGAGGCCCCCAAACTCATCCGGTTGAACGCGAATAGGGCCCGATATCGGCGAATAAATTTCGCCCGGTTAGGAGCGAAATCTAGCAGATTTCTGCGGGTTTCAAAGCCGTCGGCGAACAACGCCGGACGGGTAGATGGTGCCCAGAAGAGGACTCGAACCTCCACGCCCTTGCGAGCGCCAGCACCTGAAGCTGGTGCGTCTACCAATTCCGCCATCTGGGCACGGGTGGCACGCGGGCTGCTTCGCCTCGTGCCGGGGTAGGAGCGGGCCCCTAGCGGGGGGCGGGCCAGCTTGTCAACGGGGCATG
>JANXUP010000053.1 GCA_025356175.1 Sphingomonadaceae bacterium | reverse complement strand
CCGCGTCAGCCATTCGGCACTGCTGGTGTTTATTGTGGTGGGGGCGCTGCAGGTGTGGCTGTCGCACCAGCCGCATGAGACGCTGGTCCAGTTCATCCCGCTGATGACGCTCAACTGCGCGATGATCGGCTTTACCGGCGCTAATTTCAGTTCGATCGCGCTGCAACCCTTCGCGCGGATTGCCGGGGCGGCCTCGTCGCTTCAGGCGTTCCTGCGCATGGCTTGCGGCTCGGCGCTGGGCGCCTTCGTTGGGCAGGCCTATGACGGCACCGCGCGGCCGCTGTCGTGGGCCTTGCTGCTGTGCGGGCTGGCAGCGCTGGCGCTGGTGCTTTACAGCGAGAACGGGCGGCTGTTCCGCCGCCTCACCCCGCCCGGCGCGGCGCGGCCAGTTTCCGACGCGATCCATTAAGGCAGGGCGATGGACCAGATTTACGACCTTGCAGTGATCGGCGGCGGCGTTAACGGCGCGGGGATTGCGCGCGATGCGGCGGGACGCGGGGCGAAGGTCCTGCTGCTCGAAGCGGGCGACCTTGCGCAGGGCACTTCGTCCGCATCGACCAAGCTGATCCACGGCGGACTGCGCTACCTTGAACATTACGAATTTGCACTGGTCCGCGAAAGCCTGAGCGAACGTGAGGCGCTGTGGGCCATCGCCCCGCACATCATCCACCCGATGCGCTTCGTGCTGCCCTATGTGGCGGGCCTGCGTCCGCGCTGGCTGCTGCGGCTGGGGCTGTTCCTCTACGATCACATCGGCGGCCGCAAGCGCTTGCCTGCAACGCGCACGATTGACTTGGGGAATCACCCGGCGGGCACACCGCTCAAAGCGGGCTTCACCACCGGGTTCGAGTATTCGGACGGCTGGGTTGATGATGCGCGGCTGGTTCTTTTGAACGCCAAGGACGCGGCTGAACGCGGTGCCGAAGTGCGCACCCGCACGCGCGTTTCCGGGGCCAGGCGCGACGGTGACTTGTGGGAGATCGCCACCAACAACGGTACCTTTCGCGCGAAGGCACTGGTCAACGCCGCCGGACCGCAAGTGCTCGACGTGGAAAACACCCTCGGCGATGCACCCGAATATGGGATGCGGTTGGTCCGCGGCAGCCACATCGTGGTGCGCAAATTGTTCAACCACCCCTATGCCTATTTCTTCCAGCTCGCCGACGGGCGGATCTTCTTCGCGATCCCCTATGAGCGTGACTTTACCCTGATCGGCACCACTGACCGTGACCAGGCACCGGGGGACCCGATCAAGGCCAGCGACGAAGAGATTGCCTACTTGTGCCAAGGTGCGAACGAGTACTTCAAAACTGCAATCACCCCAGCCGATGTGGTCTGGACCTATTCGGGCGTGCGGCCCCTGGTCGACGACGGTTCGGGCAAGCCCGAGGCGGCGACGCGGGGATACCGGCTCGATCTATCAGATGCGGGGCAGGACGCGCCGTTGCTCAGCGTCTATGGCGGCAAGATCACGTCTTACCGGCACTTGTCGGAAGAGGCGGTCGACCTGCTGGTGCCGCGGCTCTCGGCGCTGTCGGGCAAAGCCTGGACGCGAAGCGCCGCGTTGCCCGGAGGGGATTTTGCTATCGACGGGCTGGATGCGCTCAAGGCCGACTTGGCAGCGGATTATCCGTTCCTAGGCTCGAACGATGTCGACCGAATTGCGCGCGCCTATGGCACCCGGGCACGGCGCTGGTTGGGGGACGCGCAAGGCTGGCAGGGCTTGGGACGCGATTTTGGCGGCGGGCTCACCGCAGCCGAGGTGGATTATCTTTGCACCGAGGAATGGGCGGTCAGCGCCGAGGATGTGCTGTGGCGGCGCAGCAAGCTGGGGCTGCGGCTGAGCGGCGAGCAGCATGCAGCGCTGGCGGAGTTTCTCTCGTCATCCCGGGCTTGACCCGGGATCGCTGGCGGCATCAACGCGAGCTCTCGGAAAACGCCAGCGGTCCCGGATCAAGTCCGGGACGACGATTAGTCCGCCGCCAACCTGCGCCACGCCAGTTCGGCAAATTCGCACAGCAGCGGGCGCGTATCCCTGGGGTCGATGATATCCTCGACGTTGAACCGTTCGGCGCTGCGGAACGGGCTGGTCACCTTGGCCAATCGCTCCTGAATCGCCGCTAGCTCCGCCGCCGGGTCTTCCGCCGCCCCGATCTCCGACTTGTAGGCCACCTCCAGCCCGCCAGCGATCGGCAATGAGCCCCAATCGCCCGAGGGCCAGCAATAGCGGTACTGGTATGTGTCCGCATTCGACATCGCACTGCCGGCAATCCCGTAAGCGCGGCGCAGCACCACCGAGCATAACGGCACCGTGGCCTTGTAAATCGCGTTCATTGCCTGCACGCCGTAGCGGATCGTGCCCGCCACCTCGGCCTCGCGCCCGATCATGAAGCCGGGATTATCGACCAGATGGACCACCGGCAGGCGGAACAGGTCGGCGAGCTTGATGAAACGCTCCACCTTCTCGCTGGTCTTGGCGTCCCACGATCCGCCGAGGAAGCTGGGGTCAGAGGCCAGCACCATCACCGGCCAGCCGTCGAGCCGGGCCAGCGCGGTGATCGCGGCACGGCCCCACTGCGCGCCGATCTCGAACACGGTGCCCTTGTCGAACAGCAAGCCCATCGCGCGGCGCATCGAATAGACCTGCTTGTCGCCGCGCGGCACCAGGCTGAGCAGCGCTTCCTCGCGGCGATCGGCGGGGTCGCCGCTCTCCATTCGCCGCGCCGCTTGCCCGACATATTCGGGCATGAAGCTAAGGAAATGTCGCGCCCGGGCAAAGGCTTCGGCTTCGCTGGCGACCTCGTCGTCGACCACGCCGTTGCGGGTGTGGATGTCGCTGCCGCCAAGCGCTTCCTTGGCCTGCTCGTGGTTGGCTGAACCCTCGTCCTTCCAGCCTGCGCCCAGCGCGTCGACCACGGCCGGTCCGGCGGCGAAAATCTGCGAGAGCCCGCGCACCATTATCGAATAGTGGCTCGCTGCAATCCGCGCCGCGCCAAGGCCTGCGGTCGGTCCGAGCGCCAGCGCTACGACTGGCACGGTATCGAGGTTCTTCACCACCTCGCCCCACATGTGCACCGCCGGAATATAGGTCGCGCCGATCATCTCGAGCGTCTTGACCGAGCCGCCGCCGCCGGTGCCGTCGATCATGCGGATGATCGGCAGGCGCAGTTCATGCGCCATCTTCTCGGCCTGCTCCATCTTGCGGCCGATCCCCGCATCCGCCGCGCCGCCGCGGATAGTGAAATCGTCCGCCGTGGCGACGACCGGGCGGCCATTGATCGTGGCCTTGCCGAACAGGAACGGCGCGGGGAGCAACGCGGTCAGTTCGCCCGCGTCGTCATAGCTGCCCTTGCCGGCGATCTTGCCAATCTCCCGGAAGCTGCCCGGATCGACCAAGGCGGCGAGCCGTTCACGCGCATCCAGCTTGCCCCGCCCATGCTGCCGCGCGACCTTGTCCGCGCCGCCCATTTGCTCGGCCAGCGCCTCGCGGGCGCGGAGTTCTTCGAGCTCCTTAGCCCAGGTCATCTCAAATCCTCTCCGGAACGGGGAGGTGCCCAAAGGGCGGAGGGGTCGGTTGCTCTCCGCAAACGCTGCGCCATGTCGAGAGCACCCGGCCCCTCCGTCAGTCCTGCGGACTGCCACCTCCCCGTTCCGGGGAGGATTTGGTAGCCCTTGTTCACTCTGCCGCCGCCTCAATCCGTGCGAGCAAAGCCTCGACCTGCACCTGCGCCCCGGCGACCGCGTTAAGCTCCGCCACCGTGCCGTCGAACGGCGCGGTCAAGCTGTGCTCCATCTTCATCGCCTCGAGCGTGAGCAGTTTCTGCCCCTTCACCACCGCCTGCCCGGCCACGACCTCGACCGCGATGATTTTGCCCGGCATGGGGGAGAGGATATCGCCGTCGTGGGCGGAGTGGTGGCCGCTTCCTCGAGGTTCGTCTAAAGCGACTTGGAAGTTGGCACCGTCTTCCATGATGATGACTTCACCGTCGCCGTAAAGCTGGGTCTTACGTTGCCAGCTCTCGTTCACCAGCTCCTGATCCGAATGATCGACAACTACCGTCTGCGGGTGCCCATCGACGGTGACCCGATATCGATTTTCGGCAGCGGCATTGAGCCGGAAGCCGCGGAGCTCCCGAATCATCTCAAAAGCCAAATCGCCGCGCATACCGCCTACGAAACGGTCGTTGCCCAAGGATGTTGCCGCTATTTGCAGGCCCAAGCTACTTGGCTTCGGCGGTTCAAGAAGGTCATCGGACTTTTCGACGATCAAGCCAGTGTGGACCGCTCCAAGCTGCACTTCACTGTCATTCAGCAAGCGCTTCAGAAACCAGGCGTTGGTACGCACAGGCTGGACTTCGACCTTTCCACATGCGTCAGCAAGCCGACGAAGGGCCCCTTGCCTCGTCGAATCGTGGGAGATGAGCTTCGCAATCATAGGATCATAAAACGGCGTGACCTCATCTTCATCTTCAACACCGGTGTCGACCCGTACGTCATGGGGCAGGATAAAGTTGTTCAATCCTCCGATGCTCGGCAAAAAACCCTTCGCGGGATCCTCAGCATACAATCGCGCTTCCATCGCCCAGCCGTTGATGCTGAGCTCATCCTGCCGCTTGGGCAACGCCTCTCCCGCCGCGACCCTTAACTGCCACTCGACCAGATCGACCCCGGTGATCTCCTCGGTCACCGGATGCTCGACCTGCAACCGGGTGTTCATTTCCATGAACCAGATCCGGTCAGCCCTTAGCCCTTCCGAAGCGTCGGCGATGAATTCGATCGTGCCGGCGCCTTCGTAATCCACCGCCTTGGCCGCGCGGACGGCGGCGGCGCATAGCGCCTCGCGGGTCGCTTCGTCCATCCCCGGGGCGGGGGCTTCCTCGATCACCTTCTGGTGGCGGCGCTGGAGGCTGCAATCGCGTTCGAACAGGTGGACGACATTGCCGTGGCTGTCACCGAACACCTGCACCTCGATATGGCGCGGGCGCTGGATGTATTTCTCGATCAGCACATGCTGATTGCCGAACGAACTCGCCGCCTCGCGCTGGCACGACTGCAAGGCATCGGCGAAATCCTCCGCCTTCTCGACCAGCCGCATCCCCTTGCCGCCACCGCCGGCAACCGCCTTGATCAGCACTGGATAGCCGATCTTCGCCGCTTCCTGTGCCAGGTGCGCCGGGTCCTGATTCGCGCCCAAGTAGCCCGGAGTCACCGGCACACCGGCGTCCTGCATCAATTGCTTGGCCGCGTCCTTCAGCCCCATCGCAGTAATGCTTGCGGGCTTGGGCCCGACCCAGATCAGCCCGGCATCGATCACCGCCTGCGCGAATTCGGCGTTTTCGGAGAGGAAGCCGTAACCCGGATGGATCGCCTCCGCCCCGGTCGCCTTGGCCGCAGCGATGATCTTTTCGCCGACGAGGTAGCTTTCGCGCGCGGGTGACGGGCCGATATGCACCGCCTCATCGGCCTGCCGCACGTGCAGCGCCTTGGCATCGGCATCGGAATAGACCGCGACGGTGCGGATCCCCATCGCGCTGGCGGTGCGAATGATCCGGCAGGCGATTTCGCCGCGGTTGGCAATCAGGAGTGAGGAAAACATGCCGCAGTGGCTAAAGCGGTTCGCCCCGCGCCGCAATGCCCCTTGCAAGCCGTGCGCGGCCTGACTAGAGCGGCGCGCGAACGCACACGTGCATTTCCCAACGGGGCTTATCGGATGGCAGACCGCTTTAACACCATCGCCGGCTGGACGCTGTTTTCGGGCATCGTCGCGCTTGGCCTGTCGAGCATCGCGGGCCATTACTTCGAGGCTGGCAAGTTCGAAAAGCCCGAGCATCCGGGCTACACCATCGCTGGCGTAGTCGAAGAGGGTGAAGGCGGAGCCAGCGCTTCGGCCGAACCGATTGAAGCTTTCCTCGCCAAAGCCGACGTGGCCAAGGGCGAAGCAAGCTTCAAGAAGTGCATGAGCTGCCACACCATCGAACAGGGCGGCGCGAACGGGCAGGGCCCGAACCTCTATGCCATTCTGGGCGACGATGTCGGCAAGGGCCGCGGCGGGTTCGCTTTCTCCGATTCGCTCAAGGCGGTCGGCGGCAAGTGGGACTGGACCAGCCTTAACCACTGGCTGGAAAACCCCAGCGCGATGGCCAGCGGCACCAAGATGAGCTTTGCCGGGCTGACCGATCCGCAGGAACGCGCCAACGTGATGGTGTACCTCAACTCCAAGGGTTCGAACCAGCCGCTTCCGGCGGTTCCGGCGACCCCGGCTGCCGGTGCTGCTGCTCCGGCGGTGGCGCTTGTCGGTGATGCCGCCAAGGGCCAGAAGAGCTTCGCCAAGTGCGCCTCGTGCCACACGATCGCACCGGGCGG
>JANXUP010000192.1 GCA_025356175.1 Sphingomonadaceae bacterium | reverse complement strand
TGGGTTCCCAGCGCTGAAGCTAAGCGTTCGAGAGAGGCTAGCGTAATGTTGCGTTCGCCTCTCTCGATTCCACCGATATAAGTGCGGTGAAGGCCGCTACGCTCTGCGAGCTCTTCCTGGGATACCGCAAGTCTCGCTCGTAAGCGCTTCACGTTTGCCGCCAGTGTAGACTGCAAGTCTCTCATAAGCCTTGCGTACAGTTAGAGCGGCGCGGACGGCGACAGACTATAAGTAGCATGCATCGCATTGCCTGCCATGATCCCCCGCCCACTTTGCTGGTGAGCGCTTGAGCGTTTTCGCGCGTCGAGTTCACGTCAATTCTCCGACCTGATTGCGCCATTTTGACTTCGCTATTGTCAGTCGCGTAGGGAGGTCGAGCAGTCGGTCCTAGCTCGGTTTTCTAGCCATCGACTTCCTAGCAACGGCGAAATGCTGAGCGGAATTGATCCGACAACTGTTGCAGTAGCGGTCGCAACGGAAATGTGCGCGAGACGGGCTAAGCAGTGAGCGGCAGGGCTACGAAATAAAACGAGGGTGACGGACCATCTTATATGCTAAGACATTGATTTACCTAAATAAATATCAACAAGCTATCGCGGGTACCTCAAGATTTGATAAGCATGGGAGTAGCTCTTTTGGCCATCCTCCACGAGCCCCTCTATTTTGCCTTTGAAGTAAGAAGCTCGAAAACGAGTCCCATATCCGCTTGCACGATTTGAGACACAGCGCTGCCAGCAATTTGGCCAACTCAGGTCACTCGCTCTATGTGATCGCCAAGGTGCTGGGACATAGCCAGACACGCACCACGGAACGCTACGCGCACCTCTCGAATCAGACCCTGTTGTCGGCGGTGAACACCGCTGCAGCCTCGATGGGGATCGATTGGGGGGCCAAGGAAAGCGTAGAATCCTGACATCCGCCCAGCCCATCCGCCGTAAGCCGATTCTCGAATGGTAGATCATTCGAAGATGGGTGGTCGGTGGGTGGGCAAGGTGGCCCGCTGATTTTTTGTTGTGCCCAATCATTGGAAACGCGCGGGAATCCGGCGTATGCACGGATGGGTATTCGGTGGGTGATCACCCGGCAGGAGCCAAAAACCAGCCGGATTGAGTTGAAATATATCGAAAATACAAACACATACTCTGATCGTGCTGATGCTGGTCTGGCCGCTCGATGCAGTGCGGCAATGGCAGGGCGGTGTTTGACGCGGATCAAATACGCCCTTCACAAAGCCTGCGATTAGGCGTTTAATCGTTCAATTAAAAGCTGGAGAGGATTCGCCATGAGCGCCACCGCAGTTGCAGAGCCGCAAGCAGAATCTCAGGCCACCCATGTCGACGTGCTGATCGTCGGCGCCGGGATTTCGGGAATCGGATCGGCGCATCACTTGCAGGAGCAGTGCCCGGAAAAGAGCTTCGTGGTGCTCGAGATGAAGGATACCTTCGGCGGAACCTGGGACACCCACAAGTACCCAGGCGTGCGATCGGATTCGGATCTCTATACCTTCGGCTACCGGTTCAAGCCGTGGCTCGGCACCCCGATTGCCTCGGCCCAGGCGATCCTTGACTACATGGGCGAAGTGATCGAGGAAAACGGCCTCGACCAGCACATCCGCTATGGCCACCGGATCACCTCATGCAGCTTTGACCGCAAGACCGACCAGTGGACGGTAACCGCATCGACCAGGGACGGCGCGGTGCACACCTTCACCGCCAACTTCCTGTGGATGTGCCAGGGCTATTACGATCACGAAAAGCCCTACATCCCCGACTGGAAGGGGATGGACCAGTACAAGGGCAAGTTCGTCCACGCCCAGCTGTGGGACCCGAAGACCGACTACACCGGCAAGCGCATCCTGGTCATCGGCTCGGGCGCAACTGCGGCAACGGTGATCCCCGCCTTTGCCGAGAAGGCCGCCCATGTGACCATGCTCCAGCGCTCGCCGACCTATTTCTTCTGCGCCGAGAACAAGAACGAACTGGCGGACAAGCTGCGCGCCGGCGGGATCGACGAGCCGACCATCCACCGCGTTGTCCGCACCCAGATCATGCATGATCAGGATCTGATGACCAAGCGCTGCCAGGAAGAACCTGAAGCCGTGTTCGAAGAACTCAAGGAACTGGTCCGTGCCTTCACCGGGAAGCCCGATTTCGAGTTCGAACCGCACTTCACGCCCACGTACCGGGTGTGGCAACAGCGCCTGGCGTTCTGCCCCGAAGGCGACATCTTCAAGGCAGCCGTGGCGGGGAAGCTGACGGTCGTTACCGACACGCTCGACACCTTTACCGAAAAGGGTGTACGTACGGCCAGCGGCGAGGAGATTGAGGCGGACATCATCGTCGCCTGCACCGGCTTCCGCCTCTCGGTGATGGGCGATATCCCGTTCACCGTCGATGGCGAGCAGGTCGACTGGCACGACACGGTCAACTACCGCGGAATGATGTTCACCGGGGTGCCGAACATGGCCTGGGTCATGGGCTATTTCCGTGCGAGCTGGACTTTGCGCGTCGACATGATGGGCGATTTCGTTTGCGGCCTGCTCAATCACATGGACCAGAAGGGCGTCAAACGGGTCGAGGTCGCGCTGCGCGAGGAAGACCACAACATGCCGCTGGGCGACTGGATCGAAAATGACAATTTCAATCCCGGCTATCTGATGCGCGGATTGAAGAGCATGCCGCAGCGCGGCGACAAGCCTGAATGGCGGCACAACCAGGATTACTGGGCCGAGAAGGACCAGATCCCCAAAACCGACCTCGAAGGCAGCGAATTCATCTACGACGGCGTGCGGGCCGGGAACCGGGTCAAAGAGGACGCCTGAACCGATTTACAGCGCCAGCCAATTGCGCCAGTGTCAGTTGCGATGAGCAACGCAATGATCTGGTTCGGTGGTACGCGCCCCGACCTCGCGCCGATGACCGGGCTGGGCTTCGGGGCCTTGCCCGGGCATCTCGGTATTGAATTTGTTGAATGCGGCGATGACTGGATCCGCGGGCGAATGCCGGTCGACGAGCGCACCCAGCAGCCTTTCAAGCGGCTTCACGGCGGCGCATCGGTGGCTTTGGCGGAAACGATCGCCTCGGTCGCCGCGAGTTACTGCGTCGACCGCGAAAAATTTGCCGCAGTGGGCATGGAGATCAACGCCAACCACATCCGCCCGGCCTATGCGGGCTGGGTCTATGCCACCGCACGGCCCGAATCGCTTGGCCGCACCACCCAGGTCTGGACGATCCGGATCGAGGACGAGGTGGGCAAGCTGGTCTGCTTGTCGCGAATGACCGCCGCGATCATTTCATTGGAGCGCAAATGAGCTCACCTGCTGGGTCCGTCGCCGTGATCGGCGCGGGTGATCACATCGGCGCGGCGATTGTGCGCAAGTTCGCGGGGCAAGGCTTCGCGGTCCACGCCGGGCGGCGCAATGGGGGTAAGCTCGCCCCGCTGCTCGGCGGCGCGGTGACCGGGCGCAGCCTCGATGCGCGCGAGCCGGATGATGTCACCGCCTTCCTTGCCGAGGCCGAGGCAAACGCCCCGCTCGCGCTGGTGGTGTTCAACGTCGGCGCCAACGTCCAGTTTCCGCTGACCGAGACCACCGACCGGGTGTTCCGCAAGGTCTGGGAAATGGCCTGCTTCGCCGGGTTTGTGGCGCTGCGTGAAGCGGCGCGGATCATGCTGCCGCGCGGGCAAGGCAAGATCTTCGTCACCGGGGCAACCGCAGGACTGCGCGGCAATCCGGGCTACGCCGCCTTTGCTGCAGCGAAAGCAGGATTGCGCGCGACTGCGCAAAGCGCCGCTCGAGAACTCTGGCCGCAAGGCATCCACGTCGCGCACCTGGTGATCGACAGCGGGGTCGATACCGAATGGGTCCGCACCCGGGTGATCGAACGGATCGGCGCCGAGGCGCTGGCCGCGCGGCCCGATTTGCTGATGCCGCCCGCTGCCGTGGCCGAGGCCTATTGGGCGCTGTATTCGCAGCCCAAAAGCGCCTGGACTTTCGAGCAGGAAATCCGTCCTTTTGGAGAGACCTGGTGATGACCCGCGAGATCGAGTTCCTTTACGACTTCGGCAGCCCCAACGCCTACATGGTCCACCGCGCGATCGAGGACATGGGCGACGTCACCTTTCGCTATGTCCCGGTCCTGCTCGGCGGGATCTTCAAGGCAATCGGCAACCAGAGCCCGATGCAGACCTATGGCCACATCGCGGCCAAACGCGATTACGACATGCTCGAAATGCGGCGCTTTATGGCGCGGCACGACATCAACAACTTCGCGATGAACCCCAACTTCCCGGTCAACACCCTGCCGATGATGCGCGGTGCGATTGCCGCCGAGGCGCTCGGCTGCGCCGAGGATTATATCGAGGCGATGATGGCGGGGATGTGGGAGGACGGACTGGCGCTGGCCGATCCCGAGGTCTGGGCCGGCCTGCTGGGCAAAGCCGGTCTGCCGGTCGATGCATTGATCGCAAGTGCAGCCGATCCCGGGAACAAGGCCAAACTGGTTGCCAATACCGAGCATGCCGTGGCGCGCGGGGTGTTCGGCATTCCCAGCTTCTTCGTGGCGGGCGAACTCTACTTCGGCAAAGACCGGCTGCGCGATGTTCTGGAGGCTGCACACAATGACTGACTATCCCTTGCCCAACAATGGTGCCGACCTGACCGGGCGGGTGGCGCTGGTCACGGGAGCAAGCTCCGGCCTCGGCGCGCGGTTCGCCGAAGTGCTCGCCGCGCAAGGCGCGGCGGTGGTGCTGGCGGCGCGGCGGCTTAACCGGCTTGATGCGCTGGCCGCCAAAATCATGGCGAACGGCGGCAAAGCGCTGGCGGTGCAGATGGATGCTACCGACGCAGACTCGGTAGTGGCGGCAGTCGCTGCAGGCGAAACCGCGTTCGGCACGGTCGACATCCTGATCAACAACGCCGGCATGCCCGATGCGCAGCGCGCCCACAAGATGACCACCGAGCTCATCGACCAGGTGCTGGGCGTGAACCTGCGCGGTCCGTGGATCCTCGCCTGCGAGGTCGCGCGGCGGCTTATTGCGGCGGAAAAGCCGGGGCGGATCGTCAATATCAGTTCGGTCGCACATTACCGCTATGATGGCGGCGGCGCGGCGCTTTACGCGGTGACCAAGACCGCAATCGCGCGAATGACCGAAGCGCTTGCGGTTGAATGGGCGCACTACGGGATCAACGTCAACGCGATTGCGCCGGGCATGTTCGTCTCCGAAATGACCGACGGGATGTTCGAACGGATGGGCGGCAACCCCGCGCAGCATCTGCCGCGCGGGCGGGTGCCGGTGCCGCAGCAGATGGATTCGACCCTGCTCTACCTCGTCGCCCCGGCCAGCGAATGCGTGACAGGCGCGATCATCCGGATCGACGACGGGCAAAGCGCGCGGAGGAAGATGTGAGCACCGAACAGACCGTCACAGTTGAACGCCACGGCGCGGTCGCGCTGGTCACGCTCAACCGCCCAAGCGCGATGAACGCCTTGTCGCGCGATCTGCGTGCCGCCTTGGCCGAAGCGATGGTCGAACTCGACCGCGACGACACCGTCCGCGCGGTGGTGCTGACGGGCGCTGGCACCCGCGCGTTCACCGCCGGGCTCGATCTCAAGGAACTCGGCGTCGAAGGGCTCGGCGCGGCCAATGCCAGCACGCCCGCGGCCAATCCGGTCAAGGCGGTCGAGCAATGCCGCAAGCCAGTGGTCGGCGCGATCAACGGGGTGGCAATCACCGGCGGGTTCGAGCTGGCGCTCGCCTGCGACGTGCTGATTGCCAGCGAGAACGCGCGCTTTGCCGATACCCACGCGCGGGTCGGGATCATGCCCGGCTGGGGATTGTCGCAGAAGCTCTCCCGCATGATCGGGATCAGCCGCGCCAAAGAACTATCCCTGACCGGCAATTTCCTCGACGCGCAGACCGCGTGCCAGTGGGGCCTGGTCAACCGCGTGGTTGCAGCAGGCGAACTGGTCCCCGCCGCACTGGCGCTCGCCGCCGAAATGGCCAGCGTCGATCCAGGCATGATCCAGGCTTACAAGGCGCTGATCGACGCGGGCTATGCCGCCAGTTTTGGCGAGGGGCTTGAGATCGAACATACGACCAGTTCGGCGCGCAATTCTGCAGTCAGTGGTGCTGAAGTCGAAGAACGCCGCCGCGCGGTGATGGAGCGCGGCCGCGAGCAGGCGGGTTAGCGGTCACCCCACACCGGCGGGCGCTTCTCGAAAAACGCATTTCGCGCCTCGACCGTGTCGGCAGTGCCCGACAGCATCACCTGCTGGCGGTCTTCCAGAGCGAACGCATGCTCCATCGATCCCGCGTCGATGTTGAGGTTGAGCGCGTCCTTGGTCAGCCGCAGCCCCATGGGTGAGGTCAGCAGCATCTCGCCCGCCAGTTTCAGTGCGGTATCGAGCAACTCCTCGGCTGGCACCACTTCGCTGACCAGCCCGCAGGCTAGTGCCTTCTCAGCAGTCATGAACTTGCCCGTCAGCAGGTACTCTGCCGCCACCGAGGCGCCCACCAGCCGCGGCAGAAAATAGCTCGCCCCCATGTCGCAGCCGCCAAGGCCAATCTTGATATAGGCGGCGTTCATGCGAAGGTCGGGCGCGGCGTAGCGCACGTCACTCGCCAGCAGCAGCGAGAACCCGCCGCCGCAAGCTGGCCCTTGCGCTGCTGCGATCACCGGCTGCGGGCAACGCCGCATCGCCTGCATCACGCTCGCGATCATTCGCTGGGTATGCCACACCTGATGCACCGGCCCCGCATCGGGATCGCGGGGCCAGCCCGCCAGATCGAGCCCGGCGCAAAACGCCCGGCCCTCGGCGCGCAGGATGACGACGCGAACCTCTGGCCGGTCGCGCAACTGCGTGAAGTATTCGAGCAAGGCCGCGATCAGCGGCTCGTTCATCGCGTTGAGCCGCGCTGGCCGGTTGAGCGCGACGATCTCGATTTCGCCACGCGCGGTGATTGTAATCGGGTTCTCGGCCAAGCCAGTGCTCCTCATCGCGCAGCAGGTTGACCGTTTCGCACGTGCAAAGCAACGGCGCGCTTTCGCCCGCAAGACTGCGGCACCGGGCGCGTGTAGCTCAATGGTAGAGCAGCAGCTTCCCAAGCTTACGACATGTCAGGTTTTCTGCTGGGTTGACTTGTAAACCTATACCGAAATCGGTCTATGAATTCTGCTCGAGCGTTCTGCATGCTTCAATCACAACTCGGGCAAACGTCTTTGCATCGTCTTCTTGTATGAAATGCCCGCCTCGCAAGGTCTGATTTGGATAATCTGCGGCCCCCGGAATCCGTTCCCTGATTTGCCGATCGCCGCCACCTGTAATCGGATCGCCATCGCTGAAGCAGCAAATGAACGGCTTGGTCCATTGCTCAAACACTGCTCATGCGCGCTTCTGATCTGGCACCGCCGGATCGTCTGGGGTTACAGGCACCAGCGAGGGATAGATCCGGGCCCCGGCCGTGAATTGTCCAGATGGAAAGGGCGCATCGTAAGCAGCTAGTTCGGCGGCGGACAGTTTGCGCTTGGTTCCCCCCTGCACAATGCGGGCAATTGGAAACCACGGGCTGAACCTTGAAAAGACACGTCAGATGTTGAATGCCAGCGAAATCTGGCTCCTTCAGGCAGGCCGCCGTTGGAAAGGATCACCCGCGCGAACCGATCCTGATTCTCGGCAGCCAAGCGCAGCCCGATCAACGAACCCCAATCCTGGCAGACCAGGGTTATGTCTTTGAGGTCCAGCGCTTCGATCGATGACTTGATCTGGCCGACCTGCGCGGCAAAGCTGTGGTCGATTTTCAGAGATGGCTTGTCCGACTTGCCAAAGCCGATCAGATCGGGAGCGAGCACGCGCAACCCAGCAGCGGCCACTGGCGGAACCATGTTACGATAGAGAAAGGACCAGGTCGGCTCGCCGTGCAGCATCAGAACCGGCTTCGCATCGCGCGGTCCTTCATCGACCTAGTGAAGCCGCAATTCGGGCGTTACCTGATGATAATGCGGCGCGAACGGATAGTCCGGCACATTGGCAAAGCGCCCATCTGGGCTGCGCAGTATCTTCACGGTGAGCCTTTCCTCTATGCTGCTAACAATGCCGCCTTGCGCCCGTGGATGGCCGGGTCAAACACTGGCTGCGCGCGGATCAACGGATTGACTAATTCCGCCGCCATTTCCGTGGTCACCACATCGGCCGGATCGAGCTTGGTAATGGTGCGCTGGTCGGGATCGGTTTCCCAAACGTCTTCGCCGATCAACCGGCAGTCGTCATCGTAAGGCCAGATCATCTGGATCCGCGACCGGAAGAGATACATCGCATCGGGATCATCGACTTCGATCCCGTTGGCAATCAACGCCCCTCCGGCGGTCTGCTGCGTAGCAATCGAGATCGACCTGATAAAATTGTCCGAGACCGCGACTTGCTCGCCTTCGTTGTAGAAGATCGACTGGTGGCTTTGCGCCCACATGCCGTAAAGCCCTTTGACCATGTCGGCATCGCTGAGCGTCGCGACGATGCCCAGCGCGTTGAAGTGATAGACCGGGTTGGCGACAGTCATTTCTGGCGCGAAGATTTTACCGTAGCGCCCGGCCATTTCGAGGAAACGGTGGCGCTGATAGGTTTCCAGCAAGAAGCGGTGACGCGGGTTGGTCGTCACCGCGAGTATCCGAACAGCTAGGCTATGCATCGCCCCCGGCCTTCAACGTCAATAAGTGCCGGCGCTAAAGCTTCGTTGCTCAGCTGGATCCCAACGTCGGCGATCGCGGTCGTTCACCGCCCAGCCGATCCGCTAACTGCCGCTTCGTTTTGCCTGCATCACCGCCTCCAACCACAGTAGGAATAACTTCGACGCACGGCTTTAGGTGCCCTAGCCGCTCAGGTCCTTAGTGATTTTTGCCGGGGAGGAATGCCCGGACCATAAACCACGCAAAACTGAACACGCCGACGCTAAAGACCACATCTCCTGGCACGCGCGCCCAGACCAAAGCTTGCATGATCGGGCTATGGATGAACTCGGCAGAACGCGCGTAGGAATAGCCGTGCTCGATGCTGGCATAAGTCTGGAGGATGCCTTGGGGCAGCAGCGACAGGAAGGTCATCATCGCGATGCCAATATTGAGCGACCAGAATGCAACCTTAAGCGATTTCTGGTTCCACCGCGTGATGTCAGTCAGCCCGCGCATGCAATACACCGTCAGTCCGAGCCCCAACATCCCGTAGACACCGAACAAGGCGGCGTGGCCGTGGTTGGCAGTCGTATTCAGGCCCTGCATGTAATAGAGCGCGATCGGGGGATTGATCAGGAAACCGAAAAGTCCCGCGCCAATTAGATTCCAGAACAGCACCGCTGAAAAGAACATGAACGGCCAGTGATAGGTCTGCTGCCATTCTGCCGCGTGCTCGACCTTGTGCCTGGTATAAGCCTCGAACCCGACCACCAACAGCGGCACGACCTCAAGAGCGGATGCCATTGCCCCGATCGCGATTACCGAGGTCGGGGTGCCGGAGAAGTAGAGGTGGTGGAATGTGCCAAGCACCCCGCCAAACAGGAAGATGATCGTCGCAAACAGCACCATCACCGTCGCAGTGGAGGTCCGCAAGATTCCCATGCGGACGAACAGGAGCGAGATGATCGCGGTCGCAAAGACCTCGAAGATGCCCTCGACCCACAGGTGCACCACCCACCAGCGCCAGTATTCCATCACGGCGATGTTGGTATGCTGACCCCACATCAGGCCGGCACCATAAAGCAGGCCAATGGCAAGCGCGGATACGAGCACGAGATAGATCAGAGATTTGCTGCCTTTCTCTTGCAGCACGGGCCAAAGCGCGCGCACCACCAGCGCCACCCACAGCAGCAAGCCGATCAGCAGATAGATCTGCCAGAACCGGCCCAAATCGACATATTCGTAGCCCTGATGACCGAACCAGAAATTGGTCGTCAGGTTATCGATGAACCGGTGAACTGCGGCCCATTGCCCAGCGAACGAACCGATCACAATTATGAGCAAGCTAACGAACAGGAAGTTCACGCCGAACCGCTGAAACTTCGGGTCGCGCCCCGCCAGCATCGGCGCGACATATAGTCCGGTCGCGAGCCAAGCAGTGGCAATCCACAACACCGCCAGCTGTGTGTGCCAGGTCCGGGTGATGGTGTAGGGCAGGTATTCAGCAAAGGGCAGACCGTAGAGCCCCTGGCCTTCAACTGCATAGTGCGCGGTGACGATCCCGAGCAGGACCTGGGTCACGAATAGCGCACCTACCACCCAGAAGTATTTGGCGGTCGCGCGCATCGATGGGGTGACGACCACTCCGTGCAAGACATCGGAGATCGCCATGCCCTGTTCGGGCAAAATGTCAGCCCGCCAAACGTCAAACTGCTTGGCATAGTATGCGATCAGCGCGCCGGCAGCCGCCAGCAGCAGGATAACAGAAGCAATGCTCCACATCAGCGTGCCGGTAGTCGGCGTGTTGCCCACTAGCGATTCATGTGGCCAGTTGCTGGTATAAGTGATGGTCTGGCCTGGACGGTTTGTCGTCGTTCCCCAAGCCGTCCAGAAATAGAAGGCAGTAAGCTGCTGGGCCTGCGGGGCGGTCAGCCGCCCGTATACCGGAAAGGCGTAAGCTCGCCGCAAGTCGAGCGATGCCGGATCGTTGCCCTCATACAAGCTCATGAAGTGCGCCTGGACCTGTTTGATTGCCAGCGCGCGAGTGTCGCTTACGGTGATGACCCCTGAGGAGGGATCATAAGTGTTCGCGCGCATTTCCAACTGGAGTGCCGCTTTTTGCATAGCGTCTGCCTGCGCGGGAGAAGCGCCGGGCAATGACTGAGCGGATGATAAAGCCAGCAGCGCTTCGGCCTCACGGTGGAGCCAGTCGGCACTCCAGTCAGGTGCGAGATAACTGCCATGGCCCCAGATCGATCCTTGCTCCATCCCGCCGATCGACTGCCAGACGTTCTGGCCGGTTTCGATGTCGGCACGGGTGAACAGGGTCTCTCCGCTGGCCGATTTTACGGCTGCCGGGATAGGCGGGGCCTGCTGATAAATCTGCTGGCCCAGCAGCAGCATGATGCCGAACATGACAATCATTCCCACTGTCAGGATCCACCACAGCCGTTTGATGCTGAATGTTGTTTGGTAGTTTTCCATGTTCCCCGCCCCTTTGTCTCAGAATAGCCCGTGGCTGCCGCCTACAGCGCCAATGATGGTAATGACGCTGACCCCGACCAGCAGCTGATGCAGCCGCATCATCCGCGCAAAATCTGCGGCCGGTGTTGCCGACATGGCCAAGCGCCGCTTAAGATGCCGCGGCTCAATCACGAACAGCATCGCCGCGAAGATCGCCCACAGCGCGACCATCAGGTGCATCCACCAGAACCGGCCTTCGCCGAACCGGCTCCACAGGTCAGCTCGGGCTGTCATCCAGAACCCGCTGGCCCCCGCGAGCAGCACCCACAAACGGGCCTGCCAGGCAAAGCGCGCCTCGAACTTTTGGAACCAGGCAAGTCGATCCTGCGGCGGCTCGATTGCCTTCAGCGCAGGCATCAGCACCCAGGTAACAAAGCCGACGCCGCCAATCCAGAAAAGGATCGCGACAACATGGATTGTCCGGGCAAGGGCGAAATCATTTATTGGCAGCATCGCCGTCACTCGGAACCGGGCGCTCGCGATAGAATTCAACCTGCATTCGCATGGCTCCCAATGGAACGACATGGTGGGTTGCCTGCGGCGGAATGATCAGCGGATTGGCCGGCGTCACTAGGTGTTCGCTGGACGGATCGAGGAAGACGAGCCGCACTTCGCCTTCGAGCACCCGAAGCAGCCCCCAAGAGCCCGGCTTGGTGCGGTGATCGCCCCGGAGCGCATCGGGCAGGGTCAGCTCGTCGAATACCGGTGAGGAGGCGTACGGCTCAGGCATTTTGAGCGCCCCGCCCAGTGATGGCGGCTAAGCCGCCGCGGTTTATTTCGATCCCGGTCAGCAGGCTTTCGCCAATGCGCTTCGCTGCCGCGCGGAACCGCGCGGCCACCTCCGGACTCGGGGCAGTCTCTGTCAGCACCCGATCCCACAGTGCCTGCCAGCGAGCGAAGTGCGCTCCATCCAGCCCGCCAACTGCGATGTGTTTCTGCATCGGGCTACCGCTGAAGCGACCTGATTCGATCATGACTGAGGCCCAGAAATCCTTCATCCGGGCCAAGTGCAGCGGCCAGTTCCGGACGTGTTTGGCAAAGATCGGTCCAAGCAAATCGTCTTGTCGCACGGTGCTGTAAAACTGTTCGACCAGCTGCGAGATGAAGGCATCATCAATCCCGCAGGCAAGCGATTCCGCCTTTTTCTGCGTGCGAACCAGCTCCGCGTGAACAGCCATTGTCATTGCCTCAAACCCGTTAAGATGCATTTCATTTGCATTAATTACGCCTGTGGCGGAGAAATGCAATATATGATATGCATCTTTCATGAGATTATCTGTTCAAACCGATTATGCCTTACGCACGCTGATGTTTCTCGCAGTGAAGGACGGCCACCACTCGATCGCCGCGATTGCCCGCGCCTATGGCATTTCGAAGAACCATCTGATGAAGGTGGCGCAGCGGCTGACTGCAGAAGGCTTTATCGAAAGTGTGCGCGGCCGGAGCGGGGGCTTAAGACTAGCGCGGACTCCAGCCTCGCTGAATGTAGGCGCCGTTGTCCGGGTCATGGAGGATACGGGGACTTTCGTTGAGTGCTTCGATCCTGTGACCAACAGCTGCGTCGTTACGCCCGCCTGCAACTTGCGCCACGCTCTGGCGGGTGCGTTGGAAGCGTTTGCGCGGCATCTTGATCAATTCTCGATCGCAGACCTCATCCCGGACTCCGAGAATTATCGTCAAATCTTGGATCGGCAGATGCTGATCGAGGCCCGATAACGAGGAACCCCTGCCCTCGGCAGCCGTTCACTTTGATAGTCAGGCCAAACCACTCACGATGGTTTGTTTTCCCCCAACTGTTTCAGTCTTGAGCCCGCACCAGCAGCGCCGGCACGATAGCCGACCCGTCCTGAAAGGACCGAAAATGGTCAATGCAATCTTGTCTACCGATAACCCGGAACCCGCCACCGACGGGAATGCCAAGCCGCTGGTGCATCATGAACCTACCGACTTCGCAGATCGCTTTGCGCTCGGTTTCACTAAACTGCTGCGGTTCACGGCCGACACCTTTTTTGCCAAGCGTTACGGGCATCGCGCAATCGTGCTTCAAACCGTCGCCGCAGTCCCCGGGATGGTGGGAGCAATGTTTACGCATCTGACCTCCTTGCGCCGGATGAAGGATGATGAGGGCTGGATCCGAACGCTGATGGAGGAGGCTGAAAACGAACGCATGCACTTGATGACATTTATCGAGATCGCTCAGCCCACGCTTTTCGAGCGGCTGGTGATTTTGCTCGCACAGTGGGTGTTCTTGTCACTCTTCTCGGTTCTGTATCTGCTGTCCGCTCGGACTGCTCACCGCGTCGTTGGCTATTTTGAGGAGGAAGCCGTCATCAGCTACACTCTTTATCTGCAAGAGATCGACGAAGGTCGCTCGATCAACGTGCCAGCCCCCGCAATCGCTAAACATTATTGGAAAATGCCCGCAGACGCGACACTGCGCGATGTCGTGTTACTTGTTCGCGCTGATGAGGCGCACCACCGCGACGTCAACCATGGTTTTGCGGATAAGTTAAGTGGTCGGCGCGCGAAGCCTGACCCCATCGCACCCTATCCGACGCACGCTGACGACATACGAGTTGCGAACTAGATTGGCAGGTCCTCAGACATGTAACGAATGTGTCCAAGCGCGGATCAGGCAACTCTTGAAGCGGCAGTCTGCTACCGGGTCGTAACCGGACAGTCTGGTTTTGGTCGAAATATCGCAAAAGCTGACGTTGACCCCTCCGAGCTTTGCATGTCTACACGACGTGCGCGGCACCTTTTGCACCAAGCTTTTCATTGTAGAACTAACCGATCAGGAAGTAGCCGCGGTCATGGCTTGGTCACCCAGTCAGGTCGCCGGCATTCGGCGAAGCTACGTTGACCAAAGTCATATTAATGTGGCAATGGGCCGTCGCCTTCGGGGCAGCCTGTAAACCATGCTGTAAACCGTTCGGATCGCCTGACAGGGAAACCTATGTTTTCTGCGGGTTTGCGGGTGTAGCTCAATGGTAGAGCAGCAGCTTCCCAAGCTGAATACGAGGGTTCGATTCCCTTCACCCGCTCCACTTTCCTGCGCGGTCGTGTTTTGTCCCGCTGCTGGCCAGAAGCCCTCGATCCTTTGTCTGCGCTACGCGGCAAGCCGCTACGCTGGTGGTTCGATTCCCGTCACCCGCTCCACTTTCCTGCTGCCCCTGCCCTCAGGCCAATGCCGCGCGAAACGCGGCGAGCCGCGCCACGGCTTCGTCGAGCACCGCTTCGTCCTTGGTGAAGCATAGCCGCAGGAAGCCTTTTTCCGGCCGTTTGGCATAGAAGGCGGAGACCGGGATCGAAGCCACTTTTGCCTCGCGCACCAGCCGCTCCGACAGCAAGACGTCGTCCGCCGGGAGGCCCGAGGCGGCGAGGTCCAGCGTGATGAACCACGTGCCGCTGGCGGGCAGGAC
>JANXUP010000189.1 GCA_025356175.1 Sphingomonadaceae bacterium | reverse complement strand
CGATGAGCTCTCGCTCTTTTCCCACCCGCGCGTGATCAGGTACGTCCGGAATGCTTCGGAATTCGCCCCGGTAACTTCGCTGATCCCGGCCAGATCGCCGCGGCGCGCGGTGAAAAATTCTTCGATCGGGGCGATCGAATGACCCTTGGCCTCAAGCGCCTGCGCCACGCCTTCGCTCATCAGCTCGTTCATCGCATAGGCCACCGCCGCTTCGGACCGTCCGCCGGTCCAGGCATAGGGCGCAGCACACTTGTCACGCGCCGCTTCGACCAGCCGATCGATCACCTTGAGGTTGGGCGAATTTTCGTGCGTCCTGCTGCTTAAGCCGACTTCACGCTCAAGTAGCAGCAGCGCCATTTCACGGTCTTCGGTTGGCATCTGGTCGTAAGCGCAATGCACGGTGTCGCTGACCTGCAGGCTGGCCGCCGGAGCTACGCCCGCCGGCAGGATACCCGGCTGGGCGGCGGCCGGGGCGGCAAGCACCAGGGCAAGGATCAAGGCGGCATAAGCGTTGCTCATCGGGGCCATGATGCAGCGCCGCTGCGGGGCTGTCGAGTGCGCAAAAAAAGGCCCGGCGGCAAAGGGAGACCGCCGGGCCAATGCCTAACCTAAGTCAGGCGGGGGGTTGCTTAACGCAGCAGCGACAGGACGTTCTGCTGGCTCTGGTTGGCCTGCGCGATCATCGCGGTCGACGCCTGATTGAGGATTTGCGCCTTGGCCATCGCGGTCGTTTCTGCCGAATAGTCGGTATCTTCGATCCGCGAACGGGCGTCCGACAGGTTGGTGACGTTGCTGGTCAGGTTGTTGACCACCGAATCAAGGCGGCTCTGCCCGGCACCAAGCGTGGCGCGGGCACCCGAGATCGAATTGAGTTCGGTGTCGAGCGTGCCGAGCACGGTGTTGGCGGCAGTGGCCGTCGCTACGTTGTACGAACCAGCCGCGCCGCCGCTGGCAGCCAACGTGGTCAAATCGGTCATGTTGAGGTTAACCGTGTCCGCAGCGTTCGCGCCGGTCTGGATCTTCACCGTCGCAGTGCTGCCGTTGAACAGCGCAACGCCGTTGAACTTGGAGTTGGTGACCACCTGGTCGATCTGCGAGGTCAGCTGGTCGACTTCCTTCTGCATGTAAGTGCGGTCGGTGGCATCCTGATAGGTGCCCGATGCCGACTGTGTTGCCAGTTCACGCACGCGCTGCAGCATGTTGGTGACTTCGTTGAGCGCGCCGTCAGCGGTCTGAGCCAGGCTGATGCCGTCGTTGGCGTTGCGGATGCCCTGGCCCATGCCGCGGATCTGTGCGGTCATCGAGCTGGCGATGGCGAGGCCGGCGGCGTCGTCCTTGGCGCTGTTGATGCGCTTGCCGGTGGACAGGCGTTCCATTGCCGAACCCAGCATCTTGCTGGCCGAACTCGATGCGTTGGCAGCGCGCAGGGCGCTGATGTTGGTGTTGATAACGGTCATGAATAACTCCCGTGGATAGTCCTGTTCGGATCAGCCGTGCGGACCATCCGTCGCGGCTGCCAAGCCCTAGAGCGGCGCAAGACTGCGGAAGTTAAGGGCCAGGGTTCAGCCGGCGGGCAAACCGGAGGCCGAGCGCTATAGGGACTTATCCGGGGCCTTAAATTACCGATCCCTTCGACGTTCTGCGTGCACAAGTCCCCTGCGAAGAATGGTTAACCGGGGGGTTTGAAATGATAGCAGCGGCAACCGAAGGCAGCGCCAGTCGGCGGCATGCACCGCTGGTCCAGCGCGCCGCGGCGATTATCGGCTCCGGCATGGCGGGGGCCTATCCGCTGCTGCGCAACGCTGGCGAACCCGCCGCGCCGGGGCCGGGCCCGCAAGTCAGCCTGGAACGTGGCCCGCGCAATTCACTACGCCGCGATGGGCCCCGTGGTTTTGCGCTCTGCTACAAGGACCCGACCAGCGATGCCGCGCTGGCCGCGCTGCTCGCCGCGCTGGCTGCACCCGGCATGCCGATCGCCGCCGACCCCGAAACGCTTTCGATCCTCGCGCTGGCCGACCGGCTCGCCGCAAGCGAAATCCCCGTCCTGATCGGCGGCCCGACTGGCACCGGCAAGGAAGTGCTCAGCCGCTTCATCCACGCCCGCAGCCCGCGCGCCAAGGGCCCGTTCATTGCAGTCAACTGCGCGGCGATGCCCGAAACCATGCTCGAAGCCATGCTGTTCGGCCACAAGAAGGGCGCGTTCACCGGCGCGAATGAGGCGAGCGAAGGCTTTTTCCGCGCGGCCGATGATGGCACCCTGCTGCTCGACGAAATTGCCGAGATGCCGCTGGCGCTCCAGGCCAAACTGCTCCGCGCGCTGCAGGAAGGTGAGGTCGTGCCGATCGGGGCGACCCAGCCGATCAAAGTCGACGTGCGGGTGATCGCCTGCGCCAACCGTGACCTGCCCAGCGAAGTGGCCGAGGGCCGGTTCCGCGCCGACCTGTTCTACCGCCTCAACGTCTTTCCCTTGACGCTGCGCCCCTTGCGCGAACGGACCGAGGATATTGCCCCGCTCGCCTTCGCCATGGTGCTGCGCCACACCCCCGCCGCCAAGGACCTGCCGTGGCTGTCGGACAATGCGCTCGCCGCCTTGCGCCTCCACGGCTGGGCCGGGAACGTGCGCGAGCTGGAAAACGTGATCCGCCGCGCGCTGGTCATGGCCGACGGAGCCGAGGAAATCACCGCTGCGGACATCGTGTTTGACCAACCCGCGCGGCTGGTCGGTGAAACCGCTGACAGCGCCCCGGCCGCGCGCCGCCTGTCGAGCATCGTCCAGGTCTCCGAAGAGCGCGCGATCATGGCCACGCTCGATGCCTGCGGCGGCAACCGCCTGGCCGCAGCACGCGAACTCGGCATTTCCGAACGCACGCTGCGTTACCGCCTTGCCGCCTTCCGTGAAAATGCCCGCATGATGATCGCTGGAGCCGCTCGATGAGCGGGATCGGTGGAATTGGCGGCGGCGCGGGGGGGATTCAGCAGATCCTCGCCATGCGCCAGCAGATCCTTGATCGGTCTAACCTGCTGCAAGACGTTCACCGTGCCAGCCAAAGCGGCGCCGTTGCACCTGCCACTGGGCCAACGGCAACGCCTGCAGGCGGTTTCGGCGCAGCACTCGACACGGCGCTGCACTCGGTCTCGGCCAGCCAGGGGAACGCCGAGGCGCTGTCCGCCGGATACGAACGCGGCGAAGTGACCGACGTCGCCAAGGTGATGCTTGCCCGTCAGGAAGCTGGGGTCGCCTTCGAGGCAACCCTGCAAGTCAGGAACCGCCTGCTGTCCGCATACCAGGACATCATGCGGATGGGAGTTTGATTAAATGAGCGACCTTTCTCCCGCAGCGATGAACGCCATGCAGGTGCCCGGCAGTCCGCTTGACCGGCTGCGCGGCCTGACCGGCCAGCCGCTGGTCCGCCGCGCCATGCCATGGCTGATCGGCACGGCCGCGATCGGCGGTGCGTTCCTGACCTGGTCGATGATCGCCCCCGCGCCGCAGCGCATCCTTTATTCCGAGCTCGACGACAATGAGCGCGCCGGCGTGGTCGCGAGCCTCGACAAGGCGGGGATCGCCTACAGCATCGACAACCAGACCGGCACGCTGACCGTGGGCCAGGACGATCTTTACAAGGCACGGATGCTGGTCGCCTCGGACGGCAAACTGGCCGGTCCCGACCCGACCACCGCGCTCGACAACCTGCCATTAGGCGCCAGCCGGACGATGGAAGGCGAACACCTGCGCGCCGCACGCGAACACGAATTGATGCTCACCATTCAGGAGATCGACGGGGTCGAAAGCGCGCGGGTCCACCTTGCCGAAGCGAGCAAGTCGGTGTTCGTGCGCGATGATGCCCCGCCCACCGCCTCGGTCATGGTGCGCATGGCCAAGGGCCGGCAATTGGCCGACAGTCAAGTGTCCGCAGTGGTCAACCTCGTCGCCGCATCGGTGCCGGGAATGTCGGCCGACGCGGTGCGGGTGGTCGATCAGCGCGGGCGGCTGCTGAGCGAAGGCGGCGGGGTCGATGCCGACCGGCTCGAGCTGCAGGGCAGACTTGAAGACAAGCTCCGCGCGCAGGTTGACGGGCTGCTTTCGCCGATGCTCGGCCAAGGCAATTACACCAGCGAAGTGCAGGTCGAACTCGACATGGACCAGGTCACCTCGGCGCGCGAAAGTTATGACAAGAACGGCGTGGTGCGCAGCGAGACGCAGGCCCAGTCGCAGGCGCCGGGCGGCCAGCCCGGGCAGGCCGGCGGCATCCCCGGCGCGCTATCGAACACTCCGCCCCCGCCCACCGTGGCCAAGCCGGGCCCGCCGCAGGGCGGCCAGCCCAGCCCCGTACCCAGCGCCAGTGCAGCGGCACCCGGCGGCGAAAGCTCGGCGACCCGGACTTACGAATTGGGCCGCGAGGTTTCGGTTTCCAACGCCGCACCGGGCAAGATCAAACGACTCTCGGTCGCGGTGGCGATCAGTACGGACGCGATGAAAAAAGCCAAGCCCGCTGACCTTGACCAGATCAAGGCCTTGGTCAGCGCCGCCGTCGGCCTGGATCTGGCGCGCGGCGACCAGGTCCAGGTGATGACCCGCGCTTTCGAGCCGGTTGAGGATACCAGCCTGCCATTCTACGAGCAGCCGTGGTTCGCCATGGTGATCCGCAGCACCGTCGCGCTGATAGCAGTGCTGCTGGTGCTGCTGATGGGCGTGCGCCCGCTGGTCCGCGCGCTGAAGCGCGGCGGCGGGGGTGGAGGTACCGGCGAAGGCGGCGCGGCCGCAGCGCCCGCCAAAGCTGCAGCCGATCCTGCGCTGCTCGGCCGCCAGGTCGGCCTCGCGCAAAGGATCGTCGCGGAAAAGCCCGATGACGCGGTGGCCGCCTTGCGTGCGCTGCTTGGCCAGAACGCCGCGGAGCAGCAAGCATGACCGCACCTGCGCTTCTCCCACTCGGCGATCCCGAACGCGCTGCGGTGCTGATCATGCTGCTCGAGGAAGACCAGGCCGCGCTGGTCCTGTCGCAGCTTGGCCCAAGCGAATTGCAGTTGCTTGGCGAGAAGATGTGCAGCCTAGGCCCGATCGGCCCGCAGCAGATCACCGAAGCGATCACCGGCTTTGTCGGCGGCGCGCAGCAAAGCGGGATCAGCGACCGCGGGCGCAATGCCCAGGTCCGCAGCCTGATGCGCAAGGCCGTGGGCGAGGTGAAGGGCGACAGCCTGATGGAACGCATCCTGCCACAAGGCGACGGCGGCGGCCCGGCAATCGAACTGGCGCGCTGGCTCAACCCTTCGGCGCTCATCCCGTTGATCAAGGACGAACATCCTCAAGCTATCGCGGTGCTGCTGGTGCAGCTTGACCCGCAAGTCGCCGCCGAGGTGCTCCATGCCCTCCCCGCTGCCTCGCAAAGCCAGGTGATGCACCGGGTTGCGACGCTCGGGCCCGTTGGCAGCGATGCACTGGCGATGCTCGAAGGGCTGCTTCAGAGCCGGATCGGTGAACGCCACGGCCAGTCGCTGCTGGCCCTGGGCGGCGCGAAGCAGGCCGCCGACATCATCAACCAGGTCGGCAAGCCGACCGAAAAGCGGATCATGCCCGAACTGGCGAAAATCGATCGGGCGCTCGCCCGCGAGATCGAGAACGAGATGTTCAAGTTCGAACACTTGTTCGTGCTCGATGCGCAGGCGATGGGCATATTGCTGCGCGAAGTCGAAAGCGAGGTGCTGATCGACGCGCTCAAGGGCACCCCCGAGGAACAGCGCGAGATCTTCTTCCGCGCCATGTCGAGCCGCGCGGCGGACGGCGTGAAGGACGAGATCGAGGCGCGCGGGCGATTGAAACTGGCTGAAGTGCTCGAAGCGCAGAAGGCGATCGTGACTATCGCGAAACGCCTAGCGGCCGACGGTACGCTGCAGTTCGGCCCCGGCGGCGGCGATGACGAATATGTCTAGTTTTCCGTTCGCAGCGCTCTCCGTCAGCACCGGCTTTGCCGCCGATCCACGCTTTGCCGGGGCCCTCGCCGCTGCATCTGCGCCAGACCCCGAGGCCGAACAGGCCAACATCTGGGCCGCGGGCCATGCCGCCGGCCGCACCGAGGCAGAGGCGGAATGCGCGGCAGTGCTGGCTGAGCGGGATGCTACGCGCACCTCGCTCAGAATCACCCTCGCCCGGCTCGATGCCGAGCAGGAGGAACTGCTGCGCCAGCGGCTTTATGCCACGATCGAGGCGCTGTGCGAGGCGACGCTGGCCCCGCTCCAGCTTGACCGCGAGGCTTTGCTCGAACGGGTCGACCGCGCCGCGGGGATGCTCGCCCGCGCCGATGACGAACGCGTCTTGCGGCTCCATCCCGATGACCTCGCGTTGATCGCCGACGCACTGCCCGAGGGGCTTGAGACCCGGCCCGATCCGGCGCTCGAACGCGGTGCGCTGCGGCTTGAAACCGCCAACGGCGGGGTCGAAGACGGCCCGGCCCACTGGCGCCGCGCAATTGCCGAGGCGCTGGCGCGATGCTGAACCTGTATGAGCCGCACTTTGCCGAACTGGCAGACGCGCGCATCGACATTTCGCCCGGGCGTTACGGCCTGCTCACCGCCTGCGATGGGGGCTTGCTCGAAGTCTCGGGGCTGTCGGCCCCGGTCGGCGCGCTGTGCCAGGTCGAGCATGGCCCCAGCACTCCACTCACCGCCGAGGTCATCGGCTTCAGGAGCGGGCGCACCTTGATGATGCTGCTCGGCGATACGGTGATGCTCCGCCCCGGAGCCAAGGTCCGCGCCGAGGGGCGCCCCGGGATGCTCCCGGTGGGCGAAGCATTCCTCGGCCGCGCGGTCGATGGCGAGGGCAAGTCGATTGACCTGGGCCCGCCGATCCATGCCTCGGCGCAGTGGCCGGCCGGCGGCGTGCGCGCTTCCGCGCTCGATCGCAGCGGAGTGCGCGAACAGTTCGATTGCGGGGTTCGGGCCTTGAACGCGCTGACCACGCTCGGCATTGGCCAGCGGATCGGGATCATGGCGGGTTCGGGCGTGGGCAAGTCGGTCCTGCTCGACATGATCGCGAGCGGTTCCGAAGCCGAGATCGTGATCGTCGGGCTGATCGGCGAACGCGCGCGCGAAGTGTCCGATTTCGTCGAACGCCACATGGCCGGAGAAAGGCGCGCGCGCACCGCGGTGATCGCGGTGCCGGCCGACCATGCCCCTAACCTGCGCCTGCGCGGGGCGATGCTGGCGACCAGCCTGGCCGAACACTTCCGCGCGCGCGGCAAGCGCGTGCTCCTCATCATGGACAGCCTGACCCGCGTCGCTCATGCGGCTCGCGAGATCGCGCTGCTGCTCGGCGAGCCCGGCGCGGCGCGCGGCTATCCGCCGTCGGCATTGGCCGCGATTACCAAACTGGTCGAGCGCGCGGGCAATTCGGCAGCGAGCGGCGGCTCAATCACCGGGCTCTACACCGTGCTCGCCGATGGCGATAACCAGGACGATCCAGTGGTCGATACCGCGCGCGCAATCCTCGATGGCCACGTCGTGTTGAGCCGCGACCTTGCCCAACGCGGGCAATATCCGGCGATCGACATCGCCGCCTCGCTGAGCCGTGTAATGGACGACGTGGTCGCGCCCGACCACGCCCAGCTTGCGCGGCAATTCCGATCCCTGACGGCCTCTTACGAAGCCAACCGCGACCTTGTTCTGATGGGGGCTTACCGCGCCGGGGCCGACCCGCAACTTGACCGCGCGATCGCGATGCACGGCGCGCTGACTGACTTCCTGCGACAGGAGGCCCGCACCACGGTGGACTTTACCGCCAGCCTCGCGGCCCTGCACGCGCTGCTTGGCAATGCCGCCTGAACTGCGCCGCCTGAAGCGGCTGCAGCGGCTCGAACAAGTCCGCGCCATCGCCAAGCAGGCCGCCGCGCAGGATGCCGCACAAGCGGAAGGCACGCTGCATCAACTGCGCGGCCTCGCCGAACGGACCCGCTCCCTGGCGAACGGATACGACGCGCGGAGTCTGGCCGCCGATGGCCATGCCTTGCGCCAGCTCAGCCAGTTCGTCGCCGGGCTTTCGGGCATATCGGCCAGCACCGAGCGCGACGCGCAGGCGGCACAGGCCCTGGCCGATCGCAAGCAGCAGGAGCTGGCACTGGCCGAACGCGCCCGCGCCGCCGCCGAGACCCGCGCCGAAAGCCAGGCGCAGGTGGTGGCGCTGCGGCTCGCCCGGCCCGAACTCAGCGCGCGGCGCACGGTTGGCACGGAGCTTGAATAGTTAACCAAGAACCCGGTGCTTGCAGGAGAGTTGTTTCGTGATCCAGTCCGTTCTGCCCACGTCCCTGCCAAGCCTGATGCCGGTCGACAGCCTGCTCCAGTCCACCCCGGAAGGTGCAGAACCCGCAGATTTCGCGGCTTTGCTGGCCTCCAGCCTGCCCGGAGCAGCCACGCCGCAACCCGCCGCAGTACCGGCCGCGATACCCGCTCAGGCCGAAGCCCAAGTGCCTCAGGCGGCAATTGCCGAGGCGGCAACCGGCAACATCTTGCCGCCTGCCTTGCCGCCGGTTGCCGTGCTTGAGATTTCGGCCGAGGCGGAGACGCCGATCGAACCCGGTCAGATGCCGACCGATGCCGCCGTGCTGCCGACTGTGGCCCAAGCGCTGAAGCCGCAGCTTAGGCATAGCGCAGCAAAGCCGGCTCCTGCCACATCCCGCCGCGATGCACTGCGCAAGGACAGCGAGCAAACGACCGAATCCACCGCAGCACGCACCGTGATCCCGTCCGAAGCAGCGCCTGTTGCAGCGATCCACACGGGCGATGTGGCGGCTGTGCTAGCCCAGCCGGGCTCCGTGCCGATCACGGCAGCTCCGCTCGTTTCACCGCCTGCTGCCGAGCTGGCTCCGCTCACCGAGGCCGAGCCACCGCGCGGCTCGCCGACGCCGCGTGTAGTTCCCACCCGCGCCGAACCAGCCGAGCAGGCCTTGGGCGAGGCTGCACCGCAGGCTGCATTCCGGCGCAGCGCGCCTGTGGCCGCGCCCGTTGCCGCGCCCGTTGCCGCGCCGCAAGCGCCCGCCCCGGCTTCGATCGAAGCCCGCCCTGCATCCGCGCCGCTTTTGCGGGTCGAGATTGCGCCGCCCGGCGCACCGCCGGTCGAGCGCCCGACCGAGACCCGCCCGGCGCTCCGCCGCGCGAGCACGTCCGAAGCGGCGTTCGTCGCCGCTCCGACCCTTTCCGCTGAGCAGCCCCCAACGCAGTCCGACGCTGTATTCATCCAAACGGTCACACCTGCGGGCGAAGCCCTGCGCCCGCACGACTTTGGCGCGCTGGTCGACCGGCTGGTCGCCGCGCGCGAGGCGGTGCAGCCGCACGCCGCAACGCTGACCGTGCCGCATGCCGAGTTCGGCCCGGTCGAACTGCGCTTTCGCCACGAGGAACGCGGCCTGGCCGTGTCGCTGAGCAGCGCCGATCCTGAATTCGCCCGCGCCGCCGCTGCGGCACCGCCGGTCATCGTGCCCCTCACCACCGCAGCCCCGCCCAGCAGCGAAACGGGCCACGGCGCACCGCAGCGTGACGGGCCCGCCAGCAATGCCGGTTCCTTAGGCGGCCAACCGCGCGGCCAGCAAGGCGAGCGCCGGGGCGAGACCGCGCAGCACTTCAATCACGGCGCGCGCAACGCACCGCAGGCTGGCACCCGGCGCAGCGGCGTCTTTGCCTGACCCCCAGATCCACACGGAGCATGACAATGAGCGATGACGAAACAGTGCCCAAGGAATCGGGCAAGAAGAGCAAGAAGGGCTTGTTGATCAAGCTGATCGGCGCGCTGGCGCTGATCGGCGGTAGCGCTGGCGGGACCTATGCTTTCGTCTTTTCCGGCAAGGAAGACAAGGCCGCAGCCAAGCACCGCGACGAGCCCAAGCTGGTCAAAAAGGGCGAGGAAGATCCTTACGCGCCCAAGGCCGAGGGCGGCGAAGGCGGTGACGCGGCGGGGGAAGTCGACGGCGACGGCGGCAGCGAATACCGCACTTCGTACTTCCGCTTCACCGAGGACTTCACCTCGAACCTCAAGAATTCGAGCGCGCTGATGCAGGTCAGTCTGGCCTGTTCGACCCGCCGCGATGGCCGCGTGCTGATGTGGCTCAAGAAGCACGAGCTGGCGATCCGCAGCGAAGTGCTGATCGTGCTCGCCGATACCCCCGAAGAGGACGCCTATACCCCGGCGGGCAAGGAACATCTGCAGCTGCACCTGACTCAAGCGATCAACAAGGTGCTCATGCAGACCGAAGGCTTCGGCGGGGTCGACCGGGTCTATTTCAAGAGCTTCCTGGTCCAGTGAACACCGAGCACCGCTTCATTGCCGAACGGGCCGCCGCGCAGCACTGCGCCGAATTGGTGCGCCGTGCGCCCGAATCGGGCGACCAGATCGCCGCGCTGGCCAAGCTCGGCGCACGCATCGCGCCGCTGGTTGCCGCTGCGCTGACCCGCCTGATCGGCGGCGAAGCCCCGGCGGTGACCGCGCTGGTGCCGCTTGAGCAAAGCGAAGGCGAGCTGGTTCAGCAAGTCGGGCCGCTGGCCGCGAACACGCTTTACGCGCTCGGAATTCCGGGGGTCAGCCTGCTCGGCTCGATCGCCGGGACGGCCATCTTGCGGCTGGTCGACCGGGCCTATGGCGGTAGCGGCGAACACCACGGGCCGCTGCCCGAGGCGTTTCCGCTGTCCGCCGAGCTGCTCGTCCAGCGGCTCGAAACCACACTGGCCGAATGCCTGACCGAAGCGCTGGGCAACGGCGCGGCCGAAGCGCTCAAGCGCTCGACCAGTCTCACCGAATTCGCGCCGTTCCCGGCCGGGGCCAAGCTGGCGGTGCTGCCCATCGAAGTGATGGAAGGATCCAAGGCCCCATGGCTTCTGATGCTGGCCTTGCCGCTCACCACGCTGCCCAAACTACTCGCCGCGCTGGGCGATGGGCCCGCAGCCGCGCCGCGCCGCAATGGCAGCGCCGATCCTGCCGCCGCGCCGTTTGCCGCGCTGCGGCTTGAGCTCACCGCCACGCTGGTTGACATGCCGGTCTCGCTCGCTGCGCTGGCCGCGCTCGAGCCGGGCATGGTGCTGCCGGTTGCGGTGGCGCGCTCGGTACCGCTCATGATTGGCGGCAAGATCATCGCGCACGGCATCGTTGGCGCGCAGGACGACCGGATTGCGCTGCGCCTGACGCAGCTCGCCGGCTAAACTTTCACAGGGGACCAACAATGACCATTCACACCCGCGGGTTCGATCTGATCAAAGCGGTCGACGTCCGCCTCTCGGTCGAGCTCGGCCGCACCCAGCTGCCACTCAAAGACGTGCTGGCACTGGCCGAAGACAGCGTCGTAATGCTCGATCGGCTGACCGACGAGCTGCTTGACGTTCACGTCAACGGCACGCTGATCGCGCGCGGCGAAGTGGTCGCGCAGGGCAATCGCTTCGGGCTCAAGATTGTCGAGATGCTTGGCGGCGCTCCTGCCAGCGGGGGATCGGAAACATGATCTGGTACCTGCTCAAACTGCTCATCCTGCTGCCGCTCATCGGCGGGATCGCCTGGGGCAGCCTCAAGCTCGCCCAGCACATGCAGGCCAAGCTCGGCGGCTCGCAAAGTGCCACCAAGTCGGTGCGGATTATCGAGACGACGATGCTTTCACCCACGCTCAAGTTGGCGGTGATCGAGTTTCGCGGTCGCGAGATTTTGGTTTCGGCGTCGCGCACCGGGCTGACCCGGCTGGCTGAGGCTCCGGCGCGGGAGATGGGTGAGTGAAACGCCTCGCCGCCATGGTCATGACGTTAGCGAGCTTGACCCTGTCTGCTGGCGCCCACGCCCAGAGCGCCATCCCCGGTGCGCTTGACCGGGCGCTGGGTGCCGCATCACCGGGCCAGGGACCGGGACTGTCGCTGTCGCTGCAATTGCTGCTGGTCATGGGGCTGCTCACGCTGCTGCCCGGCCTGCTGCTGATGATGACCAGCTTCACCCGCATTCTGGTGGTGCTGTCGATCCTGCGCCAGGCGCTCGGCCTGCAGCAGAGCCCGCCCAACCAGGTGCTGATCGGACTGTCGCTGTTCCTTTCGCTGTTCGTCATGGCCCCAACGCTCGACCGGCTCAACGCCGAGGCGATCGCGCCTTATGCCGCGGGCACGATCAACGCGGAACAAGCGTTCAGCGCGGGCGGCGCAGCGTTCCATTCGTTCATGATCCGCCAGACCCGGCAAAAGGACCTGTCGATGTTCGCCGAGATGGCCAAGGCCCCGCAGTTCGCCAAGGCCGACGACGTGCCGTTCTCGATCCTGCTCCCGGCCTTCGTCACCAGCGAGCTCAAGACCGCGTTCCAGATCGGGTTCATGCTGTACCTGCCGTTCCTGGTGATCGACCTCGTCGTTTCCTCGGTGCTGATGAGTTTGGGCATGATGATGATGAGCCCGACGATTGTGTCGCTGCCGTTCAAGCTGTTGCTGTTCGTGCTGGTCGATGGCTGGGCGATGCTGATGGGCAGCCTGGCCGCGAGTTTTGGGTGATGGATGACACCGCCCTCCTTTCCCTCGCCGACCGGATGTTGTGGGTTACCGCGCTGGTCGCCGCGCCAGTGCTGCTTGCCAGCCTTGTCGTCGGCCTGGTCGTCGGGATCATCCAAGCAGCGACTTCGGTCAACGAACAGACCCTGACCTTCGTCCCCAAGCTGGCGGTGATCGCCTTGGTGCTGGTCGTGCTGGGCGCCTCGATGATCACCCTGATCGGCGATTTCATGACCGAGATCTTCGGCCAGATCGCCGGGATCACCCGGTGAACGGCCTCAGCTTCGGGTTCGGCGCGGTCGAGGGCGAGCTGTGGCGGCTGGTCTTCGTGATGATGCGCGTGGGCGCGGCGCTGATGGCCGCGCCGTTCTTCAGCGCGGCGGCGGTGCCGGTGCAGCTGCGCATCGCGATCAGCGGCGCGGTGGCAGTGCTGGTCTGCGCCTGGGTGCCGATTACCGTGCCGCCCGCGCTGTTCAGCCTGCCGGGCCTGCTGGTGATCTTCAACGAAGCACTGATCGGCGTCACGCTCGGCTTCGTGCTGCAACTGTCGTTCGCCGCGCCGGTGATCGCGGCCGAGCAGATCGGCGGCGCGATGGGGTTGAGCATCGCCAGTTCCGTCGATCCGGTCAGCGGCACCCATTCGCCGGTGCTCGGCCAATATTTCACCGTCATTCTGACGATCGTGTTTCTGGGCATGGGCGCGCACCTCACCTGGCTGCGGCTGGTGGTTGAAAGCTACCGCCTGCTGCCCCCGGGGAGCGGCTGGCTAGGCGTGGGCGCACTGCAGCAGGTTGCCGCGCTGGCCAGCCAGATGTTCATCGCCGGGCTGATCATCGCGCTGCCGGTGACCCTGCTGCTGCTGCTGGTCCAGCTTGCCGCCGGGGTGCTGAGCCGCTCGGCCCCGTCGCTTAACCTGTTCGCGCTCGGGCTGCCGGCCGGGGTGCTCGCGGGCCTCGCGGCGCTGATCGCCGCGGCGCCGTTGACCGCCGACCAGTTCTCCTCGCTGTCCGAGGAAGCGATTGAACACAGCGCCGGGCTGCTGACACGATGAGCGGGGAGAAGACCCTCGCCCCAACCGAAAAGCGCAAAAGCGACGCCGCGAAGAACGGCGATGTGCTGCGTTCGCGCGACATGGCGACTGCAGTTGCCATGCTGGTCGGCACGGCTTGGCTCAAGTTCGCCGGACCGTGGCTGTTTGCCGCGCTGGTTAAGGGCGCGCGCCAGGGCCTGAGCTGGGACCGCAGCGCAATCGAGGCGTTCGATCCTGGCAGCGCCATCACCGCGCTCGCCGGGGGCGTGATGCCGCCGCTGGTGCTGCTCGCCGGATCGGTCATGGTGGCGGTGCTGGCGATCCAGCTTGGGCCCAGCCACGGCCGCTGGGTGGGGGCAAATGCCTTGCCCAAAGCCTCGCGGCTCAACCCCATGAGCGGCCTCACCCGGATGTTCGGCGCGGCCGGCTGGATCGAGGCGGGCAAGGGCATGGCCAAGGTGCTGGTGCTTGGCACCCTCGCCTTCGTCTGGGCGCGCGGGCATGTGCCGGCGCTGCTTTCGATCGGACGGCGCGCTGAGCTGGGTGCTGCGCTCACAGAAGCATGGCAGGCGCTGACCGGGTTGCTGCTGCTGCTCGCGGTCGGACTGCTAGCCATCGCCATGTTCGACTGGCCGATCCAGTGGCTCCGCCGCACGCGCCGCCTGCGCATGAGCAGCCAAGAAATGCGCGACGAGCACAAGGAAAGCGATGGCTCGCCCGAACGCAAGGCCGCCCAGCGCCAACGCGCCCGGCAATACGCCACCGGCGCGGTCGCCAAGGCGATGAGCCAAGCCCAGTTCGTGCTGACCAACCCCACCCATTTCGCGGTGGCCATGGCCTATGATCCATTGAAAGCCGGGGCCCCGATCGTCCTCGCCAAGGGCCGCGGCGACAAAGCTTTGGCGATGAAGCAGCTCGCTGCCGAACTGCAGGTGCCCACGCTCGAATACCCGGCGCTGGCGCGGTCGGTCTACTTCACCACGCGCGAGAACCAGGTGATCCGCGAAGAGCTTTATGCTGCGGTGGCTGCAGTGCTCGCCTTCGTCTTCTCGTTGCGCCGGGGCGAGCACCCGGTGCGGCCTGCAATCGACGTGCCGGTCACGCTGCGGTTCGATCCCGAAGGGCGACTTGAAGCGGCTTAAACGGTTGGCGCCTCCGTCGTTCTACGGATCATGACAACAAGTTCGGTCACCAGCGGAATCGTCTCCTCACTTGACGGAGGCAGCGGCATCGACATGACCGCGCTGGCGACGAACCTCGCCACCGCCCAGTTCGCCGCGCGGATTGACCGCAACACGGCGCAATCGGACACAGTCGACCGCCAACTCTCCGCCGCCGGGACGCTCAAAAGCCAGTTCGTCCAGATCGTCAGCGGTGTGGCCGACCGGGTCCGCACCGGCGACCTGTCGGTCCAGCCGCAGATCGCCAACGGTGCGGTCGCGAGCGTCAGCCGCGGCACGCAGAACGGCAGCGGGAGTTATTCGCTCGAAGTAGCCGGGCTCGCCGCCGCGCAGGTGATCAAGAGCCCGCCGCTGGCTGCGGCCAGCGCGGTGGTCGGCGCAGGCAGCCTGACTTTGCGCTTCGGCACTGTTTCGGGCGGCGCCTTCACCGAAGACCCGGCCCATGCAGCGGCAACCATCACCATCCCCTCGGGCAGCACGCTGGCGCAGGTCGCCGCAGCGATCAACGGCGCGAACAGCGGTGTTTCGGCCTATGTGCTGAACGGCAACGATGGCGCGCACCTGATGCTCAAGGGTGCCAGCGGCGCAAGCAACGCTTTCATGCTCGACGCAGCCGAAACCCCGGGCGAGGAAGGCCTCGCCGCATTGGCCTGGACCCCGGCCGCGCCCGACCGCCAGCTTGCCAGCGCGGCCAGTGCCCAGTTCAAACTCGACGGTCTGGCGATGTCGAGCGCGTCGAACACGATCACCGATCCGGTCCCAGGGCTGAACCTGACGCTGACCGGCACCAACCCCGGCGCAGCCACGACGGTGCGGTTCAGCGATCCCGCCAGCGCGGTCAGCACTTTCATGACGGACCTCACTGCGGCGCTCAACGAATTCGCTGCCGAGCTTGGCAAGGATACGAGCCCAGCGAGCGGTGACCTGTCGCGCGATAGCGGGGCGCGGGCGCTGCGCCGCACGATGTCGGCCCTGGCCGGCACCATCGTGATGCCCAATGCGGCCGCCGACGAGCCCCGCACGCTGGCCGACCTTGGCCTCGCCACCAATCGCGACGGCACCTTCCGGATCGATACGGCACGGCTGGCGGCGACCAGCAAGGCCTCGCCCGTCGGCGTTTCGGCGATGCTCACCAATGGCATTTACGGGGTCTATGCGACGCTCGACAAGGTGGGGCGCGCGGTGGCTTCGCCGACCGATCCCGGCACCCTGGCGGGATCACTGCGGCGGCTGGCCGACCAGAAGACCAAGCTGGCCACCGAAAAGACCGGCCTTGCCGCTGCGCAGGAAAAGCTGCGCAGCCAGCTGGTGACGCGGTTTGCGGGGACCGATACGCGCATGGGCAATTCGCGCGCGACGCTGTCGTTCCTGCAGAACCAGATCTCTGCGTGGAACGCGAAGAGCAACTGATGCACCCGCTCCGCTCCCCTCAGGAAGCCTACCGCCGCGTGGAATTCGATGCGCGGGTCAACGGCACCGATCCAGCCGGGCTGGTACTGGTCTGCTTCGAACAGTTCGACCGGGGACTGGCGGCGGCACTCAGCGCCGACCGTGCGGGCGACAATCAGCGGCGCAGCGCCGGGCTGACCTCGGCCTTGGCGGCAGTGACCGCGCTCCAGCTCGGCATCGATCCGGGAAGCAGCATGGCCGCCTCGCTTGGCCACTATTACGCAGCGGCCCGGCGCACGCTGCTCGATTGCGTGCTGGAGTTCCGCACGGCCGCAATCGCCGCGCTGCGCAGCGATTTTGCCGAAGTTGCCGGAGCTTTGGCTGCAGCATGATCGGTGAATACATCCGATTCGGGGAGAATTCGGTGACGGAAATGCACATGCATAACGCTGGAAATAGGTACTTGCCCGCAGCCTATCAGGTCGAAATCGAGCCATCCCGGCGCGCCTGCCGCTGCAGCCCGCGATAACCCTTAGGCGTTATTTACTAGGGGTTTTGGACGATGACGGGGCATTCTATCGTATTGATCGACAGTAACTTTCGGCGCCGGGCGGCGATATCGCATAGCCTTGCCGGGACCGACGTGCATGTCGAGCCATTCGAAAGCATCGAGGAGATGAGCCGGCGCTGGCCGCAGGGCGAGCTGATCCTGGTCGGTGACGAGGACGATGTGCTGCACGATCTGTTCGCAGCGATGAGCGAAGGCGGGCGCTGGCTGCCGGTGGTCGCCTACGCCGAAGCGCCGTCAATCCCGCGGGTGGTGCGCGCGGTGCTCGCCGGTGCGCTCGATTACCTCGATTGGCCGTTTGGCGAGGCCGAGGTGCGTCAGGCGCTGGCGATCGCCGAAATCGGTGGTTCGGGCATCGGTAGCGCCAAGCTGCGCGAAGCGATGGCGCGCAGCCGGGTGCAGAAGCTGACCCGGCGCGAACGCGAGGTGCTGACGGGTGTGGCCGACGGGCTGTCCAACCGCCGCATTGGCGAGCGGCTCGAGATCAGCCCGCGCACCGTTGAGATTCACCGCGCCAACATGCTCAACAAGATGGGCGCGAGCCACACCTCCGAAGCCATCCGCATCGCGATCGAGGCATCGCTGGTGGGATGAGGGAGACTTTCAGAGTTCAGATCCGTTCGTGGTGAGGAGAGGCTCTGCCCCGTCTCTAACCACCATGCGCTGCGTGTAGTCTTTCGAGACGCCGCGGAGCGGCTCCTCAGGACGAACGGAAGTGGGGGCGGAATTCAGGCTTCAAGTTCGCTCAACGAAAAGGGGCCCCGGGATCGCTCCCGGGGCCCCAATCAAGCATCCCTCCCAGGATTGCTTAGAACTTCAGACCCGCGGTCACGCCGTAACGGCGCGGTTCGAGGGTGAAGACGTTGGTGTAGAGACCCGACGACTGGTCGGTCACATAGAGACCGGTAATCGCCGTGTTGTTGGACAGGTTCTGGATCCAACCACGCACGAACCACTTCTTGTCGGCACCATCCAGCTGGATTTGGGCATTGATCTGGCTGAATGCCGGCACCTGGTTGACCGCGCTGTTGAACACGCTGCCCTGCGACTTGCCGGTGTAGATGTAGTCGACACGCGGGGTCAGCGTCAGGTCACCGATCGGAGCAGCGTACTGCATGCCGGCCGAGAACTTGTAGTCAGGCGCGCCCGGCAGCTTGTTGCCGATGATGCTGGTCGGAATACCAGCAGCGAAGTACTGGATACCACCGAAGGCCCCGCCAATTGCCGATGCCTGCGCACCAAGGACGGCGCAGATGCCGAATGCCCCGGTCGAGGCAATGCCACTGTTCGCACCGAAGTTGTACGTGGTGGTCTGCAGATTGGCACCCGGGTTGATGACGAACGGCTTGAAGTGGCCAACCGTACCGCCGGTTCCCAGCGTTGCGCCGGTGTAAAGCGGATCAGCAATGCCGGCATTGATGGCACCGTTGATCGCACCGACGAAGGCGTTGACCCCGGCGACACTGCC
>JANXUP010000188.1 GCA_025356175.1 Sphingomonadaceae bacterium | reverse complement strand
CGATGAGCTCTCGCTCTTTTCCCACCCGCGCGTGATCAGGTACGTCCGGAATGCTTCGGAATTCGCCCCGGTAACTTCGCTGATCCCGGCCAGATCGCCGCGGCGCGCGGTGAAAAATTCTTCGATCGGGGCGATCGAATGGCCCTTGGCCTCAAGCGCCTGGGCCACGCCTTCGCTCATCAGCTCGCTCATCGCAAAGGCCACCGCCGCTTCGGAACGCCCGCCCGTCCAGGCATAGGGCGCAGCACACTTATCCCGCGCCGCATCGACCAGGCGATCGATCACCTTGAGGTTGGGCGAATTTTCATGGGTCTTGCTGCTTGAACCAACTTCACGCTCGAGCAGCAGCAGCGCCATTTCGCGGTCTTCGGTCGACATCTGGTCGTAAGCGCAGTGCACGGTATCGCTGACCTGCAGGCTGGCCGCCGGAGATACACCCGCTGGCAAGGCACCCGGTTGAGCGCCGGGTTGTGCGGTGGCCGGGGCGGCAAACACCAGGGCAAGTATCAAGGCGGCATCGGCGTTGCGCATCGGGGCCATGATGCAGCGCTGATGCGGGGCTGTCGAGTACGCAAAAAAAGGCCCAGCGGTAAAGGGAGACCGCCGGGCCAGTGCCTAACCTAAGTCAGGCGGGGGGTTGCTTAACGCAGCAGCGACAGGACGTTCTGCTGGCTTGCAGCGACAAAACGCAGCTCTTGAAAGCCGATATTTGCCATCGCCGCCGCACACGAAAAAGGGCCCCGGGATCGCTCCCGGGGCCCCAATCAAGCATCCCTCCCAGGATTGCTTAGAACTTCAGACCCGCGGTCACGCCATAACGGCGCGGTTCGAGGGTGAAGACGTTGCTGTAGAGACCCGACGACTGGTCGGTCACATAGAGGCCGGTAATCGCCGTGTTGTTGGACAGGTTCTGGATCCAGCCACGCACGAACCACTTCTTGTCGGCACCATCCAGCTGGATCTGAGCATTGATCTGGCTGAACGCCGGCACCTGGTTGACCGCGCTGTTGAACACGCTGCCCTGTGACTTACCGGTGTAGATGTAGTCGACACGCGGGGTCAGCGTCAGGTCACCGATCGGAGCAGCGTACTGCATGCCGGCCGAGAACTTGTAGTCAGGCGCGCCCGGCAGCTTGTTGCCGACGATGCTGGTCGGGATACCTGCCGAGAAGTACTGGATACCGCCAATCGCAGCCGAATTCGGGTCGAGGGAAAGTGGCCCAAGCAGGACGTTATTGAACGACCCGGCCGCAGCAGCTTGGAGTGCCCCGCAGACGCCGAATGCGCCGGTCGAAGCAATTCCGCCATTAGCTGGGAACGTGTAGGTCTTAGTCTGCAAGTTTGCCCCTGGCTTCAACCCCGGAACTACCCCGGCGTTAATCAACGCATTGGTACCACCGACGAAGGCATTGACCCCGGCAATGTTGCCGGACCTCGAAGCCACGGCGCAGTTCGCACCGTTGGTGATGTCCTTGATGATCACCGCATCCGAACGGCCACCACCAAAGTCACGCGGGTTGGCCAGCGGGTTGGTAGTGCTGGTCACCTTGCTGTGCAGATAGCTCGCGTTCATGTTGATGGTGAATTCGGGGATCGGACGCAGCACCATTTCAGCTTCAAGACCATAGATCTGCGCGTTGACGTTATCGTTGACCGAAGTGCGCGAAACGATGCGCGACAGCTGCAGGCCTTTGTAATCATAGAAGAAGCCGGTGAGGTTTAGTGTCATCTTGCCATTGGCAAAGGTATTCTTCGATCCGATTTCGTAGGCGTTGACGAATTCCGGATTGAAGGTTGTCGGCACTGCCGCCACCGGCGACAGCGGCGGGTTGATCCCGCCCGACTTGTACCCGCGTGAGTACGAGACGTAGAGCAGGTTGTTGCGCGTGATCTGCCAGTCGAGCACCGCCCGGCCGGTGAACTTGCCGAAGCTGACGCTGGCATTGGCGAACAGCTGGTTGCCCGCAATGCTGGGGTCAGCATCGTAGGCGCCAATGAACGGCGAGCTGTAGGCATTGGTCGAACCATAGGGAACCAGGAAGCTGGCCAGTGTGGTTCGAGCCGAGACCGTCTTCTCGTCGTGATTGTAGCGCAGGCCCACGGTCAGCTTCACGCTGTCCGCGAACTTGAAGTACGCTTCACCGAACAGCCCGTAGGACTTGATCCGCAGTTCATCGGTGTTGTTGCGATAGGTCGGCGTGCCGAGATATGCAGGCGGCAGCGCATAGGTGTTGGTGATCGGATTGTAGCTGCCAACGCCGGTGAACGAACCCAGCAGACCGGTGATGTAGTCAATCCCGAACGAATCAACGTAATAACTGCTCTCGGTCAGATGCAACTTGCTGTAAATGCCGCCAAGCAGGATGTTGAACGGACCATCCCACTTCGATGACAGAATCGCTTCTGCCGACCAGCTGGTGTTGTAGGAGTTCGAACGGTCGAAATCCTGCGGAGTGGCCGAGCAGACCTTGTGACCGCCGAACGCGCCGGTCCCGGTTTCCTCTGCCGTCGAAGTACACAGCACGCCGGTTGCCCCACCGGGGGTCAGCGCTGCGGCCAGCGGCGCAAAGTACGCAGCCGAGCCGGGCAAGCCGATACCAGTGACGGCGACGCTGTTGAGTGCGGTCAACGCAGGCGTGAACAAGGCCCGGTTCTGGACCGAGTTGTTGTAATCCTGCCCAGAATCGATCGCCACGTTCTGGAAGTTGCCGCTGACCTTAAGGTCGAGACCGCCACCCATTTCCTGATCGATCGAGGCCTGCAGAATGGTCTCGCGCGTGTAGTAAGACGGCTGAGTGTCAGTGGTGACTGTCCGGTAGTCGGACGGGTTCACCACTCCGGTGTACGGATCGACGCCGAAGGTCGGTGCCCCCGGAGTGCTGGTCGGACCGTAGAGGCTGCCCAGCGCAAAGCTGCCCGGAATGCCCTGGGTTGCCAGGAATTCTTTCGAGGTCAGCACGCCGACGAAACTGGTGTTGGCGTTGGTGGTCTCGAAACCGCGCGTGCCGTTAAGGCAGCCCAGAACGCCGGTCGGGTCGCGCTGGCAGAGCTGCTTCTGGATGCGCATGCGGCTGTCTTTTTCACGGAAGTACTGCCCCATGAAATCGATCGTCGTGCCCGACGTAGGCTGGATCCGGACCGATCCACGCACGCCGTACATATCGCGGTCGTCAATCTTGGTGTTGTTGAAGGTGTTCGTCGTGTAGCCATCGCGGTTCAGGTAGAACCCGGCAACGCGGACCGCGGCAAAATCGCCGATCGGCACGTTGAGCATGCCCTTGGTCTTGACGCCGTTGTAATTGCCATATTCCGCTTCGACGCTGGCTTCGGTCTGGCCGAGCTTGGGCTTCGCGGTGCGGAAGTTGACCACGCCCGAGGTGGCGTTG
>JANXUP010000179.1 GCA_025356175.1 Sphingomonadaceae bacterium | reverse complement strand
CAGCGCGGTTTGCTCGATGTGGGCCTTTTGCCCGGAGCGCGTGGCGATCCAGCAGCCGACCACGATCAGCGCTGCGCCGGCCACCGTGGGCGCGGTCAGGGTCTCGCCGAACATCAGCCAGCCCATGATCGCGGCCCAGATAAACGCCGAGTATTCGAGCGGGAGCAGGACCTGCGTTTCCGCGCGGGCGTAGCCCCACGAAATCAGCATCAGCGAGACGGTCGCCAGCACCGCCGAGCCGCCGAGGTTGAACCACACTCCGCTCGGCGGGACTTGCGCCAGCCACGGCGACAGCAGGCCCAGGAACAGCGCGGTAAATACTGCCTGGAACGCCGCCACTTCGCGCGGCGGGGCCAGCTGCGCCTGCTGGCGCTGGAGGATAAGGTTCCACGCATAGAGCACCGCCGAGGTCAGGATCGCGGCGATCCCAAGCGCGGCATCGTGGCTGTAGCCATCGCCGCTCATCCGCGCTCCGGCGATCACCACCACTCCGGCGAGGCCGAGCAAGGACGCAAACACCGCCCGCCTGCCGACGCTTTCGCCGAGCAGCACTGCGGCCAGGTACAGCGCGATCAGCGGCGCGATGAAGCTGATCGCCATGCCCTCGGCGAGCGGCAGATACTTGAGCCCCCAGAAGAACGCCGTCGCCATCAGGGATGAATTGAGCCCGCGCACCGCATGGAGCCGCAGCACCTTGCCCTGCGGCCAGACCCCGCCGCTGAACTTCCACAACGGCAGCATGACCAGCGCGCTGGCGAGCGAGCGCCACAGCATCGCGTTATAGGCGCCCACCGCCAGGCTCGCCCCTTTCATCAGTCCGTCCATCACGCTGAACGAGGCGATCCCGGCGGCAACCGCAATGAACGGCATCAGGTGGTGATGGGGGCGGGCCATTTGCCCCCAATAGCCAGCCCCCCCGCGCTTGGCGACTTAGAGCGTCTTGATGATCCCCGAAAAGTCGCTGCCGCCGCTGCCCGCCGCGGTAAACGCGGCGTAAAGCTCCTCGGCGCGTTGGCCCATCGGGGTCTTCGCCCCGACGCTGGCGGCGGCTTCCATTGCCAGCTTGAGGTCCTTGAGCATCAGCGCGGCGGCGAACCCGCCCTGATAGTCGTTGTCGGCCGGCGACTGCGGGCCGACGCCGGGGACCGGGCAATACGAAGTCATCGACCACGACTGGCCCGAGGCCTTGCTCGAAATGTCGTAGAAGGTCTGCAGATTGAGCCCCAGTTTCTGGGCCATGGCGAAAGCTTCGCAAGTCGCGATCATGGTCGCGCCCAGGATCATGTTGTTGCAGATCTTAGCGGCTTGGCCCGCTCCGCTGTCCCCGGCATGGATCACCGCCTTGCCCATCGCGGCGAGGATCGGTTCGGCCTTGGCAAACGCCGCGTCGCTGCCGCCGACCATGAAGGTCAGCGTACCGTCATTGGCCGCAGCGATCCCGCCCGAGACCGGGGCATCGACCATTTCGTAGCCCGCTGCCCGCGCCGCATCCTCAACCTTGCGCGCTGTGGCGACGTCAATGGTCGAGCAATCGAGCAACAGCGCGGTGGTGAATGCGTGGCCGATCACGTCAGTGGTGTAGACGCTCTCCACGATCGCCCCGTTGGGCAGCATCGAGACAACCGCGTCGACGCCCTGCACCGCTTCGCGCACGGTCAGTATGACGCTACAGCCGTTGCCTTGCGCGCGGCTCGTTGCCTCTGCGGAAAGGTCGAAGGCACGCACCTCATGCCCGGCCTTGACCAGGTTCGCGGCCATCCCGCCGCCCATGTTGCCCAGACCGATGAAGGCGATTTTCATGTCACTTACCCTTCCACACGCCCGGACGTTTCTCGATGAACGCGGCCATGCCTTCGGTCTTGTCTTCGGTTGCGGTGAGGACCTGGAAGATCCGGCGCTCCATCAGCAGGCCTTGATCGAGAGTGGTTTCGAACGCGGCGTTGACCATTTCCTTATTGGCGATTGCCGCCAAAGGAGGCATCGCGGCGATTTCTGTGGCGGTCTTGATCGCTTCCTCGACCAGCGACGCGAGCGGGACGACCCGCGCGACAAGGCCCGAGCGTTCGGCTTCCTCGGCCCCCATCATGCGTCCGGTCAGGCACATTTCCATCGCCTTGGCCTTGCCAACGGCCCGCGTGAGCCGCTGCGATCCGCCCATGCCGGGCCCGACGCCGAGCTTGATTTCAGGCTGGCCGAACCGGGCAGTCTCAGACGCGATGATGAAGTCCGCCATCATGGCGAGTTCGCACCCGCCGCCCAGCGCGAAGCCATTGACGGCGGCGATCCACGGCTTGCGGGTGGCCTTGACCACGTGGCTGGTCCAGCGACTGAAAAAGTCTTCGGCGAAGAAATCGGCGGCCGGTTTGTCGCCCATTTCCTTGATGTCGGCGCCCGCAGCAAAGGCCTTCTCGCCAGCGCCGGTGAGCACCGCGCAGCGCTGGTCGGGGTCGGCTTCGAACGCGGCGAAGGCGGCGATCAGGTCTTCAAGCACGGCGGCGTTGAGCGCGTTGAGCGAGGCCGGACGATTGACCGTGATCAGCGTCACCGCCCCGCGCGTTTCGGTGACGATCGTTTCGTAAGTCATAAAGGCTTCCATTCTTCATCCGCCGGCAGGGGCGCAAAAATGCTGTCGATCAGATCGTCGCTGACCTGTTCCGGGGTCGCAGGGTCCCACTTGGGCGCGCCATCCTTGTCGACGATCACTGCGCGCACACCCTCGGCGAAATCGGGGCGGGTGAGGACGCGGCTGGCGATGCGGTATTCCATGACCATGTGGTCAGCGAAGTCGGTGAGCTTCGCGCTCTCCGCAAGTTGCCGCAGCGCAACCTTGCAGGTCTGGGGGCTCTTGGTGCGCAGCGTAGCCAGTTCTTTGGCTGCCCAGTCGCTGCCGTCTGCTTCGAGGCTGGCGATGATGTCTTCGTAGCGGTCCGAGACAAAATGCTTCGCGATCAGCGCCGCATTGGCCTCGATCCGCGCCACCGGCGGCGTGACCGCCAGCGCTGACAACACCCCGCCCGGCTCGTGCCCGGCGGCGATCCGCGCCTTGGCCTCGCTCAGCGCGTCATGCGGCAGGTAATGTGTGGCGAGGCCGACCCACTTGCACTCGGCCCCGTCGAGCCGCGCGCCGGTCAGCGCCAGGAATTGCCCGATCCGTCCGGGCAGGCGCGAAAGATACCAGCCGCCGCCCACGTCAGGGAACAGTCCGATCCCGGTTTCGGGCATGGCGAGCCGGGTGTTCTCGGTCGCGACGCGGAACCGCGCGGGCTGCGAAATGCCAACCCCGCCGCCCATCGTGATCCCGTCCATGAACGCCACCACCGGCTTGGGATACGTGAAGATCTGGTGGTTGAGCTGATATTCGTCGTGAAAGAATTTGCGCCCCGACACCCCGCCATCGTTCAACGCCGAATTGCGCAGGAATGCGATATCGCCGCCGGCACAGAACCCGCGTCCCTCGCCATGATCGATGATCACGCTTTCGACGCCAACATCGTCCTGCCATTCGCGCAGCGCCGAGCTCATTTCATGGCACATCGGCAGCGTCAGCGCGTGCAGCGCTGCGGGCCGATTGAGCGAGAGGAACCCCGCCGAGCCTTCGCGGGATACAAGTACGTCTTCCACTAAATCCTCCCCCATTGGGGGAGGTGGCAGCGCGCAGCGCTGACGGAGGGGGCAAGTGCGGGTGCGCAACGTGCCCCCTCCGCCCCTGCGGGGCACCTCCCCCAGCGGGGGAGGATTTTGACAAGCCCCATCATTGGCGCAGCAAATCCCGGCCGACGATCATCCGCATCACCTGGTTGGTCCCTTCAAGGATCGAATGGACGCGCAGATCGCGCCAGAAGCGTTCGATCGGGTAATCCTTGAGATAGCCATAACCGCCGAACAATTGCAGCGCCTGGTTGACCACCTCACTGCCGCTGTCGGTGGCGAGCCGCTTGGCCATCGCCGAAAAGCGACTCTTGTCGGGCGCATTCGCATTGACCTTGGCGGCGGCGAGGTAAAGCAGCGCACGCGCCGCTTCGACATCTGTCGCCATGTCGGCGAGCATGAACTGGGTGTTCTGGAAGTCCGCAATGGGTTGGCCGAACTGCTGGCGCTCCTTGGTGTACTTGATCGCCTCATCAAGACAGCGCTGCGCTCCGCCCAAGGAGCAAGCGCCGATGTTGAGCCGCCCGCCGTCGAGCCCGGCCATGGCAAAGCTGAAGCCCGCTCCCTCAGCGCCGACGCGATTGGCGACGGGCACCCGGCAATCCTCGAACACCACTTGCGCGGTCGGGCTGGCGTTCCAGCCGAGCTTCTTTTCGGGTGTGCCGAACGACAGCCCGGGTGTGCCCTTTTCAACCACCAGGCACGAGATGCCCTTCGATTTCTCATCGCTGGTGCGGACCATGCAGACGTAGATGTCGTTGTAGCCCGCGCCCGAAATGAACTGTTTGGTGCCGTTCAAAACGTAGTGATCGCCGTCCAGCCGTGCAGCTGTCTTGAGCGCCGCCGCGTCCGAGCCCGAACCCGGCTCAGTCAGACAATAGCTGGCGATCTGCTCCATCGAGACCAGCTTCGGCAGGAACCGCGCCTTGATCTCATCCCCGCCGAAGCGGTCGATCATCGACGCGGCCATGTTGTGGATCGAGATGTAGGCGCTGGTCGCGGGGCAACCATAGGCCATCGCCTCCATGATCAGCGCGGCTTCCAATCGGCCGAGGCCAATTCCGCCATTCTCCTCGGAGACATAGATCGCCCCGAAGCCCAGCTCGCCCGCGGCCTTCCACACCTCGACCGGGTAGTGGCAGTCCTCGTCCCACTGCGCGGCGAACGGCGTGATGCGGTCGGCGGTGAACTTTCGCGCCATGTCCTGGATCGCGAGCTGGTCGTCGGTAAGCGCAAACTGGTCGGTCACTGCGGGCCCTGTCATATTGGAATGCGGCGCGTTTAGCCCAAACCGGCCCGCCAGTGCAAACGCTGCAACCCTATTCGCAATGCGCGTACTTGTACGGCCCGGCCGGCGCGCCTTCGCCGAATTCCTGCTTGATCAGCACCTTTCCGCCGGGCTGCAGCGCCAGCGTCATGTCGCGCTTCCAGTCCATTCCCTCGCCGCTGAAGGCATACCCCGCCTTGAGCGCTGTTTCGCTGCGCTGATCCACCTTCGCCAGCTTGGCGACCGATTCGTAGAACCGGATCGAACCGGCATCGATCGTCATCAGCCCCTTGGCATCACCCTTGGTCGAAGTACAATCGGCGGGAACCAGACCCCAGCGCCCGCGCATGGCCATCGGGATCGACTTTTCGGCCTGTTCTGCGGCACCTTCGCTCGCAGGTTCTGCAGCATCGATCCGTGCGGCCTCGGTCAAGGCCGGATCGGTCTTGATCGCCGCCGGATCCTGTCCTTTGGAACAAGCGCTGAGCGCCAGAGCGGCGCTGGCTGCGGCCAACAGGGTGCGTTGCATGGTATGTCCTTGACGTTGGTGGTCGTGTCCCAATCAACGCTGAGGGGGCCGGGGCGTTCCGCGCGGCGCGGCAAAACTCGCCGCAGCAGCCTATGCCTCCATGACCTCGGCTTCGATTTCTACCTTCCATTCGGGGCGGATGAACCCGGTCACGATCAGGGTGGTGCAGGCCGGACGGGCCGATCCGAACCACTTGCCATGCACCTGGGCCACCGCTTCGAAATCTGCCCGGTCAGTCAGGTAGATACACGTGCGGACGGTGTCGTCGATCGATCCGTCAAGATCGGCGATCGCCTGCGCGATGATCTGGCAGCATCGCTCCATCTGCGCTGCAGCATCGCCCGGAGTGGTCGATCCGTCCGTCTCGATCGGCGCGGTGCCGGCGACCATGATCTGGTTGCCGGTGCGGACCGCCCGGCAGAACCCGATCACCGGTTCGAGCGGCGAACCGCTGCTGACGCGCTGCTTCACCTTGCTCAACCCATCGTGGGGATGACGAAGGCGTTCGAGCCATCGCCGCCGCCATCGGGCCAGCGGGCGGTGATTTTCTTGACCTTGGTCCAGAAGCGCAGGCCTTCCATGCCGTACTGGTCGGTATCGCCAAAGCCCGAACGCTTCCATCCGCCGAAGCTGTGGTAGGCGACCGGCACCGGGATCGGCACGTTGATCCCGACCATGCCGACGTTGACGCGGCTCGCAAACTCGCGCGCGGCATGGCCGTTGCGGGTGAAGATCGCGACGCCGTTGCCGTACTGGTGCTTGCTCGCGAGGCTCAGCGCCGCCTCGAAGTTAGCGGCGCGCACGATCTGCAGCACCGGACCAAAGATTTCGTTATGGTAGCTGGTCATGTCCGGGGTGACCCGGTCGAGCAACGTCGGCCCGAGGAAGTAGCCTTCCTCATGACCCTGCAGGGTGAAGCCGCGGCCATCGACCACCAGCTCGCTGCCTTCGTCGACCGCGGTCTGGATCCAGCGTTCGATATTGGCCTTGTGCATCGCGGTGACCACCGGGCCGTACTGCGCCTCGGGATCGCTCGACACGCCGATCTTGAGCGCGTGGATCGCCGGAATCAACTTGGCCTTCAGTCGCTCTGCGGTGTCCTCACCGACCGGCACCACCACCGGCAGCGCCATGCAGCGTTCACCCGCAGAGCCGAACGCCGCACCGCACAGATCGCCGACCACCTGGTCGAGATCGGCATCGGGCATCACGATTCCGTGGTTCTTGGCCCCGCCCATTGCCTGCACCCGCTTGCCCGCAGCAACCCCGCGCGAATAGACGTACTGCGCGATATCGCTTGAGCCGACGAAGCTGATCGCGCCGATTGCCGGGTGATCGAGGATCAGATCGACCATTTCCTTGTCGCCGTGGACCACCTGGAAAATGCCCGCAGGCAGTCCCGCTTCAAGCCACAATTCGGCAATCCGCACCGGGACCGAGGGATCGCGTTCGGAGGGCTTGAGGATGAAGGCATTGCCCGCTGCGATCGCCATCGATCCCATCCACAGCGGGATCATCGCCGGGAAGTTGAACGGGGTAACACCGGCACCGATGCCGATCGGCTGACGCATCGAATAGACGTCGATCCCCGGGCCGGCGCCTTGCGTGTACTCACCCTTGAGGACGTGCGGCAGCCCGCAGCAGAATTCGACCACTTCAAGCCCGCGCTGGATGTCGCCCTTGGAGTCGGCAATTACCTTGCCGTGTTCGGAGGAAAGCAATGCGGCGAGCTCGTCCATATCGCGCTCGATCAGCGCCTTGAAATTGAACATCACCCGGGCGCGGCGCTGCGGGTTCATTGCAGCCCAGCCGGGCTGCGCCGCCGAGGCCGATGCAACGGCGCGTTCCAACGCATCGGCGCTGCCCAGAACAACTTCGGCCTGCTGCCCGCCGTTGTTGGGATCCATCACCGCGCCCTTGCGGGTTGCTGCGAGGCCGGCCGTTCCGCCTTCGATGAAATGATCGATCATGCGCATGCAAAAATTCTCCGGATACTGTGGCTTTGCCCCTGCACTCGCCGCCGATTCGAAACAAGCATGCTTTTTTTGAGCGGGGCGCTGTAACCGATCGCTTGCTTGTCCCGAACCACACGCAGGGTTAGGCTGTGCCGCAAAGGGGACCGAGATGAACGAAGCCGCAGCCGAAAGCGCACCTGAGGCCGAGCTGCGCGGCGGCGATCTTGTCCGCCGCCACCGTCTGGTCACGCGGCTGTGGCACTGGACCAACGTGGTTGCAGTCACGGTCATGCTGATGAGCGGGCTGATGATTTTCAATGCGCACCCGCGGCTCTACTGGGGCCACTACGGGGCCAATGCGGCCGGTCATCCCGATCCAGCCTGGCTCGATCTGACCAGCGTCAATCATGGCCGGCCCTTCCCCGGGTGGATCACCATTCCAACGCAGTATAGCCTGGCCGATGCGCGGCTGTGGCATTTTGCCTTTGCCTGGCTGCTGGGACTTGCGATCCTTGGCTATCTGCTGTGGTCGCTGGTATCGGGCCATATCAAGCGCGACCTTGCACCGCACGCCGCCGAACTTGCGCCCAGCCACCTGTGGCATGATATCAAGGAGCATGCCGCGCTGCGGTTCCCCACCGGACCGGCGGCGCTGCAATACAATATCTTGCAAAAGCTGGCTTACGGCGGCGTGCTGTTCGTGCTGCTGCCCGGGATCATCCTGACTGGCCTCACCATGTCACCTGGGATGAATGCCGCAGTGCCGTTTCTGGTCGATGTGTTCGGCGGGCGGCAATCGGCACGTTCGCTTCACTTTTTGTGCGCTTTCGGACTGGTCGGCTTCTTTTTCATCCACATCGCCATGGTGGTGCTCGCCGGGCCGTTCAATGAAGTGCGCTCGATGATCACCGGCTGGTATCGATTGCCGCGCGAAAAGGGAGAACTGCCATGATCGTTTCACGGCGCGGGCTTATCGGGATCGGGGCGGCGGGCGCCGGCAGCCTGCTGCTCGGCGGGTGCGACAAGCTTAACTCCTCCGACAGCTTTCGCGGTGCACTGGGGGGTGCGACCGGGCTCAACCAGCGCACCCAGCGCTTCCTGATGGGTGACAGTCTCGCCAAGGAATTCGCGGAAGCGGACATCTCCCCGGTGTTCAAGGCCAACGGCAGCCTGGGCGTGCCTGATCCGGCCTACCAGGCGCAGCTGGCGAGCGGCTTTGCCAATTGGGCGTTGCGGGTCGATGGCCTTGTCAAGCAGCCGCTGATGCTCCCGCTTAGCTACCTCAAAGGCCTGGCGCAGCGTACGCAGATCACCCGGCACGACTGTGTCGAGGGCTGGAGCGCGATTGCCAAGTGGCAGGGCCCGCAACTTGGAACGGTGCTGGCAGCGGCTGGATTGCTGCCGACCGCGAAGTACGCGGTGTTCCACTGCGCCGACACGCTGGAAGGCGCGCCTTACTATGAATCGGTCGACCTGACCGACGCGTTTCACCCGCAGACGATCCTTGCCTGGGCGATGAACGGCCAGCCGCTGGGCGAACCGCACGGCGCACCGATCCGGCTCAGGGTCGAGCGCCAGCTGGGCTACAAGCAGGCCAAGTACATCATGCGGATCGAACTGCGCGATACGCTCGCCGGGCTTTACCGCGGTGGCGGGGGCTTCTGGGAAGATGCCCGCGGCTACCAGTGGTACGGCGGGATTTAGATGAGCTTGCGCACTTCTTCGGCATTGTAGAGCCACAGGTCCGCGCCTTCGCGCCTAACCCCGCCCATCGCCGTGTTGAAGGTCGCCATGTGCGCGCTCTTGCCGTGCGCGCTGAGGGCCTCGGCGTCGCGCCAGCGCTCGGCGATGTGGATCAAGTCGGGATCGCCCACATCGCGGGAGAACGAATAGTGGATGCAGCCGTCTTCTTCATTGGTCGCCGCAACCATCGCGCGGGCCTGATCTGCAACCTTGTCGAACTCTCCGGTTGCCAGTTTGAGCCAGCCTTGAACGAGCAGCATGTCCATCTCCCGATTTGTGGTGTCGGGATCAGGCTACCGGCTGGCGGTCTGTCCGGCAAGCAGCACGCACCAGTCGCTGCGCCGCCCGCGCCATGGTTCGGCCAGCCCCTCGCGGACCAGCTCGCCGCCCAGTGACTGGCCGGCACGCCGAACCACGCGAAGCGCGCGGCCATAGCGGTCGGTGGCGCGGCCCTCGGTGACCAGTTCGAATGGTCCGGCATTCAGCAAATTGATCAACCGCCGCGTCGCTTTGTCACCGAGAGCCTGCTCCTCGGCACAACCGGCCGAGTGCGTTTCGGGCGCGTTGATGTCGGCGATGCGGACCTTCTCGCCGTTCAGCCAGAAGGTATCGCCATCGACGACGCAGGTGGTCCGGGGGCCTTCGGCGCAAAGCGCGAATGAGGCAGCGAGCGTGAGCAGGGTAAGGGGCATCGGCGCGAGATGCCGCGCCTGGACTGCGTTCGGGTATCCGTTCTATTACGCAGTTTCCCTCGGATTTGGAGGGATAACCCGCGCTTTGCTGCCGCTTACAAGCTCAGGAACAAGCCGGCGAGGGCGGCGCTCATCAGGTTCGACAGGCTCCCTGCGGCCAGCGCCTTCAGCCCCAGCCGCGCGATCACCGGGCGCTGGTTGGGGGCAAGGCCGCCGGTCACCGCCATCTGGATCGCGATCGAGCTGAAGTTGGCGAACCCGCACAGCGCAAAGGTGACGATCCCCTGCGTGGTCTGCGACAGGTCCGTTGCCTTGCCGAGATCGATGAAGGCGACGAATTCGTTCAGCACCAGTTTGGTCCCGAAAAACCCGCCCGCGCGCATCGCTTCGGGCCAGTCGGGCGCGCCGAGCAAGCGGAAGATCGGCGCGAAGGCATAGCCCAGCACCATCTGGAACGAGAGTTCTGGATACCCGAACCACCCGCCGATGCCGCCGACGATGCCGTTGGCGAGCGCGACCAGCGCGACGAACGCCAGCACCATCGCGCCGACCATCACCGCCAGTTTCACGCCGGTCTGCGCACCCTGACTTGCGGCCATGATGACGTTGGC
>JANXUP010000169.1 GCA_025356175.1 Sphingomonadaceae bacterium | reverse complement strand
GCGAAGAAGCCTTCGGTGGTGAGCCACGCCTGATCGGGGCCGATCAGGATCGCCAGATCCTTGGTCATCTTGCCGCTTTCCACGGTGTCAATGCAGACGCGTTCCAGCGTCTCGGCAAATCGCACCACATCGGGCGTATCGTCAAACTTGCCGCGATAGATCAGGCCGCGGGTCCAGGCGAAAATCGAGGCGATCGGGTTGGTGCTGGTCGCCTTGCCCTGCTGATGCTGGCGGTAGTGGCGGGTCACGGTACCGTGGGCGGCTTCGGCTTCCACTGTCTTGCCATCCGGGGTCATCAACACCGAGGTCATCAGGCCGAGCGAGCCGAAGCCCTGCGCGACCTGGTCCGATTGAACGTCGCCGTCATAGTTCTTGCAGGCCCAGACGAACTTGCCCGACCACTTGAGCGCCGAGGCAACCATGTCGTCAATCAGGCGGTGTTCGTAAACGATGCCGGCCGCGTCGAACTTTTCCTTGAAGCCTTCGGTTTCGAACACTTCGGCGAACAGATCCTTGAAGCGCCCGTCATAGGCCTTGAGGATGGTGTTCTTGGTCGAAAGGTACACCGGCCAGCCGAGCCCCAGCCCGTAATTGAGGCTGGCGCGGGCGAAATCGCGGATCGAATCGTCAAGGTTGTACATGGCCAGCGCGACGCCGGGCGAGGGGTAGTGGAACACCTCCTCGTCAATCTTGCTGCCATCGTCGCCTTCCCACACCAGCCGCAACTTGCCCGGGCCGGGGACTAGGAAATCGGTCGCCTTGTATTGATCGCCGAAAGCATGACGGCCGACCACGATCGGATCGGTCCAGCCGGGGATCAGCCGGGGCACGTTTTGCATCACGATCGGTTCGCGAAACACCACGCCGCCCAGGATGTTGCGGATCGTGCCGTTGGGGCTCTTCCACATTTTCTTGAGGCTGAATTCTTTCACCCGATCTTCGTCAGGCGTGATCGTCGCACACTTCACGCCGACGCCGTACTGCTTGATCGCATTGGCGCAATCGACCGTGATCTTGTCATTGGTTTCGTCGCGCATTTCGACCGAAAGATCGTAATATTTAAGGTCGATATCGAGGTAAGGCAGGATCAGCTGCTCGCGGATCCACTGCCAGATGATGCGGGTCATTTCGTCGCCGTCGATCTCGACGACGGGGTTTTTCACCTTGATCTTCGCCATGCGCTGTCTCGTCTTTCCCCGGGGAGTTTGCAGGTTCCCTTAGCAGAGCGATTGGCCCGCGCAAGTAAGGGCTGGACGGACGCGAGGCAGGCCTTTAATCGTTCGATTAACAACCAGTGAGAGGAAATCTGGCATGAGCGATACCCAAGCAACAGCGGCGGAAGTCCTGACCGAAGTCGAAGACGGCGTGCTGATCGTCACGATGAACCGGCCCGAGGCCAAGAATGCGATGAACAAGGCGCAGGCCGAAGGTATCAGTGCGGCGATGGACCGGCTCGAAGCCGATGACAGCCTGCGCTGCGCGATTCTCACTGGAGCGGGCGGCACATTTTGCTCAGGCATGGACCTGAAGGGCTTTCTGCGCGGCGAGCGGCCGAGCATCGAAGGGCGCGGGTTTGGCGGGTTGACCGAATGGACCCCGAGCAAGCCGGTGATCGCGGCGGTCGATGGCTATTCGCTGGCCGGCGGGATGGAACTGGCGCTGTCGTGCGATCTGATCGTCGCCAACTCGGCAGCGAAGTTCGGCATTCCCGAAGCCAAACGCGGGCTTGCCGCTGCGGCTGGCGGTCTGATCAAGTTGCCCCGCCAGATCCCGCCGCGGATCGCGATGGAATTGGCGCTGACCGGTGATTTTATCACCGCGCAGCGCGCCTACGAGCTCGGCTTCGTCAACCGCGTGACCGAAGAGCCTTCGCTTGAAGGGGCGAAGGAACTGGCTCGCGCGATCGCCGCCAACGGCCCGCTCGCCTTGATCGCCTCGAAGGCGATCGTGCGCGATTCGCACAGCTGGACCGATGAAGAGATGTGGCAGAAGCAGGCAGCTTATATCGCGCCGGTGTTCACCAGCGCCGACGCCCGCGAAGGCGCAGCTGCCTTTGCCGAAAAGCGCAAGCCCAACTGGCAGGGAAAATAACAATTCGTCGTCCCGGGCTTGACCCGGGACCGCTGGCCGTATTGTTCGTAGTTGGCGCTTTGCGGCCGCCAATCCCGGATCAAGTCCGGGATGACGGAGCAACGAAAAAGGCCCCTGGTTTCCGGGGCCTTTTTAGCGAATGGTGGGCGTAGCAAGGATTGAACTTGCGACCCCTACGATGTCAACATAGTGCTCTACCACTGAGCTATACGCCCGCACCATCCGGTCCGCCCCAGTGGGGCAGGGGAGCGCCATTAGCGAGGCTCCCCACAGCTTGCAAGCGGTTAGATGCTCGCCTGTGCCGGCTGGCCGAACAGGCGTTCCACTTCCATCACCAGGTCTTTCAGGTGGAAGGGCTTGGATAGGACCTTGGCCTGCGGGGCTTCGCGGCTGGCCTTGAGCGTGACCGCGGCGAATCCGGTGATGAACATAACCTTGGTCCGCGGGCTGATTTCGGCGCAGCGCTGGGCCAGCTCGATTCCGTCCATTTCGGGCATCACGATGTCGGAAAGCAGCAGATCGTAGTCGCCGTCTTCAAGCAGCGGCACGGCCAGCGTCCCGCGATCGACCGCAGTCACATCATAGCCAGCGTTTTCCAGGGCGCGCGCCAGGTAAGTGCGCATGGCGTCTTCGTCTTCGGCGAGGAGGATGCGGATCATCGCTGTTCTATTCCATCAGGTTAAGCATACGCGGGTCACGCAAACCACGCGCTTGACGATCATATAGACCCAAGCGGGTTAACAATCTCGCCCATGAGGGGTGCTGGCACACTTTGACACAGGCGATGCGACGCGCCAGCGTAGTTGCATGATCGAGATCAACGGCCAGGCAGACGATTCGCCCCGGCAGCATGGCGGCGAGATACCGGGCAGCAACGGCGTTCCGGCCTTTACACTGGTGGCGCCGCAACCCTCTGCCTTGCCCCTGCTCATTGCGGTGCCGCACGCCGGCCGCGCTTATCCGGGCAGCCTGATCGAGCGCATGCGCAACCCGCGCTTTGCGACGCTCAAGCTGGAGGACCGTTACGTCGACCGGCTCGCCGAACATATCGCGCGCGAAACCGGTGCGGCGTTGCTGGTGGCCCACGCGCCGCGCGCGATGATCGACCTCAACCGCGCGACCGAGGATGTCGATTGGGACATGTTCGCCCGCGGCCATCCTGACAAGGTGGGGAGCTACACGCCCGGCATGCGGGTGCGCAGCGGCCTCGGCCTTATTCCGCGCCGCTTGCCCGGTCTGGGCGAGCTGTGGAAGCGCCGCCACGATCACGAAGAGCTTGCCGCGCGCATCGGATCGATTCACGAACCCTACCATGCCTGCCTGTCGGCCACTTTGAAGCGGCTGCGTGATCGCTGGGGGGCGGCCTTGCTGATCGATCTTCACTCGATGCCGCCGCTGGGCTTCCGCGGCGGGCAGGCTGCGCCTGATTTCGTGCTGGGCGACCGCTTTGGCGCATCGTGCAGCGGGGCGCTGGTTGGCAACTGCTTTGGCTATTTTGCGGAAATGCGGCGCGGCGCGGCACACAACCGGCCCTATGCCGGAGGCTATGTCCTTGAACGCCACGCCGGTCCTGCGGCGGGCATCCATGCCGTGCAGCTCGAGATCGACCGTTCGGCCTATCTCGATGCGGCTCTGGTCGAACCAGGCGACGGCTTTGCGGCAATGGCTGCCCTGCTGACCGGACTGGTTCGGCGGCTTGCCGGAGAGGTCGCCGAACTGGGACAATTGCGCAGCGGCGACGCTTGGGCTGACGCTGCGGAATAGGCCCATAAAAAACCACCTCGTGCAGTTGCACGAGGTGGCCAAGGTTCAGGGAGGAGGTGCACCGAAGTGCACCAAGCCCGGCCATGCCATGAGGGCAGCACGACCAGACCCGTCAAAGATAAGCATCGATTATCAGGGATGCAAGCAATCTGAACGCCATGGCAAACGAATGGCGCGATTCCGGCATTCCGGAACCGCGCCATTGCTGATCCTGATGGACCGACTCAGTTGGTTAGGGCGGGAATCGGGCCCTTGCCCTGCTGCACTTGACGGGAGAACAGTTCGCTCATGTGTTCAAGGCTGAACATGTGGGCGAAGATCAGCGCGAGCATGCCGTTCTGGTTCATCGTCCGCAGCACGTCGCCGCGCAGATCGCGCAGCTTTTCCTGATCGATCATCTTGAAGCCGCGATAGACGTAAGGCTGCTCGTTGCCGGTCTGCTGGATCGCAACTTCGCCTTCCATCAACAGGTCATGCTTCACCAGCTCTTCAACGAAGGCCGTGGTGCGCATGCCGGCTTCTTCGAAGTTGCGGCAGAAGTCGAGCGTCGCCTGGCATGATTCGCTGGGCTTCTCGCCGTCGAACAGCTTGTTGCCGTCATCGAATTCGCCGATCAGGTCGCTGGTCGGGTCGAAGCACAGCGATAGTTCCTCGCTCTCGGGCGTCAGCTTGGCGAGCATGAACGGATAACGGCGGGCATAGGCCGGAACATAGACTGTCTCGGTCAGCTTGCCGGCATCGTCAAAGTAGGTGTTGACCCCTTCGTTGAGCCCCATCAGCGCCAGCGGCACCGGGGTTTCGGCCGACGAAAATACGATCGGATACGCGCGCGAGGCGTGCACGAATTCCTCGGCGGTAAGGGGAATCGCGTGCTGACCGACGATCCAGGTTGCGTTTTCGGTTGAACGGGCGCTCCAGTTCGCATGATCGCGGCTGTTAAGCGGCATCAGGTCGTTGTAGAACATCGGCAGATTGGCGGCTTGCGGCGCGCTGGCCATGGTAACTCTCCGGGTTTGAAATCACATCAAGCCGGGGTGATTCCGGCGCGAACCCGCGCCTTTAGGCGCTCGT
>JANXUP010000160.1 GCA_025356175.1 Sphingomonadaceae bacterium | reverse complement strand
TTCTGGCGGTGCGCCGCTACGCGGCGACCTGACACGGGGCCCGATCTTCAAAACGCTCGCGCTGTTCTCGCTGCCGGTGCTGCTGGGCAATGTGCTGCAAAGCCTCAACGCCTCGGTCAACACGGTGTGGATCGGGCGCTTACTGGGCGAGGATGCGCTCGCCGCCACCTCCAGTTCGAACATCGTCATGTTCCTGGTCTTCGCCGCGATCTTCGGGATCAGCATGGCGACGACGATCCATGTCGGGATGTATTTCGGCGCGCGCAATCTAGAACAGATGCGCAAGAGCTTTGGCGCGGGGCTGGGGCTGTGCGTGATGCTGTCGGCAGCGATCGCGCTGCTCGGCTGGATCTTTGCGCCGGACCTGCTCGACCTGCTCAATCTGCCCGGCACGTCGCGCCACTTCGCGCTCGATTACCTCAGGGTGATCTTCCTAGTCCTGCCGGGAATGACGCTGAGCGTGCTGGTCTCCAGCGCGATGCGCGGCTGCGGAGATTCGCGCACGCCGCTCTATTTCCAGGTGCTGACGGTGATCCTCGACATCGGCCTCAACCCGCTGTTCATCGCCGGGATCGGCCCGTTTCCCAAACTCGGCATCGTCGGCGCGGCGGTGGCAACGGCGATCGCGACGCTGACCGGCCTGGCCGGGCTGATGGTCTGGATCTATTGGCGCGACCTGCCGATCCGCCTCAAAGGCCGTGAACTCGCCTTCCTCTGGCCGGCGCGTGAAGAGCTGAAATACCTGATCATGAAGGGCGTGCCGATGGGCCTGCAGATGCTGGTCATCTCGGGCGCAGGGGTGATCATGATCGGGCTGATCAACAAGGAAGGGATCAATTACGCCGCGGGCTATGGCGCGCTGCTGCAGCTGTGGAACTACATCCAGATGCCGGGCCTGGCGATCAGCGCCGCGGTTGGCGCGATGGTCGCCCAGCACATCGGCGCGCGGCGTGAAAGCCGCGTCGACCAGATCAGCTGGTCGGGCGCGGGGGCGAACATCGCCATCACGCTCATGCTGATCGCGCTGATGCTGGGGTTCGGGCGGCCGCTGCTGGCGCTGTTCATGGGCGCGGACAGTCCGGCGATCCCGGTCAGCTTGCACATCCAGAACCTGGCGATCTGGACTTACATCCCGTTCGGGGTAACGATCGTGCTGTTCGGCACCCTGCGCAGCTATGGCGCGGTGCTGATCCAGATCGCGATCCTGTTCACCGCGATGTATGCGGTGCGGCTGGGGGTTTACTGGGTGCTGCACCCGCGGATCGGCGCGGATGCGCTGTGGTGGTCGCTCAACATCAGCTCGCTCGCCACGCTGGCGCTTACCCTGCTCGCCTATTTCCATGGCAGCTGGCGCACGGTCATGCGTGACCGCATCGCGATCGAATTGCAGCCCGCCTAGCGCCCTTGGGCGCGCCAGCGCTGGACGGTGCGGTGGACCATTTCCTCTTCGCCGCCCGAGCTGTTCCACAGTTCGGAGAACGAAGGGTCAGCCGAGGCCGGACGCTTCATTTCCTCAAGCTCGTCGAAGCTGACGCGGATCGGGATCGAAACACCCTCGCCGCAGATGATGCACTCACGGTTGCGCAGCGCGGGAATCGAATCGAGGAACCCGCGTGCGCCTTCGGGCATGGCGGCTTTCACGAAGGCCTGGTCACGGTCGTTGTTGAGCCGCATCGAGATGATCGTGCCGCACTGCGAAAGCACGCCTTCGGCAAGGTCGCTGGGGCGCTGGGTGATCAAGCCCAGGCTGACGCCGTATTTACGGCCTTCCTTGGCGATCCGGCCGAGGATGCGGCCGACCGACGAGCCATCGGAGTTCTTCTCGTTCGGCACGTATCGGTGGGCTTCTTCGCAGACCAGCAGCACGGGCCGGGTCTTTTCGTCGCGGCTCCAGATCGCAAAGTCGAACACCAGCCGGCTCAGCACCGCGACCACTGTGCTTGTAACGTCCGAAGGCACCCCCGACACGTCGATGATCGAGATCGGCTTGCCCTTGCTCGGCATGCGGAAAATCTTGGCGATGAATTCAGCCATCGTATCGCCGACCAGCATGCCGGAGAACAGGAACTGATAGCGCGGATCGGCCTTGAGTTCGTCGATCTTGGTCTTGACCCGCATGAACGGCGCCGACGATGTGGCCTTGTCGAGCTTGCCCATCTCGGTCTGGATCATGTTGGTCAGGTCCGAGAGCAGGTAGGGGATCGGCGAATCGACGGTGATCTTGCCCATCGATTCCGCCAGTCGGTTCTTCGAGCGCGCGGCGAGCAGGCACTTGGACAGAATGTCCATGTCCTCTTGCCGGTCATTCCCGGACGACGTCAGGAACACCTCGCAGTGTTCCTCAAAGTTCAACAGCCAGTACGGCATCTGCAGGTTGGAGACGTCGAAGATCATGCCGGTCTGCTTGAACGCAGCCGAATATTCGCCGTGCGGGTCGATCATCACGATATGCCCTTCGGGGGCATGTTCGCAGATCCGGTGCAGGATCAGCGCGGCGCTGGTCGACTTGCCGGTACCGGTCGAGCCGAGCAAGGCAAAGTGCTTGCCGAGCATCGCATCGACATAGAGCCCGGCGCGGATATCGCGGGTCGGGAACACGGTGCCGACCTGGATGCTGGTGCGCCCGTCGCTGGCGTAGATCTGTTTGAGGTCGTTGCTGGTCGCCGGATAGATCAGCGCGCCGGGGATCGGGTAGCGGGTAACGCCGCGGCGGAAGCTGTGGATGCGGCCGGTCAGGCGTTCCTCATCGCCTTCGCCCATGAAATCGATGTTGGCCATGATTCCGCCGGGGGTCTTGGAATCTTGCCGCTGGGTCCGCACCGAGGCGAGCAGCCAGCCCTTGCCGACGCGGATCTTGACCTGGCTGCCGACTTGCCCGGCCAGCGCGATCGAGGGATCGGCATCGGCCGTGCATTCCTGCAGCCGCTGCAGATCGAGCGCGATCGCCGAACCGGAGCCAGCGATTTCGAGCACGATCCCGATCGGATCGCGGGCGTTGTCGATCTCTTGCACCGCCCCGGCCGCTTCGGCGGGGATATCCCCGGCCTGTGCCGCACGTGCATTCCCGAACCCTTGGCCGCTCATGTCATTCATCACTGCAAATTGCCCCGCTCGCCAGCCTTTGCGCTGGCCCTGCAGAGGTAAGCCAGAGCGGTTAAGATTGGCCTAAATTCAGGCTTTCCAGTCGGTTTCGCTCAGACCAGGGCAAACAGGCGGCCCGCCAGGAAGCCCATGCCAACGGACAGCGCCACGGCGAGCAGGCCATAAAAAAACCCGTCATTTTGCGCAAAATCGGCCACCACGCGTTCGAAGCCCTGCTTTTTCACCACCACCCGGCTGATCGCCGAAGCGACCACCCGGCCGTGGGTTATGGCAAAGGTTTCAGCGGTATAGGTCCCGGTCTGAACTGATGAAGGCAGGGCGATACGGGCCTGGTAGAGGACCTGTTCGTTCACGCTCACCCCGCGCGGGTCTTCCTTGTAGAGCCCCTGCCGGCTGAGCAGGTCAACCAGTCCGGCTGACATCCGCGCCTGCTCCTTGGGATCAAACGACCCGATCGGCGAAAGCTGGAGCCAGGGCAGCCCCAATTCGTAGATCGCTGCGGTCTTGTCATCGACGATGCGTGAGATTGGTTTGGATGATGCGACCGCAAAGAAGGTTGGGGCAGATCGAAATTCGACACTGTCGGCATTGACCCAGATGCCGGCAAACCGGCTCTTTTCGCGCAGCACGATGGACCGTGTCGGCCCTTTGAGGACCACGACGATATCATAGTCCTGCCCGGCGCGGCTGCCTTCCGGGGTAAGGATCGCGCCGAACAGCAGCAGTTCGGTGCCGCGAAAGCCCTGGCGAACCTGCACCTCGTGCTGCGACACTTCGGGCACCAGGATCGGATCGCGCGCGGCGGTGAGGAACAGCAACGCCAGAAGGAGAAACACGTGCCTCACGACGGCGTGATCGAATAGATTTCATCGGGCCGCCAGCCGAGTCCGAGCGCCATGCGCAGCGCCACCACCAGCACAATCGCGGCCAGCACAAAGCGCAGGCGCGCGGCCGGCAGCTTCTGCGCCCACTGCGCGCCGATCTGCGCCCCAGATACCGATCCGATCAGGAGGAGCACAGCGAGTACGACATCCACCGCCTTGGTGGTCAGCGAGTGCATCATCGTCGTCGCCATGGTCACGAACAGGATCTGGAACAGCGAGGTGCCGACGACCACGTTGGCGCTCATCCCGAGGATGTAGAGCATCGCCGGAACCAGCACGAAACCACCGCCGATGCCCATCAGCATGGTGAGCATCCCGGTAAAGATCCCGAGGATCAGCGGGGCCAGCGGCGAAATATACAGGCCCGAGCGGTAAAAGCGCCAGCGCAGCGGCAGGCTCGCCACCATTGGATGGTGTCGCCGCTTGCGGGCCGGTACCGGCACGCCCGATTTCTGCGCCTTCATCACCTGCCAGCTTTCGCGCGCCATCAGCGAGCCGATCCCGCCGAGCAGCACGACGTAGAGGATGTTGATGACCACATCGATTTGGCCGAGCGCCTGAAGCAGGCTGAACAGGGCCGCCCCCAGACCGGTCCCGATGATTCCGCCAGCGACCAGCACTGCGCCCATCTGGTAATCCACGCCGCCCCGGCGCGAGTGGGCGAAAACGCCCGAAACGCTGGCGCCGGTAACCTGGCTGGCCGCTGATGCTGCGGCCACGGTGGGCGGAATGCCGTAGAAGATCATCAGCGGCGTGGTCAGGAACCCGCCGCCGACGCCGAACATGCCCGACAGGATACCCGTCGTTGCGCCGAGCAAGACGATGACAAGGCCATTGACCGAAAGGTTGGCGATGGGAAGGTAGACATCCATGCGTGGCGTTAGGGCCTAAACCATGGCGGCGGCAAAAAGAAGGCTAAGCAACTAAAACCCGGCAGAAAGCGTTACAACCGGACCCGAACCCGGCGCAGCATTGCCGCTTACCCGCCAGCGGTAGTCAGCCGACAGGCGGGTGTTGGTTGGCCCCAGGCGGAAGTTGATAGTTGCGCTCGGACCGATATCGACCCGGCTTGCTCCGCGCTGGGCACCGCCCCACACGCCGCCGCCGGCCCTCAATTCGAAATTGCCAGCATGGACCAGTGGATGTTCGACCCGGGCCTGGCCATCGACAAATGCCGTTGCACCGCGGCCGCCAACGTAGCCCGCCTGGACATAAGCCTCGGCCCGCGTGCCAAACGGCAGGCGGACCGGCGGAAGTTCACTGACCAGTGCCGCGGCGGGGCGGACGATTGTTCCGCTAGTCGTGCGGGTCACGCGGCCTTCAGCCAGAAGCCTGACCGGCATGCCCGGGACCGGGCGGATCGAAATTCCGGCCGCCAGTTCTTCACCGCGCGGACGTTCGATCCCGCTCGATGCGCGCAGGTACAGTGCCGGACTGCGACCGCTGCCGGGTACCAGGAAATAGCGCAGGATCAGTCCGCCCTGGCTGCCGCCGTAGAAGCCGGTGGGTATGATCGCACCGGGCAGCCCGGCACCGGGCGCGTTGAACATATTTCCGCCGGACCGCAGCAGCAGCCAGCCGTCGGCTGACCAGCGCGGCGAAGACGTCTTCCCGGCAGCCGCAGCAAACGGAAGCGAAGGACGCGGGGGTGCCATGGCGAGTGCTGGTTCCGACGGCAGCATGCTCATGCCGGCAAGCCACAACTCCTGGTGCCCCACGGCGGTGCTGACCGAAATGCGCGGGGCCTTTTCCGCCGTCACCCTGCCGGAACTCTCGGCCCCGGTTTCCAGCAGCGGCGGGGTGGTGGTTGGCATTGCAAGTGGTGCAATTGGCGGAACGAGCGTGGGCTGTGCGGTCGGCACAAGATTCTGGCGATGCGGCACAAGGCGCGAGGCGCCAGGGCCGGCGACGGGAAGCTGGCCTTGCGCGGCAGCAACTGCTGCTTTGGAGTGGTGATCCGGCCCGGTCGCGGGGGCCAGGGTGCTGTCCCACATGGCCGCGCGGGCGCCCACCCAGCTGACCATGATCAGCCCCAACGCAACCAGCGGCTGGCCGCGGCGCCTGACCTGACTGCGCGGCTTCACCTGCGCACCGGCTGCAAAACAACTGGCGGCCGGACGGGGTTGGCCGTGGCGGGATGAGTGTCGTGGGCGGTCTTGTCCCAGATGATGACGCCGTCCCGCAGCGAGCGGAAATAGGAAGTCAGCGCGCGCCGCCCGGCCATGATGGCAATGACATTCGCCACCGGGATACGCAGGACCGAAAGCGCGCCTTCGCGCCAGCCGTACTCGCGGGTGGTGAACGCAATTCGAGAAGCAGCGCGCCACACAAATCCGGCAAAGCTGGCCAGAAGCATCACTCTGAGCGGCTGCGACAAAGGCAGCACGTCAACTTTGCCCAACGCGTGCAGGACCAGCAGCAGTGCATCGAGCGCGAGCAAGAGATAGGCGGCCGCCAGCACCAGCGCGGTCAGCGGGCCACGGCGATCGCGCAGCGCCATCCAGATATCTACCGGATGCAGGCTCCAGCCCATCCGGTCCCAGCCCTGGAACGCGATCCCGTGAACCCAGCGGGTCTTTTGCCGGACCGCTGCGTCCAGCCGATTCGGAAAATAGCTGCGGGTCGCGACGAGCGCCCCGGCATCGTCGCGCAAGCGCACGAACGCGCTGCCGCGGCCCTCGCTCGACATGACCAGGCCGAGTTCATAATCCTCGGTCAGGCATTCGGGTGCGAACGGTCCTGCCTCACCTTCGGCAGCCCGGCGCGCCGCAAGGTCACCCAAGGCCGCGCGGGAAAAACCGCAGCCAACCCCGGCCGCGGGCAAGGCCCCGCCCAGCGCGGCGCGCACGACCAGGCCCTTGGCGTGCGTTTCAGCAAATTCATCGGAATAGTGGCCGGCGATCCACCGCGAGTGCCGCTGCTGTTCGGGGCGCACTGGCAGCTGCACAAAATCGCGCAGCATCAGCGCGGTATCGATCGCCTGAAGCGCGCAGGGGTGCACCATGTCTTCGGCATCGTGCAGGACCACGCTGGCAAAGCGCCGGCCCGCCCGCGTCTCGTCGGCGGCAAGCGCGCGATAGAGCCGGTTCAGGCAATCTGCCTTGGTCGTCGGGCCAGCTGCCGCCAAAGTCACCAGCCGGACGCGCGGGTCGTTCGCGGCAGCGGCCATGGCGGCTGCGAGCGTCGCCGGATCGTTGCGATAGCACCCGACGTAAACGGTTAAATCGCGCTGCGGCCAGCACGCCAGCATGTGCCTAATGGTCGCGCCGATCACCTGGCTTTCATGAAAGGCCGGGATGAGCACCGCCGCCGCCCCGGACAGCGGATCGGCGCCATAACCCACGGGCAGGCGCAGGGTCCGCGCCTTGCCGGTAAGCTTCAAGCCGATCCACGCCAGATCGATCGCCAGTTCGTCAAGCAAACCGATGCAGAACCAAAAGGCGGCGAAAGCAAGCAGCTCCCGTTCAACCAGCAACAGCCAGTCAAATCCGCCAAGCGCCGTCGCAGCTTCGCCCCCCATTTACCTGCCTGCCCCCAATCGAAAGAATTGACCAATTCAGCCTATCGGCAAGTCATACAGTGTCAATAAGCATGGTCTGCCTCTGTTTTAGTTCGATCAATTCTAACGAAGACCCCGTATATTTGTTACTTGGCCAAACGCTTGAACAGTTGCGTGATTTGGTGGATCGTGGCTGGCATGACCAAAGGCCGCCGCCACGCCGTTTCCGCGATAATCGACCGGCTAGCCATGGGGTTTGGTGGAGAAGCTGGGGCCGGCCTGCTGTTGATGCTTGTCGCGGGTCTTGCCCTGGCACTGGCGAATTCGCCGCTCGCCGCAGCTTACCACGACGTGTTCCATCAACGCATCTTCAACTCGCCCATCGGCAAACTCGATACCCTTCATGCCTGGATCAACGACGCGCTGATGGCGGTATTCTTCTTCGTTGTCGGACTTGAGATCAAACGCGAGGTTCTAGGCGGCGAATTGGCGCATCCGGCGCAGCGCAGATTGCCGGTGCTGGCGGCAGTGTTCGGCATGATTGCCCCTGCGTCCATCTTCCTTCTGGTGGTAAAGGGTCGACCCGAACTATCCGGTGGTTGGGCGATCCCGGCCGCCACCGACATTGCTTTCGCGGTCGGGGTCATCGCACTGGTCGGAAAGGCGCTGCCCCCTTCGCTGCGCCTGTTCCTGTTGACTGTGGCAATCGTCGACGATCTCGGCGCGGTCCTGATCATTGCGCTCGTTTACACCTCCGGAATTGATTCTGGATGGCTGGCGGCGGCCGCGCTGGTCTTTGCCCTTCTCGTCGCCTGCAACGTTACCGGGGTGCGGCACGCAGCGCCCTATGTGATCGGCGCAGTGGCGCTGTGGTACTGCGTCCTTCACTCAGGTCTTCATGCCACCATCGCGGGGGTGCTCGCAGCTTTATCGATTCCTTTTGCGCTCGACCGGCGCGGCGAAAGCCTGCTGCTGCGAATGGAGCATGCGCTGACCCCGGTGAGCGCCTACCTGATCGTTCCCCTGTTTGGTCTGGCCAATGCCGGGGTGGCGATACCGCAGGCCTTGCCCGAAGGTTCCGCACTGTTGCTGCCCCTGGGGATCGCGCTGGGGCTGGTTCTGGGCAAGACAGCGGGCGTGGTAATTGCGGTCGTGCTGGCGGAATGGACCGGCTTTTCCCCGCGTCCCGCCGGTTCAAGCTGGGCCCAGATCTGGGGCCTTTCCGCCCTCTGCGGGATTGGCTTCACCATGAGCCTGTTCATCGCGCAACTGGCTTTTCCGGGCCAGCCCGCACTGATTGAGGAGGCCAAGCTGGGCGTCCTCTGCGGGTCTATCGTGGCGGGCATGGCCGGCTTTATTGCGCTTCGCCTCTCCGCCCCGCGCGGCTGACTTACCAGGTTCCGCTGTTGGGCATGCTGGCCCAGGGCTCGGCTGGCGGGAGATTCCCATCCTGCAGCAGCTCGACCGAAATGCCGTCGGGTGACTTGACGAACGCCATGTGTCCATCGCGCGGCGGGCGGTGAATGTTGTGCCCAGCGGCGGCGAGCGCGGCGCAGGTTTCGTAGATGTTGTCCACCCGGTAAGCGAGGTGACCGAAATTGCGCCCGCCGTCGTAGGGCTCGGGATCCCAGTTGTAAGTGAGTTCGACCTCGGCCACGCCCTCTTCGCCTGGAGCGGCAAGGAAGATCAGGGTGAAGCGGCCCTGTTCGCTCGAAAAGCGGCGGACTTCGTTGACGCCGAACAGTTCAAAAAAAGCGATCGTGGCCGCGGGATCGGACACGCGGATCATGGTGTGGAGGAATTTGGTCATGCCGCAGGGGCTAGCAGCAGAGCCGCCCAAGCGAAAGGCCCGCACCGACAATGCGGCACGGGCCTTTCCCTGTTGATGTGCGATTAGCTCAGAACGCGGCGGTCAGCGAGACCACGCCAACCGGCTTGGCCGGACGATACCGATAGGTGCTGTTGCCAACGTCGCTGCGCGAAATGTTGGTGCCGACCAGCGAAGCGTCGAGCGTCAGCGCCTTCCAGGTATAGCTGACCCCAACGGTGTAATCGATGTACTGCTTGTAGTAATCGAACCCACCGCCGGTGTGGCCCAGGTGGCCATGCAGCGATAGAGGCGTGCCAGGGATGCCCGAGCTAAGCTCGCCATAGACATAGGTGTTGTTGCGGGTGGGCGACGAGAAGTTGAGATTGAAAACCTTCTGAGCGGGCGCGTAATAAACGCCGACCTTGGCCGTGACCGGTCCAAGGGTTTTGGCCACCGATCCATAGACTTCGACGTAGTTGCTGTTCTGGCCGCCGTTGGTGTTGGCCGAACCGGGATAAATGTAGCCATAGACGCCGACATCGAGCTTTACCCCACCAAGTTCCTTGGCAAAGCCGCCGTAGATATCGATCTCAGTCCCGCCGATGTCGATAGGGCTGTCGATGAAGTTGTTCGACGACGCGCTCGAACCCCAGACTGACACATACAGCCCTGATGAATGGCTGACTGTCATCGAACCCTGCACGACTGGCTGGTTGTTCGACTGGGACAGGCCGCGGAAGCGGTATTGCGAGACGACTGCGGCGGTGCCGGTGATGGTGATGTCGCTCGGCGGATCGGTTTCATCGGCGAAAGCGGGGGTCGCTGCAAAGAGGCAAGCAACGGACAGCGTTGCGGCGATCAGGCCGCGCTTGGACGTGAGCATATCAATCTTCCTTAAGCGATTGCGGTTTGCTTCGTCCCACCTGCGCGCGGCCGCCGTTTCTCGTTTCTTGGAAACAATCAGGCTGCGCTGGGGATGGCGTGCACAACTTTGCTGCAGCGCACAAGGACAAATCGGAAGGTCTTTGCGCATCGGGCACGCGGTGTGGTTTTGATGTAACGCAGGGTTGCAACCAACCGGCTCGGTAGTTGTTCATTCAGGTACCCGCCCCTATAGGCGCGGGCAAGATCGCACCGCCATGCTCAACCGACTTCGCACCCTGTTTGGCCCGGAAACCCGCGGCGCTGCACCTGCCATCCCGCAGGGCAGGCGGGTCTATGCCGTGGGCGATGTCCATGGCCGCCTCGATCTGTTCGAGGCGCTGATCGCGGCGATCGAGACTGACGATGCGGCGTGCCGCCCGGCGCAGACCACGATAATCCTGCTCGGCGACCTGATCGACCGCGGTCCCGACAGTGCCGGGGTAATTGCCGCCGCGCGCGCCTGGAGCCAGCGCCGCACGGTGCGCATCCTGCTCGGCAATCACGAGGAAATGCTGCTCCGCGCGCTCGACAGCGACGAGGTGATGCGTCACTTCCTGCGCTTTGGCGGGCGCGAAACGGTGCTGTCTTACCTGGCCGAACCAAACCAATATCACCGCGCCGAACTTTCCGAGGCGCGCGCCCTGATGGAAGCCGCAATCCCCCAGGGCGACCTCGATTTCATCCGCTCGTTCGAAGACAGCATCGCGGTCGGCGATTATCTATTCGTTCATGCCGGGATCGATCCCGAAACGCCGCTCGATGCGCAGCGCGCCGGCGATCTGCGCTGGATTCGCGAACCATTCCTGTCACACACCGACAGCTTCGGGCCGGTGGTGGTCCACGGCCACACAATCACCAACAAGCCACAAATCAGGCACAACCGGATCGGGCTCGATACCGGGGCTTATCGATCGGGCCGCTTGACCGCGCTAGGTCTGCAAGGCACCGCTCGCTGGCTAATCGAGGGGCAGGACTTGGGCGGCATCATCAGCACCTCAACACGAGAATTGGCATGACAATCGGGAGTATCGCATGAAGATAGCAATGGTCGGCTCGGGCTATGTCGGGCTGGTTTCGGGGGCTTGCTTCGCAGACTTCGGCCACGACGTGGTGTGCATCGACAAGGACCCGGCCAAGATCGACAGTCTCAAGGCCGGGATCATGCCGATCTTCGAGCCGGGCCTGGCCGAACTGGTCACCAGCAATGCCAGATCCGGACGGCTTTCGTTCACCACCGACTTGGCTGAAGGGATCGCGGGCGCAGCGGCGATCTTCATCGCGGTCGGCACGCCCAGCCGCCGCGGCGATGGCCATGCCGACTTGTCGTACGTCTACGCGGTGGCCGAGGAAGTCGGCCACGCACTCAAGAATGACGCAGTGGTGGTGACCAAAAGCACCGTGCCCGTAGGCACCGGCGACGAGGTTGAGCGGATCCTCACCGAGGCCGCTCCCGGCGTGAAGTTCGCGGTTGCATCGAACCCTGAATTCCTTCGCGAAGGCGCAGCGATCGCCGATTTCAAGCACCCCGACCGGATCGTGATCGGCACCGAGAATGAATGGGCCCGCGGCGTGATGCGCGAGGTTTACCGGCCGCTGTTCCTCAACAAATCGCCGATCCTGTTCACCTCCCGCCGCACTTCGGAACTGATCAAATACGCCGCCAACGCCTTCCTCGCGGTCAAGATCACTTTCATTAACGAGATGGCCGACCTGTGCGAAAAGGTTGGCGCCGACGTGCAGGACGTCAGCCGCGGGATCGGGATGGACGGGCGGATCGGTCCAAAATTTCTTCATGCCGGGCCGGGCTATGGCGGTTCGTGCTTCCCCAAGGACACCCTCGCGCTGCTGAAGACTGCCGAAGACTATGAGGCCCCAACCCGGATCGTCGAAGCAGTCGTCGCCGTCAACGACAGCCGCAAGCGCGCGATGGGCCGCAAAGTGATCGAGGCTTTGGGCGGAACCGACGCGGCGCGCGGCAAAAAGGTTGCGATGCTGGGGCTGACGTTCAAGCCCAACACCGATGATATGCGGGACAGCCCGGCAATCGCAATTGCGCTGGCGCTGGCCGACGCGGGGATATCGGTTTCCGCTTACGACCCCGAAGGCATGGAACTCGCTGCGCCGCTGATGCCCGACGTGACGATGGCCGCGAACACTTATGCAGCGATCGAAGGCAGTGACGCCGTCGTTATAGTGACCGAGTGGGACGCCTTCCGCGCGCTGGACTTCGAGCGGATCAAGCGGATCGCGAATGCCCCGGTGCTGGTCGACCTGCGCAACGTCTATGATCCGGGCGAAGTCCGCGCCAAGGGCTTTGCCTATTCAAGCGTCGGGCGGATTTGATCCGGCCTTCCCTTTTTGAATGCCCGAGATAAGACGCGGTAACAAAAATGGGGAGAGCACTCGATGCGAAAGCGGACATTGGTTCTGGCGGGGATTGCCGCAGTGGGAATCGCTGCGGGCGGCTGGTATGCCACCCTCGACAAGGAAACGCGCGGCTTGCTTGCTGCCTTGCCGACCAATCGCGATGTTTTGGCATGGACCGTGCCGCAGCGCGATGACGCCTTCAGGGCAATGGACAGGATCACGTTGCTGGCCGACGCGCGGACCATCCAGCCATCAGCGCAGCCCTTGCCGCTGCCGGAGGGCAGGCCCCTCGAAATACCCGGGGTCGATGCTTATTTGGCGGCGCAGCGTTCGGCCGGGCTCGTGATCCTGCAAGACGGCAAGGTCCGGTTCGAACGCTATGGCCTCGGGTTCGATGCCAAGGGCCGCTGGACCAGTTTCTCGGTGGCCAAATCGTTCACCTCAACACTGGTCGGCGCAGCCATCAAGGACGGCGCGATCAAAAGTCTTGAGGACAATATCAGCCTCTACATCCCCGACTTGCGCGGTTCGGCCTATGACGGCGTGAGCGTGCGCCAGCTGCTGACGATGAGCACCGGAGTACGCTGGAACGAGGATTACGAAGACCCCAACTCCGATGTCTCGCGCTTCAACAATGCTGAACCGGAACCGGGGATGGATGCCACGGTCAGCTATATGCGCAAGCTGCCCCGTGCGCATCCGCCGGGCACGGTCTGGCATTACAGCACCGGGGAAACCAATCTCATCGGCGTGCTGGTGTCTTCGGCCACCAAAAAGCCACTGGCGCAGTATCTGCAAGAAAAGATCTGGCAGCCAGCCGGAATGGAAGCCCCCGCGACGTGGTTGCTGGGCAAGACCGGGCACGAGATCGCCGGTTGCTGCCTCCAGGCCGAGACCCGCGATTTCGCGCGGTTCGGTCTGTTCGTGCTGGCCGGCGGGGCCGCGCGCGGGCAGCAAATCGTTCCGCCCGGCTGGTTTGCCCAAGCCACCTCCAAACAGATCGACATCGGCGAGCCGGGCCACGGCTATGGCTTCCAGTGGTGGACTTATGATGATGGATCGGTCGCCGCGCAGGGCATCTTCGGTCAGGGCATTTTCATCGATCCCAAGCGCCATCTGGTGATCGCCAGCAATGCCGACTGGACCCGCGCCACGAAAGGCCCCGAACCGGAAGCGCGCGAGGCGTTTTACAAGCAGATCCAGGCACTGATCGATGCCGAGCAGGCAGGTGGCCAGCTGCCGCGTTAACCCACCTCGAACAGCGTATAGACTGGCCCGGTCGCGGTTTGCTCGCCAGTGCCGACCACGATTGCATTGTTGAGCCAGGCATAGCGGTCTTCGCCGCACTCGAACCGTGCGGTCATTGCCAGCGAGTATTCGTGCGGAGCCAGCAACTCGCCCTTGCCGAACCGCCGCATCGCATCAGCCTCGGCGAGGAAGCGGCCTTGATAAGTGAGATAGATCAGGGCGGCATCATCGGTTTCCAGCGT
>JANXUP010000158.1 GCA_025356175.1 Sphingomonadaceae bacterium | reverse complement strand
ATCGCCGCCGCCGGGCACGATACCACCAGCGCCAGCACGGCCGGAGCGATGCTCGCACTGGCGCGCGATCCCGAACAATTCGCCAAGGTCAAAGCCGATCGCAGCCTCGTTTCAGGGATTGTCGAAGAAGCGATCCGCTGGTCCACCCCGGTGCAGCACTTCATGCGCACCGCCGTGCAGGACTGCGAAGTTGACGGGGTTCCGGTCAAGGCCGGTGACTGGCTAATGATCAATTACGTCGCGGCCAACCACGATCCAGCGCAGTTCGGCGATCCGCGCAGGTTCGATGCGGCGCGGGCCAACAACCGCCATCTCGCTTTTGGCGCGGGCGCGCACCAGTGCCTTGGCCTGCACCTGGCGCGACTGGAAATGCGCATCCTGTTCGAAGCGCTGCTCGACCGGATCGACAGCGTCGAACTGGCAGGTGAACCCAAACGCGCGAAAAGCACCTTCGTCGGCGGGCTCAAGACCCTGCCGCTGCGGTTCAAGGCTTCGGTCTAATGCGCCAGGTGTAGCCGCCTGCGCGGCCTGATCGGCGGAACAATCGCATTCCTCTGCGAGTCTTCCGACGGTTTGCCCCAATCAAGAGGAATGCCCGGAATGTTGGCGTACCAGGCGGTCCAGTCGAAAGTTTGGCTTGGGCGGGTCATGGGCAATCTCTTGCGATTCTGAAGTTGCGTCTTGATGACATTGCCCCCGGTGAATTGGGCGACCCGGCTGGGTCCACGATAAGCCGGGTCGCCCGCTGCCTGCCAGCGCTTAAGGGGCCTTTAGCGCTTGCAGGTATTCGAGTTGTTTGACCGGCAGATTGGCCGGCAGAAACGATGCTAGATCGGGCCTTGCAACGCGGTGATGTCCGGCAAATGACAAAACTTTCACCTTGCCGTCAGCGCCCCGCTGCGGCTTGATGCTATGTGCAGCCGATCAACGGTTAGGCTTTGCAGCAATGTCGCAAAAGATTCTGATTATCGAGGACGACCAGCGCACCGCCGACTTCCTGTGCAAGGGGCTGAGCGATGCCGGGTACCTGACCGATCGGGCCGCCGATGGCCGCGACGGCCTGTTCCTGGCCACCGACGGATCCTACAGTGCTGTGGTGCTTGACCGGATGCTGCCCGGGATGGACGGCATGGCGGTGCTGGCGGCAATGCGCGCCGCGCAGGTCGCAACACCGGTGCTGATCCTGTCCTCGCTGGGCACGGTCGATGCGCGGGTCGAGGGGTTGACCTCAGGAGCGGACGATTACCTCGCCAAGCCGTTCGCCTTTTCCGAGCTGCTCGCCCGCTTGCGCTTGCTGATGGCCCGTTCAGACCGCGGCTCGGCTTCGGTTGAAGTCACGCTGTCGTGCGCCGATCTTGAGGTCAACTTGCTGACCCGCCGGGTCACCCGCGCCGGGCAGCGGATCGAGTTGCAACCGCGCGAATTTCGCCTGCTTGAATACCTGCTGCGCCACAAGGATCAGGTGGTCACCCGCACGATGATGCTGGAAGGCGTGTGGGAATATCACTTCGATCCCGGCACCAATGTGGTCGACGTCCACGTCAGCCGCTTGCGCCGCAAGATTGACGATAGCTTCGGCACGGCCCTGCTCCACACCGTGCGCGGCGCGGGCTATATGCTGGGCACTCCCGAATGAGCGAAAGTGCCGCGCCACCGCGCCTGCTGGGTTCGACCACCTGGCGGTTGGCAGTGACGCTCGCGCTGACCCAGCTGGCGACGCTCGCGCTTGGCCTCGGCACGATGTACGCGCTGACCCGCCAGACGCTGGAGACCAATGCGCGGGTTGCCGCCGAAGTCGCGGCAAGCGATCTGCGCGATGAATACCGCGACGGCGGCGGCGACGCTGTAGTCCGGGGAATCGGTGACCGGCTCGCGGCGCAGGCTGACAGCCATTTCGTGGTTCTGCTGCGCGGCCCTGGCGGAACGCGGCTTGCCGGCAACCTCGCCGCCTGGCCTGCCGTTCCTGCTCCGGCGGGGCGCTGGACGATCGCGCAATTGACTCGCACCGGGGCCGACCATGCCGAGACGACGGGCTACCTGATCGCCCCGCTGCCCGGCGGGCTGAGCCTGCTGACCGGCGAGGTGCTGCAGGACCAGACGCAGCTCACCCGCGCCAGCGCGCAATCCTTTGCCTACGCCATGCTGGCCGGACTGGTGATCGCGGCGCTCACTTCGTGGATCATCCTCAGGGTCCTCGAACGACGGATCGACCATTTCAGCGCGGCCGCGCGCGATATTGCCAGCGGACGGCTTAATACAAGGATTGCGCTCAGGACCGACGGCGATGCCTTCGACCGCCTAGGCGTGGCAATCAACGCCATGCTCGAGCGGATCGAGGCACTGGTCGGCGAGCTGCGCGCGGTGACCGATTCGATGGCGCATGACTTGCGCTCGCCGGTCGCCAGGATCCGCTCCTCGCTCGAACGGTCGCTGGAAGCTGCGCGCGAGCCATCTTCGCGTACCGCGCTGGCCGATGCGATCGACGAGACCGACGGGCTGCAGCGCCTGCTCGACACGGCGCTGGAAATCAGCCGCACCGAGGCCGGGATCGGGCGCAGTCAGTTCGCCCAGTTCGACCTCACCGCGATGCTGCGCGATCTGGCCGAGGTCTATGGGCCATTGGCCGAGGACGAGGGCTTCGAAATCGCCGTGACCGCCCCGGCGGCCGTGCCGGTTACCGCACACCGCGAACTGCTGTT
>JANXUP010000122.1 GCA_025356175.1 Sphingomonadaceae bacterium | reverse complement strand
GAGTTGCCCGGTCTTGATATTGGTGATGGTGCCGTTGCGCGTAGTCTCGGAAATCGCCAGCCGCGCGGCGAGGTTGTCCGTGAGCGGGCCCGAAACCGCGCCCTTGAACTGGAGGTAGGCGTAATTGCCCGAAGAGATTTCCGCCCGCGCTTCGGGGGTGAAGGTGGGCTGGCGACTGGTGATGTTGATCGCGCCGGCCGTGGTGTTCTTGCCGTAGAGCGTACCCTGCGGCCCGCGCAGAACCTCGATCTGCTTCACGTCGAGGAAGTCGAAGGTGGAGGACGCCACGCGCGAATAATAGACGTCATCGACATAGATGCCGACGCCCTGGTCGATGCCATCGTTGGTGAGCCCCAGCGGTGAACCGAAGCCGCGCACGTTGACCGAAGTGTTGCGCGGATTCGACGAATAGAACTGCAACGTCGGGGTCAATTGCTGCAAACGCCCGACGTTGAACGCGCCTGTGCTGTCGATGTGATCGCCGCCGACGACCGAGATCGCCACTGGCACGCTTTGCGAGCTTTCGTTGCGGTGCCGTGCGGTGACGACGATATCGCCGTCGCTGTCGGTGGCGCCGGTGCCTACCGAAGTGGGCTGTTCAGCTTGTTGCGCGGGCGGCGGCGGTGCATCTGCGTAATTACCCACCCCCTTGCCAAGGTGGCCGGTGTGTGATTCATCCTGCCTGTGAATCGGGAGGAACTCGAGGGGCTTACGAAGCCTGAGTTGGTCGAGTTGGTGCTGCGCCTGCAGCATCCCGATAAGACCTCGCGGACATCGTCGAAGCCACCGTCGACCGACCGAAAGGCAAAGCGTGAGGGTTCGCGTCCCGGCGGCGCGAAGCATGGCCACAAGGGGCATGCCCGCAACCTCGCCGAAAAGCCGGACATCGTTGAAGATCACCGCCCGACGCATTGCCACCATTGCGGCCTGCCGTTTGCTGGAGATGAGGCGGGTGCGGTGATCGGGGAATACGACGAAATCGATCTTCCTGAGGTCAAGCCAATCGTCAAGCGCCATCGCAGGCTGAAGTGCCGTTGCGCGACGTGCGGCAAAAAGACCGTCGCGCCCTTGCCGCAGGCGGCGCATGGCACGCCCTTTGGTATGCGCATCCATGCCCTGGCGCTCTACCTCAAATCGAACCAGTTGTTCTCCTATCAACGGCTGCAAGGCGCATTTGCCGATCTGTTTGGGCTGACGCTCAGCCAGGGCACGTTGATGAACATGTTCCAACGCGTTGCGCCGGTCTTTGCCGCGGGGCGCGACAACGCGCTGGCTGCATTGCGCCGAGCCGATGTGGTTGCTTGCGATGAGACCGGTGCGCGGATCGAAGGATGCAATGCCTACCAATGGGTGTTTTGCTCAGCTGAGGCCGTTGTCCATACCGCCGACTTCACCCGCGCGGGACAGGTCGTCCGCGACATCATGAATGGCCATCAGCCCGAGGTCTGGATCTCGGACCGCTATACCGCGCAGCAGGGACATGGTCGGCTGCATCAAACATGCCTTGCCCATCTCGACCGAAAGGCCCGCTTTGTCGCCGAAAATGGCAGCGATCTGACAGGCATGCGGCTCCAGTTCTGGCTTGATCGTGCCTTCGATCTCGCCCGCAACATCGCCGAATTGGCCGCATCCACGGCGAAAAGCCGTAAGCGTAAGCTCGAACGCGATCTCGATGCCATCCTGGCCAGCGCGACCGATTGTCCGTTGGGCAGTGAACTGCTCGGCCAAATCCGGCGTGCCCGTGACCAGCTGCTTACCTTCTGCGACTTCCCCGGAAAGGTCGATGCCACCAACAACGTCAGCGAGCGAGCGCTGAGGCCGAGTGTCATTCAGCGAAAAGTGACCAATGGCTATCGCGCCAAATGGGCTGCAGACGCCGAGGCCGCAATGCGATCAACCGTCGACACCGCGCGCCTGTCGGGATGCAATCCCTTCCAAACCATACTTGGTGCAATCTCCGCCTGATCGCCCGATGCAGGGGGTGGGTAATTACGGCGGGAGGAGCAATCCTTCCGCCTACTTTATTGCGTATTCTCTGCGTGGCTCGCATCTCGTGCTCCCCGCCCGACAACTTGCGAATGAACGGTACCGCAAGAAAGCGGCCGAACCCATCCGCAGGTCATCCGCCGCCACGATTGGCTCGACCCGGGAAAGCCTGCCGATCCGGGCCATCGCGCACCGCATTGCCGCGCTCGCTGGCTAGCCACGAGCGCACGGCTTTGCCTAGCGCGGCCCACGCATAATTCAGAAACGATAGCTGACGCCGGCGCTCAACAGCAGCGGGTTGAGCGTATGGTGCGTGGCCAGCGCTT
>JANXUP010000100.1 GCA_025356175.1 Sphingomonadaceae bacterium | reverse complement strand
CGATCCGGCGGTGCGGGCGCGGGTGCTGGCCGAGGTGGCGCGGCCCTACAGCGCCGACCTGCTCAGCGCGCCGGTGCTGGTCGGCAAGTAGCGCGCCGGCCAAAACCATTTTCCTACCCGCGCGGATTGTGCCCTATCCTGCGCGATGCACGCCTTTCGCCCCCGCGCCGCGCCCGCCATTTGCAGCGCCGCGCGCGAGGGGAAAATTTTCTCGCTTGAACAGTGGTCCAGGCGGTCCATGCCTGCTGTGCCGGGCGGTTGTCGGAAGTGCGTTCAGCTCGGCTTGCCGGCAAACAGCGCGGCCACTTCTGCTTTCTCCTGCTCGCTCAGGTCTGGCCGCCAGATATCGAAGATCAGTACCACCCGGTCCTGGTCGCTGTTGTTCCACGCTTCGTGCTCGATCGAATCGTCGAACACCAGCAGCTTGCCCTGTTCCCACTGGCGCTTTTCGTTGCCGACGCGGAAGTGGCAATCGGGCGGGACCACCAGCGGCAGGTGGCAGACCAGCCGCGTGTTGAACATGCCGGTATGCGGCGCGATCCGCGCGCCGGGGCGGAGCAGCGAGAACATCACCGTGGGCGAGTTGGCGATGGCCGGGAAGGGGACGTGTTGCATCGCCGCCCAAGTGGCCGGGCAGGCTTCGATCGCCGCGTCGCTCTGCACCCCGTTCTCGCACAGGAACAGCGCGCTCCAGTCGGGATCGTCGAGCAGGCTGTGGTCAATTCGCGCGCGGTTGGGATCGCCGTGGAGGTAGGGGCGGAAGTCGGCGGCGCGGCTGGCGAGCAGGCCGTCGAGCTCGGCGCGGATCGCCGGGGCCTCGGCCTCCACTGCCGCCACCCAGTCAAACGCAGCGGTGCCGAAGAACTTGGTCTGGGCGAGGCCGGGGAAGTAGAAGTCGGTCGGCTGCTGGACGAAGATCGCCTTGCGCCCGGCCATGATATCGAGCGCCTCGGCAAAGCGCGGGCTGCGCGCTTCGGGCGGGAGGCCGCGCGCTGTAAGCGCGGCTTCGCGGGCCGCATCGCCCTTCGCGGCGTACTGCGCGATCACGCAGCGCGCGCGGGCCACCTCGGCGGCAAGATCGGGCGGAAGCTGTTCGGCGGCTTCGGCCCAGCGCAAGGCGACCTGGTAGAATTCGAGCGCGCCTTGCTGGTCGCCGGCGTGGACGCGGCAATCGCCCTTCATGATCTGCCCGCGAATCAGGCTGGGGTCGAGTGCCAGCGCGGCATCAAGCGCGGCTTCCTCGCTGGTTCGGTCACCAGAAGCCTTGCACGCAGCGGCCAGGAACAGCCAGATCTGGGTGTTGGCGCGCCCGGTCACGGTGATCTGCTCGAACCGCGCGCGCGCCTCCTGCGGGTGTCCGCCTTGCAGCAATTCGGCGCCCTTACGGACCAGCGCCAGGGCCTGTTCGTTGCTCAGTTGCATCGCCGCACCCTAGCCGGGACGAGCGCCGGTTGCCAGCCGCCGGATTTGCGCGATTTATCGTACCTGACCTGCTAGGGCGGACCGGCAGAACATAATTACGGGAAGCCCAATGTCTGAAACAATCACGCGCGCGCCGCAGCGCCGCATCGGCCGCCTGGTGCGCTCTGCCATGTTGCTTGCCGCAGTGCTTGGCGCGGGATCGACCGCTTCGGCCGGGTCGCAGCCCTCGTTCGATCCGATCACCTTCTTCACCGGCGCGACCGAGAGTTCAGGCTCGCTCAAAGCGGCGTTTTCCTCGGCCAAAGCGACGCATGTGACCGGCTATGGCGCGATGCGCGGCAGCGGCCAGTTTGTACTCGACCAGACCATGACCGTGGCGGGCGACACGAAAACGCAAATCCGCCAGTGGCAGCTCCACCAGATCGCGCCCGGGCATTTCGGCGGCACGATCAGCGACGGCAAGGGCCCGGTGACGATCGACGTCGCGGGGAACCGGCTGCTGATCAGGTATACGATGATCAACGGGATGAAGGTGGAATCGGTGCTGACCATCGATCCCGGCGGGCGCACCGGGCACAATGTTTCAACCGTGCGCAAGTGGGGGATGGCGGTGGCCAGCCTCAACGAAACGATCACCAAGCGGTAAGCGGGGAACAACGCGGCACCTGGCGCGTTATGAGGTGGGGCGGTACGAAGGAGACCTATCCAATGTCCGCCAAATTCATCTTCCCCGCGCTCGCCGCGGCAGGCATGCTTTCGGGCTGTGCGACCTATGGCCGTGATAATTACAACGACCAGAACGCCTGGGGCTACTACGACAATACGTCGTACAGCCAGTACGGTTCGTACGACTATAACGCCCCGGATCCGCGCTATAACGGCTACTATGCTGATAATTACTACAAGACTGATAGCCGTTATCGCGAGCGGCGCCTGAGCCAGAACGATCGGGTCTATCGCGGCCAGGACGGGCGCTATTACTGCCGCCGCAGCGACGGCACGACCGGACTGATCATCGGCGCTGCCGCTGGCGGTGTGCTGGGCAACATCATCGCCCCGGGCGATTCGAAGACGCTCGGCACCATCCTGGGTGCTGTGGGCGGTGCCGCAGTGGGCGCGTCGATCAGTTCGAATACGCGCTGCCGCTAAGGTCGCTCACCTAGGGTCGCACGGGGAGGGAGGTCGCACGGCGCGGCCTCCCTCCCTGTACGTCGAGTGGGGTAGATCAGGTTTGCGGGGGTGCACCTGCGTCCGGTTCGGGCAACGTTTCGGGCAAGTTGTCCTGCGCGCCGAGTCCCGCCCTTTCAACCGCAAGATCTTGCTCTGGCGGCGGCCGGTCATAGGCGAGCGGCGGGCCGGGATCAGGCAGCGCCCACTTCGCCATGCGCTGGCGCTCGGCAGCCTGCGCTACCGCCAGCCACTGCGGCGAATAGCTCACGGGGTAAGAATCGGGTCCGGCAATGGCCTGATTGGCATTGGGATAGACCACGACATGAACCTGGCTCAGCCGCTCAAGCTCAGCATTGCGGGCGGCGCGCGGCTCGGTCGGTACGGCCCACGCGATTGCCGCACCGAGCGCGATGCCGGTACAGGCAAAGGTGGCGAAGGGCAGAAGCTGGCGCATCGCAAGCTCAACGAGGCGGCGGCGCGTTGGTTCCGCGCTTGGCTCGCTACCTGTTGCTGTTCTTCTGGAAGGGCGCGCGCGAGCCGGCCGGAGTTACCCCCGCGAGCGAAACGGCCAGTCAGTAACTCCGCCGGTCCACAGCGCGAGCCAGACCAGCACCGGCTGCAGCGCCAGGCGCGGGGCGTGGTACCACCAGCCGAGCGGAGCCCCGCCGATGGCGATATGGGCGAAGGCGTGGTTGATGTTGGCGGGGAAGACACAGACCGCATAGAGCGCGAGGCCAATCCCCGCTGCCTTGCGCAGCCGCGGGATTGCCGCAAGCGCAGTGGCTCCGGCAAGTTCGGCGAGGCCAGTCAGCGCGATGACGGTGGCGGGCCAGGGGACCCAGCTGGGGGTGATCTGCAGGAACCCGGCAGGGCTGCGCAAGTGCGCCACTCCGGCGACCAGGTAGCCGAGCGCGAGCAGCCAGCGCATGACAGCACGGGCAGCCGATTGCGGCACAGGCGGGGCGAGCAGCTTTTCGAGCAAGCCGACGCTACTTGCGCTCGGTGACGACGACACCCTTCTGCGAAGGCTGCGAGGCGTTGAGCTTCTTGGGCTTCTCGGCCTTGGGTTTGCGTATTTCCTTGCTCGATTTCTTCTGGCTTTTGGCCATGATACGCTCCGTCCAGGCGGGATGCCCGGACCCCATGTCTGGACTCAAAGCCGGGTTTTGTCGAACGATTAGCGGTGACCGCGCGCCAGCCGGACCAAGGCTTCGTCAAGCGCCGAGAGGAACCGTGAGCGGTCGGCCTTGGCAAACGGGGCCGGGCCACCGGTGATCCCGTCGGCTCCGGCGCGCAGGTCGGCCATGATCGCCCGGGTGGCGATGGCGCTGCCGATCGAGGCGTGAGTGAAGGGTTTGCCAGTGTGCGCGATCACGGTTGCGCCGGCCTTGAGGCAGCGTTCAGCGAGCAGGATGTCACCGGTGATCACCACCGCGGCGGCGTCCGTTTGCCCGGCGATCCAGTCATCGGCCGCGTCGAAGCCGTCCGAGACCACGACCCGGACGATGAGCGGATGCGGCGGAACCCGCAGCGCCATGTTGGCAACCACGGTAACGCCGACCCCATGCCGAAGCGCGACCTTGTAAACCTCTTCCTTAACCGGGCAGGCGTCGGCATCGACAAGGATCCTGAGGGCCATAGGCTCAGCGTTTGCGGACGAATTCGGCGCGCAGGACCAGGCCCTTGATCCCGGGATAGCGGCAGTCGATTTCCTGCGCGTCACCGGTGAGCCGGATCGACTTGATCAGGGTGCCTTGCTTGAGTGTCTGCCCGGCGCCCTTGACCTCAAGGTCCTTGATCAGCGTCACCGCGTCGCCATCGGCCAGCACATTGCCCACCGCGTCGCGGACTTCGACCAGACCTTCGGTGGCGCGCTTGGCGGCAAGTTCGCTCGCCGGCAGCCATTCGCCGCTTTCTTCGTCGTAGATGTAGTCGTCATCGGTATCGGTATCGGCCACGAAGCTGCTCCTTTGCACCGTACTTGGCAGGTCGGCCGGGGTTTGGCCAGTTCAGGCCATTTACCGGGCGCGCAAAACGGTTAGGAATGCGGTGATGAACCGCGAAATCATCCGGCTTGGGCCGCAGCACCGCGATGCGGCGGTGGCAACACTGGCAGCAGCTTTCCAGGACGATCCGGCGATCGCCTACATGATGCCCGATCCGATGAGCCGCCCGCGCCGCCTCACCCGGCTCTATCGCTGGATGTTCGCCGAGCACCTGACCAATGGAGTTGTGCTCGGCACACCGATGGCGGAGGTGGTTACGCTGTGGCGGCCACCCGGCGCGGTCCATTTGCATGAACCGATCTGGCACCCCGGCGCGCTGCGCTTCGTGCCGATCTTTGGATTGCACATCCCGCGCGCGATCCGGCTCGACGATGCAATCCGCGCGAAGTTGCCCGCCGACGAGGGCTGGCATTACCTGCGCGTTGCCGGGGTGCGTCCGAACTGCCAGGGCAAAGGACTGGGCGGCCTCGCTATCCGCGCCGGGCTCGCCGAAGCGGCTGCGCGCGGCGTGCCGGCGGTGCTCGAGACCGCGACGCCCAGCAACGTCGGGCTGTACCAGCGGCTCGGATACGAAGTGACCAGCGAATGGCACGTTCCGAAAGGCGGTCCGAAGTTCTGGACCATGGCCAATCGGACTCCCGCCGCATGAGCGGGACCGCGGGCGCCCCGCCAAGCCGCCACACGCTGCGCTTCGTGCTGTTCACGATCCTGCTCGATTCGATGGGCTTCGGGCTGATCATGCCGGTCCTGCCGCGGCTGCTGATGCGGGTCGGTTCGCTCCCGCTCGATGCGGCGATCGATGCGGGCGCGTGGATGAGCCTCGCCATGGCGGCGGCCAGCTTCATCGCCGCGCCGGTGCTCGGCAACCTGTCGGACACACTCGGACGGCGGGTGGTGCTGCTCGTGGCGCTGGCGGGGATGGCGGCAAACTACCTGGTGCTGGCGCTCGCCGGGAGCGTTGGCATGGTGGTGTTCGGGCGCGTCCTCACCGGGCTGTTCGGCGGCAGCTATGGTCCGGCGCAGGCGGCCGTCGCCGACATTACCAGCGCCGATGACCGGGCGAAGAGCTTCGGCATGGTTTCCGCCGCCTTCGGGATCGGTTTCATTGCTGGGCCAGCGCTGGGCGGACTGCTTAGCAAATGGGGTGACACCGCGCCGTTCTATGCCGCGCTGGTGCTGTCAGCTGCCAACCTGCTCTATGGGTTCTTCGTCTTTCCCGAGACATTGAAACCTGAACTGCGCCGCCCGTTCAGCTTGGCCCGCGCCAATCCGTTCGGCGCGTGGAAGACCGCTGCCGCCTCGCCGGGCATGCGCCGCGTCGCGCTGGTGCTGCTGCTGTGGCAGATCGCCAGCCTGGTCTATCCGCTCACCTGGAGCTTCTGGGCGATCGCCCAGCTGGGTTGGAGCGACCAGATGATCGGGCTCAGCTTTGCGGTGGTCGGCCTGGTCATCGCGCTCAGCCAGGTGTTCCTGACCGGGCGCGCGGTCAAGCGACTGGGCGAACGCAACGCCGCGCAACTCGGCATGCTCGGCGCGGCGGCCGGCTTTGCCGGATATGCGCTGTGCGGCAGCACTCTGATCGCAGTGCTGCTGATGGCCGCGATCGCGGTGCAATCGCTGGTCCAGCCCAGCCTGATGGCGATGCTCTCGCGCCGCGCCGCGCCGGGGCAGCTCAGCAAGGCGAAGTGCAGGGACTTGCCGCGATGATCATGGGGCTGGGCTCGCTGATTTCGCCGGTGCTATTGGTCAAACCGATGGCCTGGTTCACCTCGCCCGCTGCGCCCGTTCGTTTTCCGGGAATTGCCTTCGCGATTGCCGCGCTGGTGACATTGGGCGCGGTGGCACTGCTGCGGACCACGCCGCGCCAATCTGCCAGTTCGACGCAGCCAGCGGGCTGAATATCGATTTACCCTGTTTCGAAAGCCCCGATTGACCCAACCTGTCCCAACCTTTCTGGGAGGGGAGGTCATCATGCGCAATCATATCGGAGCACTGTTCGTGCTCGCGCGTTTCACGGCGAGCTGTTCGCATCCTTCGCAGCCGCGACTGGCGAGCCGGCCTGCAACCTATGCACCGCCGCGCCTTGTTGCCATTCCAGCCAAACCGGGCGCGGCTGTGTGGCACTTGCGCGCCGGACTTAACGTAGCAGCGTTGACCTGCAGAGGTCGAGGCCGCGTGCCAGTGCAGAGCGTCTATGGCCAGCTTTTGGTCCGCCACCGCACCTTGTTGGCAGCTGCTTACAGCGCCGAGCAGCACCGGCAAGGCGCCCAGTTCGACCGGTCCGAAACCCGGCTCTACAATCGCTGGTCCAACCAGCGCTATCCAGAGCAATTCTGCCGCGATGCCGCCAACGTAGCGCGGCGTGTGGTCGCAATGGATTCGCTCACGCTGGCCGCAAATGCCGGGAACCTGCTGGGCGATCTACGCTAGGCCAAACCATCCCCGGCTCCAGAAATACGGAGCGCAAGGGTGAGCGGGTCGGACAGCAAGTGCATGGCCCACCGTCTGCATGGAATTGCGCTGTGTGCAAACCGCTCGCTGCGGCTTGTCCCCACCGCGCGGCACAATAGATTGCCGCCTGAGGTTAAACGGGTGAAGGGAGTTCCACCAATGACAAATCCGCGCGCGATGGTTCAGACGATGATCTCGCTGGCATCGGCATCACTTGGGCTGGTTGCCGCGCTCGCCTGGAACGAGGCGATCAAGGCCACTCTGGCCAAGCTTGGCCTCGGCGATGATCTTGCCGGGCTCTATTCCTACGCCATCCTCGCCACGATCGTCGCGGTGGTGGTGCTGGTCATGCTCGGCAAGTTCGCGGCGAAAATCGGCGGCGACGCGGCGTTCGAACGCGAGGCGGAGGGCTGATCTAGCTGGGTGAAGTTTCGGGCGCGACGCCGGATGCCGGCGCTTGCCCCGATTGACCCGGCCCACCCGATCCCATCAGCCACAGCGCAGCAAACGCCACGATTATCAGCGCCAGCGTGAGCATCAGGACGTACCGCACGCCCATCCCGGTCTTCCCGCCACTGGCCTCTTCGGCATCGAGGTGAACTTCGTCGCCTTGGCGTTCCATGATTGTCTTCCCGGTTATGTGCTTTGACATAACGCGCGCCGACGCCTGCAGGTTCCGCGATGCGCGTTGGCCTCGGCCGGATGGGAGGCTAGGCTAAGCGCAATTCAACGTGAGGGACTTTTCGCAATGCGCCGTTACCTGCTGCCGCTTGCCGCCGTTTCCAGCCTTGCGCTCTCGGCCTCGCTTCCCGCTGCCCCGGCGCGCACGCCCGAGCAGGTCGCGCTGGCCGCACTGGCCGCAGCGCCGGTGTGGGACGGGCACAACGACGTGCCCGAGCAG
>JANXUP010000080.1 GCA_025356175.1 Sphingomonadaceae bacterium | reverse complement strand
GACAGCGACCGCGATGGCGCCGCCCCGATGACCGCGCAGCTCGACAAGGACGCCCGCCACGCGATCTGGTTCTTCACCAGCCGCGCTGGCGGTTACGCCAAGATGGGCCCGGCAACCGCCAACTTCTCCGCCAAGGGGCATGACCTGTTTGCCCGGTTCGACGGCAATCTGGTCGAGGAAACCAGCCGCGAGCGGCTCGACAAGCAGTGGTCGAAGATGATCGAGGCTTGGTTCCCCGGCGGCAAGGACGATCCGAACCTGCTGATGCTGCGCATGGAACTGGGCCAGGCCAAGATCTGGGATTCCGAACTGGGCTTGATCGGCACCGCAAAAATGCTGCTCGGCATGGATGTCCGCAACGAAACCAAGGGCAACGAGGCCGTCACCGCGCTCTAACTCCGCGCCAAGATCACGCCAAAGACCCTCAAACGAAACGGGCCGCCCCGGCAGGGGCGGCCCGTTCTTGTTTGGTCAGGAGAGCTCAGGTTCCCTGTGCAGGCGGCGCATCATCGTCGGCTTCGTGCACTTCGACCAACCCGCGCCCGACATGGCTGCGACCACGGCTGTAGGAGAAATAGATCACCAGTCCGATCGCCGCCCAGACCGGGAAGAACGTCTTGGTAAAGGTTGGCAGGCTGAAGAACAGATACAGGCACCCGGCGATTGCCATCGGCCCGATCGCCCAGACCAGCGGCGTCCGGAACGAGCGCACCCGGCTCGGATCCTTGCGCCGCAGCACCATCACCGCAATCGCCACACAGGCAAACGCGAACAGCGTGCCCGCGTTCGAAAGGTCGGCCAACTTGCCGACCGGCAGGAACCCGGCGAAAATAAGCGCCACGATCCCGGTCACAATCGTGATCACGTACGGGGTCTTGAAACGCGGGTGAACCTTGGCAAAGTTTTCCGGAAACAAGCCATCACGCGCCATCACGAAGGCAACGCGGGTCTGGCCGTACATCATCATCAGGATCACCGACGGCAAGGCGATAGTCGCCGCCAGAGCGAGCAGGTTACCCGCCTGCAAATGACCCAGCTGCTGCATCACCGTGACCAGCGCCTCATGACTGCAAGTCATCGGCAAAGCTGCACCGCCCGAGGTTATTTGAGCGCAACGCGCGGTCAATTCGGCCGAGCCCGGATCAAGCAGGACACCCGCCGCCGAAGTGACCGGCTGCGCCCCGATCGCTCCAACCGCTCCGGCTGCGACCAGCATATAGATGACGGTGCAGATCGCGAGACTTCCGATGAGGCCGATCGGCACGTTGCGCTGGGGGTTGATCGTTTCTTCGGCCGCAGTCGAAACCGCATCGAAACCGACATAGGCAAAGAAGATCGACGCAGCTGCGCCAGCCACCCCGGGCATTCCGGTGGGCATGAACGGCGTAAACTTGTCAGCCTGCATAACCGGCAGCGCCAGCACCAGGAACAGCGCCAATGCGGCCAGCTTGACCATCACCAGCACCGCGTTGACGCGGGCACTTTCAGTGGTGCCGATTACCAGCAGCCAGGTGATCAGAATGGTGATTGCCACTGCCGGAAGATTGATAATCCCGCCATCATTGGGCGCGTTGGCAATCGCTTGCGGTATATCTATATGCGCAAAATCATGCAGCAAGCCGACAAAGTGGTGCGACCAGCCGACCGCAACCGCACTGGCACCAAGGGCATATTCGAGCACCAACGCCCAGCCGACCATCCAGGCCAGTACCTCGCCCAGCACCGCATAGGTGTAGGTATAAGCTGAACCAGCCACCGGAACCATCGACGAGAGTTCGGCATAGCACAGGCCAGCAGCGGCGCAGACTGCGCCAGCGATGATAAAACTGACCATCATGCCAGGACCGGCTTTTTGTGCGGCTTCAGCGGTCAGTACAAAAATCCCGGTGCCGATCACGGCCCCGATCCCCAGCATGGTAAGCTGGAAAGCGCCTAGCGATCGGTGCAACGGTCTTTTTGCAGCGGTTGCCAGGATGGCGTCCAATGACTTGACGCGACCAAACATGCGATTCCCCTAAACTTCTGTCAGGCGCGAATTTCGCGCCCAAATGGCTAATGGCCGGGAAGCTAACGCCAAGTGCCGCATTGGCAAGCCTTAATGCCCGCCCTTCCCCAGCCGCGCTGCCTCGTCTAGAGCCCGGGCATGTCCACAACCTTCCAGCTCGATACGTCGACCAGCCGCTCGCATCCGACCCCAACGCCGCTGCGCCGGGTCACCATCCCGGCGATCCGCCAGCGCAAGGTGGACGGGGTCACCGCCGAGCCGGTGGTGATGCTGACCGCCTACACCGCGCGGCAGGCGCAGCTGCTCGATGAACATTGCGATCTGATCCTGTGCGGAGATTCGCTCGGCCAGGTGATTTATGGCCTGCCCTCCAGCCTGCAGGTTACGCTGGATATGATGATCGCGCACGGCGCTGCGGTGGTGCGCGGATCGTACCATGCGGCAGTGGTGATCGACATGCCGTTCGGCACTTACGAAGCCTCGCCGCAGCAGGCCTTCACCAATGCAGCGCGGGTGCTCGCCGAAACCGGCGCAGGTTCGGTCAAGCTCGAAGGCGGCGCGGCGATGGCCGAGACGGTCGCATTCCTGACCCAGCGCGGCATTCCGGTGATGGGCCACGTCGGCCTGACCCCGCAGGCGGTCAATGTGCTCGGCGGTTACAACGCGCGCGGGCGCAGCGATGTGGAGGCGAAGAAAATCGTCACAGATGCCAAGGCGCTGTCGGATGCCGGTGCCTATGCAGTGGTCATCGAAGGCGTGGTTGAACCGATCGCGATCGCGGCGACCAACGCGATCTCCTGCCTGACCATCGGGATCGGTGCTTCGGCCCAGTGCGACGGACAAGTGCTTGTCACCGAAGACATGATGGGCATGTTCGAACGCGTGCCCCGCTTCGTGAAACGATATTCCGCCATGGCCGAAACGATCTCGGAAGCCGTGGCGCAGTATGCTGCCGAAGTGCGTGCGCGCAGCTTCCCCGGCACCGAACAGACTTACCAGCCGAAGTAGCTGCCAGCCATGCTCCGCTATTTCAAAGGGTCGTTCATCTTCACCGCGGTGTGCCTGGCGCTTGCGGGCTGGCTCGGCTGGAGCCGGGCTGGCACCATTGGCGGCGCACTGGAAGTGCTGTGGATCGTGGCGGTGCTCGCGGTCCTCGAAATTTCGCTGTCGTTCGACAATGCCGTGGTCAACGCGAGCGTTCTGGAAAGCCAGGAGCCGATCTGGCGCCAACGTTTTCTGACCTGGGGCATGGTCATTGCGGTGTTCGGCATGCGGATTGTGTTCCCGCTGGCGATCGTTGCCCTGGCCGCCGGAATCGGACCCATCGAAGCTCTGCAACTGTCGCTGCGCCAGCCGCAGGAATATGAGCGTATCGTCAGCAGCGCGCACCTCTCCATCGCCGGCTTTGGCGGCACCTTCCTGGCGATGGTCGGCATCAAGTTCTTTTTCGACAGCGACAAGCACGTGCACTGGATCGGGACGATCGAAAAGCGCCTGGCCCGGTTCGGTGAGATCGATGCATTCGGGCTCGCACTGCTGCTGATAATCCTGCTCGCGTTTGCCCGGCTGCTCAAAGGCGAGGAAGCGCTGCAATTCGTCGAAGCGGGCATTCTGGGCGTCGCGGCCTTCGTCGCGGTCGAGGCGATCGGGCACTGGCTTGAGAGCAGCAACATCGGCGGCGGGCGCAGCGGGCTCGGCGGGTTTATCTATCTCAACGTACTCGACGCATCGTTCAGCTTTGACGGGGTGATTGGGGCATTTGCTTTGTCCAACAACATGCTTGTCATTGCGCTGGGCTTGTCGATCGGCGCGATGTTTGTGCGCTCGCTGACGATCATGCTGGTCGAAAAGGGCTCGCTGGCCGAATACCGCTACCTTGAGCACGGCGCGTTCTGGGCCATTCTCGCCCTCGCCGGGATCATGCTCGCGTCCTCTAGCTTCCAGATTTCAGAAACCGTTACCGGGCTGATCGGCGGGGTGCTGATTGCCGCTTCCTTGCTGTGGTCGATCCGCCGCAATCGCCGGATCGAGACCGAGCACCGCTCAAATGCAGCGAAAAAGGCTGCGCAGACGCGCGCTGCGAAGAAGTCAGGCGGCTGAAGTCAGGTGCCCGGCAAGCGGCGCAGCCAGCACCAGTTGCGCCAAGTGGTACAGCAGGATCGGCAGCAGCATGACCCCGGCTATAGCCGGCGGGAACAGGACCGAGGCGAGCGGCGCGCCCATTGCGATGCTCTTTTGCGCGCCCGCAAACAGCATCGTGATGCGGTTGGGCCGGTCCAGCTTAAGCAAGCCGCCCAGCAGCCAAGCCCCGCCATGCGCGAAGATCAGCAGTAGCGCAGTCCCTCCAGCGAGCCACAGCCAGCCGGGACCATCAACCCGGCTCCAGAAGCGCTGCTCGACCGCGCCGGAAAAAGCGACGTAGACTGCAATCGCAATCGACGCGCGATCGAACCAGATGGCGAGTTGGCGATGCTCCTTGACCCAGAAACCCAGCCAGCCCTGCGCGATCTGCCCGAGCATGAACGGCAGCAGCAGGATGCCTGCAACCTTGATCAGCCCATCGGCATGCAGCCCGCCGCCCTGCCCGCCCGCGAGCCATGAAAACAGCGGCGCGGTAACGAACACGCCGATAACGTTGAGCAGGGCCGCTGCAACCACCGAACTCGCCACATTGCCGCCGGCCAGCGAGGAATAGGCAGTAGCCGATTGCACCGTGGAAGGCAGGCAACCGAGATAGAGGAACCCAAGCGCAAGCAAGGGCGGCATCAAGCCGTTGCCGAGCTGCCACACGGCCCAACCCGCCAGCGCCATCGCGCCAAAGCACCAGGCGACCAGTGGGTAAAGCAACCGGTGATTGGTCAGACCCGCCATCACTTCGTGCCGGGGCAGACGCAAGCCATTGAGGAAGAACAGCAGGAACACCGCAGCGTTGGACACGAACTGCGCGGCGCTGCGCCATTCGCCCTGCACCGGGACCAGGAAGGCCAGCATAATGGCGACCAGCAGCAGCCGCACCATCGGATCGATCCGAGTGAGCATTCAGCGTCCGCTAAGCGAGACCGGCGGTGCAGGCGTGGCCGAAAAGCGCGGTGCCGGTGCGGGCTGGACCATGCCGCCGTCCTCCACAAACGTCCCGCGCGCAACGTTGTGCGGATGCTTGGGAGCTTCGCGCAGGCTTAACACCGGAGCAAAGCAGATATCGCTATCGTCCATGATCGCACACCATTCGTCACGGGTTCTGGTCAGGATCAGCGCGGTCATTCGGTCTTTGAGCGGACCCCACTGCGCCGGGTTCATCTGCTGGGCAAAGTCGGGATCGCCAGTCAGGCCGGTTTTTTCGAGCAGCAACGCGTAGAATTGCGGTTCAATCGAGCCCAGCGAGATCCACTTGCCGTCGCTGGTCTCGTAAGTGTCGTAGAAGTGCGTTCCGCTATCGAGCAGGTTGACCCCGCGCTCGTCGCGCCACTGGCCATTGCCGAGGAAGGTGTAAGTCATCGCCGAAAGGATCGCCGCACCGTCGACCATGGCCGCGTCGACCACCTGCCCCTGCCCGCCGCCGCGCGCATGGAGGATCGCAGCGACCACGCCAAACGCCAGCAGCATCCCGCCGCCGCCGAAATCGCCCACAGCGTTGACCGGGAAGGTCGGCTTCTGGCCCGCGCGGCCATACGAATGGAGCGCGCCCGACAGCGCGATGTAATTGATGTCATGCCCGGCGAGCGGGGCCATCGGACCGTCCTGGCCCCAGCCGGTCATCCGCCCGATCACCAGCTTGGGGTTGACGGCCAGGAGCACATCCGGGCCGATCCCCATGCGCTCGATCACCCCGGGTCGATAGCCTTCGATCAGCGCATCGGCGTCTGCCGCCAGCTCCTTGAGTTTGGCAACTGCCGCCGGGTCCTTGAGGTCGAGTTCGATCCGTTCGCGGTTACGGTTGAGGATATCGCGGTTGCCACCATCGCCGAACCGGCCGCTGGTCCCGGGCCGCTCGACCCGGATCACCCGCGCGCCGTGATCGGCCAGCATCATCCCGCAGAACGGACCCGGCCCGATCCCGGCCAGTTCGATAACAGTAACCCCGTCCAGCACCCCGGCCATTGCAATTCCTCACCCGTTTAATCGATCGATGAAATCGACTTTGGGCAAGGCGCGGGCGCTTGTCGAGAGGTTAGTGCAGCTTCGCCAGTGCGGCCTGGATCAGCGGATTATCGCCTGCGGAGCGGCGCGCCTGCAGGAGCAGCTGGCGCGCCCCGGCGCTGTCGCCACCCGTCTCGGCCAAGGCCATGCCCCACGCTTGCGCGGCGATCGGGCTGCTTGGCTGAAGCTGGTAGGCGCGCTGCGCGGTCGTAGCTGCGACCGCCGCGTCGCCGCTGCGCAGCTGCGCGAAGCTGAGGTCGGCAAGCAACCGAACATCGCGGTTGCCGCCGCGCTGGCGCAGGCTTGCAAGGAGCGCAGTCGCTCCCTGCCAATCGCCCGCCAGCGCCGCATAATTTGCCGCGAGCCGCGCCGCGAGCCGGCTTGCGGGGAAGGCCGCGAGGTAGCGGGCCGTGATCGGCTGCGCCGCACCCGGCTGTCCCCCGGCAGCGAACGCTTCATTCATGCGCAGGAGCAGCAGGTCAGGGAAACGAACCTTGGTCGCGCGGTCATAGTGGCCCAGCGCTGCGCCGGTAGCTCCGGTCAACAGCTCGACGTCGCCCATCAGCGCCAGTGCGTCGTCTGAATCCGGCCGTGCGTTCAGGAACCGGTTCGCAGCCTGCCGGGCCCCGGCGCCGTTGCCAATGCCGAGCAGGCTGCGAACGTAGGGCACGGCATTGCCCAGCGCGGCAGGATCGGCCGCGAAGGCTGCGCCGAACCCGGCTGGACCGGCGGGTTCGAAAATCGGCTGCATTCCAGGTGCCCCGGCGCTCGCCGCGCGGTCAAGCAAGGGCGCTGCGGCCGCGCGGTTGCCCTGGTCCTCATAGGCTCGCGCCAGCACCGTCAGCAGGTAAGGCGAGGCATCGCTTCGCTGCACCAGAGCACCATACCGCGCGAACAGCTGATTATAGTCGCCCGAGGCATAAAGCGCACGGGCGAGCAGCAATTGCACCCGCTGGTTGGCGGGCTGGCGATCGGCCAGCACGGAAAGTTCATCAGCGGCAACGTTGGCGCTCCCGGCCTCAAGGTCAAGCAGCCCCTGCAGCAGCATCCCGGCTGGTACATCGTTCAACTTGCCCTTGGTCCGGTTAAGCAGCGAGCGGGCGAGATCGACTTGCCCAGCGCGCGCAGCAAGGACCGACTGGAGGAAGAAGGCACGCGGGCTGTGCGGCGCGATCGCCAGCATTCGCCGGGTTGCCACTAGCATCTCGACGGTCCGCCCGGCCTCGCCCAGCGCTCCGGCGTACCCGCTCAGCAGACCGAGTTCGTCACCCTTTACTTCAAGTGCTTTTTCGTAAAGCGGGATGGCAGCAGCATAACCTTCGGCGTCGCGTAGCAGTTCAGCCTTGAATTCAAGCGCGCGCGGATCGTCGGGGCCGACAGCAAGCGCGCGGTCAGCAGCGTCTATCGCCAGCAACTGCTCGTCGCCGGCGTAGCGCATCCGCCCGATCCCAACCCACAACAGCGGATCTTTGGGCGATGCCTGAAGCGCATGGTCGAACGCCTTGCCCGCTGCCCCGAGGTTGCCGGACAGGCGTTCAAGCTGACCAAGCATGCGCCAGCCGTGGCCTGCTTCTGCTGGAGCAAACTGTCCTGGGCCGAGCCACTCGCGGGCCTTGTCCATCGCCCCTTGATCAATCAGCGCCTCACCCATCGCCGCAGCCACATCGGGCTTCGCTGCTCCCGCCTGAAGCGCGCGCTGCAGTTCGGCCTCGGCGGCGATACCATCGCTCCGGGCCAGCGCCTTCGTCGCCCGAGAGATCGCATCCTGCGCCCCGCCCGGCATGGCCTGACCAGGCGCGCCGACCCCAACCAATGCCGCCACAGCGGCCAGCATGATTGTCCGACGCGCCATGGCTTCAGGCCTGCATGTCGTATTGCTTGAGCAGGTCATAAAGTGTCGGCCGGCTGATCCCGAGCAACTTGGCGGTGCTCGATATGTTACCTTCGCTGCGCGCCAACGCATGGCGGATAACCTGCCGGTCGGAGGTCTCGCGCGCCGATTTGAGATTGAGCACCTGAGCGCCCGAACTGTCAGGCGCAGCAAGATCGAGATCGGCCGCACCAACCAGCTTGCTCTCGGTCATGATTACCGCCCGCTTCACGCGGTTTTCCAGTTCGCGCACGTTGCCCGGCCATGTCCAGCTATCGATCGCGGCGAGCGCGTCGGGAGCGAAGCCCTTCACCGCCGGGTTCATCTCCTTGGCAAACCGCGCAAGGAAAGCCTTGGCGAGCAAGGCCGGATCGCCCGCCCGCTCGGCGAGGCTCGGAATCCGCACGACGATCTCCGCCAGCCGGTAGAACAGATCCTCGCGGAACCGGCCATCTGCGATCATCGCTTCAAGGTCCTGATGCGTCGCGCAGACGATGCGGGTATCGACCGCAATCGACTTGCGCGATCCGATCCGTTCAATCACCCGTTCCTGCAGGAAGCGCAGCAACTTGACCTGCAGCGGCAGCGGAATGTCGCCAACTTCATCGAGAAACAGCGTGCCCCCCGCGGCCATCTCGATCTTGCCTTCGGTGGTCTTGACCGCGCCGGTGAAAGCGCCCTTCTCGTGCCCGAACAGCTCGCTTTCAAGTAGGTTTTCGGGAATTGCCGCGCAGTTGATCGCAACAAAGTCACCGTCGGCGCGGTCGCTCGCATCGTGGAGTCCGCGGGCGAGCAATTCCTTGCCCGTCCCGCTCGCGCCGAGCAGCATCACCGAGACGTTGGTGTTGGCGACCCGCTCGATCGTCCGGGCGACCTTGATCATTTCGGGCGCGGCGGTGATCATCCGCCCGAGCACGCGGTTGTCATCGCTGCCGCGCGCGGCGAGCTGACGGTTCTCGCTCTCGATCTGGTGCAGCTGCAGCGCACGGCGCACGATCAGCCCCAGTGCCTCGATGTCGACCGGCTTCTGATAGAAATCGTAAGCCCCCTTGGCGATCGCAGTGAGCGCCGAATCGCGCGCGCCGTGGCCTGAGGCGACGATCACCTTGGTATCGGGCTTCAACGCCATGATCGCATCGAGCACCGCGAAGCCCTCGCTGGTCCCGTCGGGATCGGGCGGCAGGCCAAGATCGAGCGTGACCACCGCCGGTTCCTCGCTGCGCAGCGCAGCAATCGCGCCGGCCCGGTCCCCGGCCATGATCACTTCGAAGTCCGGCCAAGCCCATTTGAGCTGTGCCTGAAGCCCGGGATCGTCCTCGACGATGAGCAGTCTGGGTTTGGCATCAGACATTACGCGACTCTCTTTTCATTGGCCACTTCGGCAGCCAGCTTGGTGATCAGTCCAGCCGCATCGGGACGCGGAAGGCGTACGGTGAAGCGGGTGCCGAGCCCTTCGCGGCTTTCCACGTCGAGCCGGCCTTGCATCGCTCGCACCAGTTCACGCGCCTCGTAAGCACCAATGCCGAACCCGCCCTGCTTGGTCGAATCAAACGGCTTGAACAGGCGGGTGCGGATGAATTCGGGGCTCATGCCCGAACCTGAATCGGTCACCTCGATCAACCCGTACATCGGTTCGCTCGCCACCCGAACGAATATGGGATCGCTGGCGGCGCTGGCATCGATTGCGTTCTGGACAAGATGCAGCAGCACCTGTTCGAGCGAGGTCCGTTCGGCCGCGACCTCGATCGCTTCGCGTTCGACCAGCACCACGCCGTGGCGTGCCTGGAGCTGATTGACCACGCTTTCGGCAATCTCATCGGCGCGGACTGGTTCGACCGCGCCAATGACGGGAGAACCGTACCGCGAAAGTCGGGCGAGCAGCGTGTTCAGCTTGTCCGCCGAATTGCGCAGGGTCACCAGCATGTCCGCGCGAAATTCCGGATTTTCGGCATGCTGCTCGGCATTGCGCGCCAACAGCGCCATCTGGCTGGCAAGGTTCTTAATATCGTGCATCACGAAGGCGATGCGGCGATGGAAGTCATCGAACCGCGCCGCTTCGGCCAGCGCCGCCTGGCCCGAATGCTCGGCGAGGTAACTCGCCAGCTGCTGCCCGGCGACACGCAGGAGGTCAAAATCCTCCCAGTCGAGCAAGCGAGCGTGCGGCGGGCGAGCGAGGACCACTGCACCGACGAGCCGCTCGAAGTGCAGCAGCGGCACAAGCGCCCAGGCTTTTGGCTCGGTCAGCAACCATTCGGGTAGCGGCGGCGAGGTCGCTGGATCGGCGCGCCCGGCCCGCAGTGCGTCGAGGTCGGCGACGTAGGCTCGCGCTTCAATCCCGCGTACCGTTGCCGCACCAAGCGCGTTGGCCGGGACCTGCGCCATTGGCCACTGCCAGGTGGCGGCAAGCTCGAACTGACCGGCGTCAGACGGGGTCAGCAGGATCCCGCCCGGGCTGTCGGTAATGTCGGCTACGGCTCGGATCACGCGCTCTTCAAGGCTCGCCTGGTCGCCGGTGTTCTCGGCAATCGTGCGGGTAAAGCGCAGCCATTCCGAGCGATAGTCATAACGGTGCTGAAACAGGTGCTTGGCCAAAGTGACATGCAACCAGCCACGGATGCGACGTGATGGCAGCACGATCATGCTGATGGCGACTGTGACCGCCACCAAGGCGAGTTGCAACAGCGCCACATAGTCGTTGCCGACCCGCGACAGCCACTGCGATGCGGTGACCAGCGCAGCAAGGTATCCCCCGATAAGCAGCAGCGAGGCAGATCGGAAGGCGACAATACGCGATGGCCGGAACCGGGCCGATCCACTCGCGCCGATGGCACCAATGGCCAACAGCGCCGCCGTTGGCACAGTCAGCAGCCCGCGCAACGCGGCAAGCATCATCGGCGGCGTTCCGGCGACATAGCCGATCGTGTAGAAGTTGAGGTCGACCGCCCAGATCAGCGCCATCGCCGTGCACGGTCCGAGCAGGACGCGGCGCGCGAGACTGGAGGCACCGCCATACAGGTTATGCAGCAGGACCAGCGCCCCGATCGCCACCAGCAGGTGGAACATCGCCAGTGTCTTGAACAGCACGCCCTGCGGCGCTGCGCCGCGCGAGGCGAGCCAGGCCCAGACAATCAGCTGGATGAGCTCGACAAATACCAAGGCCGCCGCGAGCGGCCGGACCGGCCGCATCGATGCGTGTCGGCCATCGACCGCAAAGAGCCGGTAGAGTGCGAACAGCCAAGCCAGGTTCCGGGCGGATTCGGCCAGTCCGGTGGCCGGGGCTGCAATCCCCAACGCCGCACCGGTAAGCGCCCACAGCCCGGTTGCCGCTGCCGCTGTCAGCACCGCCTGGTGCGCCGGCGCGAATGCCAACGGACGGCGGTAAAGCCACAGCGCCACCATCAGACAGCTGACTGCTCCTGCCATCCACAAGGCCGCGACTCCGGTCGCTGCAAGGCCGTGGATCGAGTCCACTTCAGCGGGCTCCTTCGTGCCACAGCACGACCCGCAACGTTTGCAGCAGGATCAGCAGGTCAAGGAACGGCGTATAATTCTTGGCATAGTAGAGATCGTATTCGAGCTTGTGCCGCGAATCCTCAACCGATGCGCCATAGGGGTAGTTGATCTGCGCCCAGCCGGTGATGCCCGGCTTGACCATGTGGCGTTCGGCATAGAATGGCATCTGCTCTTCTAGCTCGGCGACGAATTCCGGGCGCTCAGGCCGAGGACCGACAAAGCTCATTTCACCCTTCAGCACCGACCAGGTTTGTGGCAGCTCATCGATCCGGGTCTTGCGGATGAAGCGCCCCAGCCGGGTGACACGCGGATCGTCCTTGGTCGCCCACTGCGCTCCATTAGCTTCGGCATCAGTGCGCATCGAACGCAATTTGATCACCTGGAAATCCTGCCCGAACAGGCCAACGCGGGTCTGGCGGAAGAGCGCTGGCCCTGTGCTGTCCAGTTTCACCAGCAGCGCAAACAGCGCGATGATGGGGGCGGTCAGCGCCAGCAGGAGCGCGCTCGCCGATACATCGAACAAGCGCTTCGCCGCGCTCGAAATTGCCCGGCCCGACGAGAACCCGTCCGAGAAGATGAGCCACGAGGGATTGACCGAGTCGAGATCGACCCGGCCGGTCTCGCGTTCGATGAAGCTGGAAAAATCGTTGACGTGGACCCCGGTGGTCTTGATCCGCAACAGATCGGCCAGGGGCAGCGAATTGCGCCGCTCCTCAAGGGCAAGCACGACTTCGCTGACCCCGAGGTTCTCGACGTGGCGGGTCAGGTTGTGAATTGCGCCGCGCGGAATTGCCTCAGCAACCACCGGAACGCTTTCGGTCATCAGCACATATCCGACGATCACGAACCCGCTTTCGGGCTTTTCGGACAATTGCTTGAGCCGGTCGGCGCGGTTGCCGGCGCCGAGCACCAGCACCCGGCGGCGGAAGGCAGAGGCGCCAAGGATGCCGCCAACGATCAGGCGGTTCAGCACCAGTGCGGGAACCGACCCGGCCATCGCGTAAGCCAGGGTCGAGCGCCAGAAGGTGTGTCCGCCCAGCAAGAAGTCGAGAAAGGTAATCGCGATCACCCCGAGCGAGACGGCGACCAGCAGCCGCGCCGTGGCAAAGCGCATCGAGCGCAGTGAATCTGCGCCGTAGACCCCAACCGCGATCATTGCCGTCCAGACCACGGCGGCATAGCCGATCAGCGACCATGCGCGATCGCTCAGCGGAACCAGATCCATGCCGATCTGCCCCGCCCGCAGCCGCCACGCGCCCTCACCCACTGCCAGCAGCAGCGCGATATCGATGATCCCCAGCAGGATCACCGCGTGCGGGATGTAGTGTTTGAACAGACGGATCATTGTCCGGTTGCGGCCCTCAAAACAGTGTCTCTGAAGACTGCCTAGGCCGCGAAGGTGAAATGTCGGTAAATTTTACAGCGCTTGGTTAATGAATTTATCGCGATTCAGTTGCCGAACTGAAACGGGGTCAGGCCACGGCTGCGCTCGTCGAATTGCAGCGTGGTACCGCGCGGCGGCAGCGAGCGTTGCTGGCAATCGGGCCGATGGCACAGCGCACAGCCCGGGCCGGTGCGTTCAGCCTCGGCGCGGCCCAGCAAAGCACCGCGGGCCTGGGCAAGCTGACCGGCGAGCGCCGCATCCAGCCCGAGTACCACCACAAATTGTGCGCCCTCACTGCCCAACGTTCCGCTGCCCTGCACGGTGCGGGCGAGCGTGAACCACCGCGATGCCTGCCCGGCGCTGTCGGTGAATTCGATGTTCTGGACGCAGATCCGCCCTGCCCGTTCGAATGCCTGATGAACATTCCACAGCGGGCAGCTCTGCTCGCCTTCAAGCATCACTGTGCCGCTCGCCCCGGCGTAGCGTTTTGAGAATTGCCCGGCCCGGTCGAGCCGCGCCATGAAGAACGGAAGGCCCCGCTGCCCGACCCGCTGCAGGGTGGTGAGCCGATGCGCGAGCTGTTCGAACCCCACGTTGAAACGGCGCTGGAGGATGGTCAGGTCGTAACCGGTATCTTCACAGGCGCGCATGAAGCGGCCGTAAGGCATGACCAAGGCGGCGGCAAAGTAACCCGCCAGGTGGCGGCGGAACATGCGCCAGGCACCGCGATCGGAAAACCCGGCGCCGTCGGCCAGCGCTGCGATCTCGTCGCGCTGCTCCAGCATGGCGAGTTGCACCGCGATCTGAAAATTGCGCGAGGACTGATCGAGCAGTTCGGACAACTGCAATTGCCGCGCGTGAAGGTCGAGCCGGCGCAGCGCATCGGGCATGACATTGGCGGGAAGCACGCGAACTGAAAGCTGATGCCGCTGGCGCAGCCGCTCTGTCAGCGCTGCACCAATATCGGCATTGGACAGGCGCAGCTCGTCGGACAAGGTTTCAGCCGCCTGATCGAGATCGGCGAAATGGTTGCGCCACCGTTCGATCTCGCGCCGCACAAGTTCGGTGGGATCACTGCCGCGCGCCGCTCCTGCGTTGCCGCCACCTGCATCGAACAACCGCGCAAACGCCAATGCTGCCTGGGGTGCGGCGGACAGCCACTCGGCAATTTCGTCACGGTCGATGGCCAGATCGGCAAAGCGTTCATCGGCAAGGCGGCGGCGCAGGCCGTCAATCCCGCCGACGGCTTCATCCTGACGCAGGCTGCGCGGATCGAAATCGAACTGCTCGGCCAGCTGAACCAGCAGCCGCGCTGAAAGCGGGCGCTGATTGCGTTCGACCAGATTGAGGTAGCTGGGCGAAATGCCCAGCCGCGCGGCCATCGCCGCTTGGGTCAAACCCTCGCGACGGCGCAGGCGGCGGACGCTGGGTCCGGCAAGAACGGTGGTGTCGACCATCGAGTTTGATTGTCATAAACTTTACAACATTGCAACTGTTGCAACGTGTAGGCACCTCCAGGACAAGAATTATTGTAATTTCTGATACCGAATCGAACTCGCTTGCGGCTAACGAACGGGCAACCGCTCCGCAGGACACAAGCCATGACTTACACCGATACCATCGCTCAAACCCAATCCACCATCTCCGGCCAGCCGAGTTGGGACGGGATAAACGCCGAATCGATCGCCCGGATGCGCGCACAGAACCGGTTCCGCACCGGACTGGATATCGCCAAGTACACCGCCGACATCATGCGCCGCGATATGGCCGCTTATGATGCCAATCCGGCGGACTACACCCAGTCGCTCGGCTGCTGGCACGGCTTCATCGGACAGCAGAAGCTGATCTCGATCAAGAAGCATTTCGGCACCACCAAGGGACGTTACCTGTACCTGTCGGGCTGGATGATCGCCGCGTTGCGCAGCGAGTTCGGCCCTCTGCCCGACCAGTCGATGCACGAGAAGACCAGCGTCCCTGCGCTGATCGAGGAACTTTACACTTTCCTGCGCCAGGCCGATGCGCGCGAACTCGGCATGATGTTCCGCGATCTTGATGCCGCGCGCGAAGCCGGTGACGCGGTCAAGGCGAAAGCGATCGAACACGCGATCGACAACTACGAAACCCATGTCGTGCCGATTATCGCCGATATCGACGCCGGCTTCGGCAACGCCGAGGCCACTTATCTGCTCGCCCGCAAGATGATCGAGGCCGGTGCCTGCGCGCTGCAGATCGAAAACCAGGTCTCCGACGAAAAGCAGTGCGGCCATCAGGACGGCAAGGTCACCGTGCCTCATGACGACTTCCTCGCGAAAATCCGGGCGATCCGTTACGCCTTCATGGAACTGGGCGTCGAGAACGGGATCATCGTCGCCCGCACCGACTCGCTCGGCGCGGGCCTGACCAAGCAGATCGCCTACACCCGCGAAGCTGGCGACATCGGCGACCAGTACAACAGCTTCCTCGATTGCGAAGAAGTGACCGAAGTCGGCCACGGCGACGTGCTGATTACGCGCGATGGCAAGTTGCTGCGGCCCAAGCGCCTGCCCTCGAACCTCTATCAGTTCCGTCCGGGCACCGGCGAAGATCGCTGCGTGCTCGACTGCATCAATTCGCTGCAGAACGGTGCCGACCTGCTGTGGATTGAAACCGAGAAGCCGCACATCTCGCAGATTGCGGGCATGGTCGATCGCATCCGCGAAGTCGTGCCCAATGCCAAGCTGGTCTACAACAATTCGCCTAGCTTCAACTGGACCCTCAATTTCCGCCAACAGGTGTTCGATGCCTGGACCGCGGACGGCAAGGACCTATCCGCCTATAACCGCGCCAAGCTGATGAGTGTAGACTACGACGGCACGGATCTCGCCGCCGAAGCTGATGAACGCATTCGCACCTTCCAGCGCGATGCCGCAGCCCGCGCCGGGATCTTCCATCACCTGATCACGCTGCCGACGTACCACACGGCAGCGCTCAGCACCGACAACCTGGCCCGCGAATACTTTGGCGACCAAGGCATGCTGGGTTACGTCAAGAACGTCCAGCGCCAGGAAATCCGCCAGAGCATCGCCTGCGTCAAGCATCAGAACATGTCGGGCTCCGACATCGGCGACGATCACAAGGAATACTTCGCTGGTGAAGCCGCGCTCAAGGCTGGCGGCAAGGACAACACGATGAACCAGTTCGCGGCATAAAATCCCGCACAGATCTCCTGGGGAGGAGAAACGACGGTCGTCGGAGCGCCCCTTTCGCTCCGGCGGCCGTCAATCCATTTGTAACCATAGGCTGAAGCGCGGCGGTTAACCTTCGCCGGCTATGACAGCAGCCATGGCTCGCCGAACTCCCAAGTCTGCACTTTCACCAAGCCTGCTCAAGCATTTTGCAGCAGCGACGGTCGTCCTGACCGCGCTGCTGGCGATTTTCGCGAGCGGCGAGGAATGGGGCGCGCAAGCTCAGGTGAGCGCGGTCGAGGCCAAAAACCAACTTGCCGAGACCGAAGCCGAGAAGCTCGGTACCAAAAAAGTCGCGACCACACTCAAGATCGCCAACAACGTCGGCGCTGCGAGCTTCGGGAGCGATGAGGGCGGGAATTTCGGCGGTGGCGGCGGCGGTTATTCGCCCCCTGCCGCGCCCCAGCCCGCTCTTAATCCAGCGCGACCAGCCCTGCGCAAACCCAATTCGCAGTTGAACGCCAACCCGCTCGATCCAACGAAACCGCCGCAGCCTCCGGGAAGTGAGCAGGAACCGGCGCAAACTCACCCCACCGCTCCGCCCGCGCCAACAGCACAGGACATCGCGAACATCACCGCGAGTTCGGCGCGCCGCTCAGGCGGACCGGGTGGCGGCGACTGATGGTCAAAAGCACGCGCGCGCAGGGACCTCGCCCAGGTCTGCCGGAATGTCCGCCGCGTGCTCGCTGCGCAAATCCGGCTCGTTAAAATCAGAAGTGGTGCCCCTGGCCCGACTCGAACGGGCACGTCTCTCAACAAACGATTTTGAGTGGGCCGAGACTA
>JANXUP010000055.1 GCA_025356175.1 Sphingomonadaceae bacterium | reverse complement strand
CACGCCCACCCAGGAAAACGTGCTGATCGAGGACGGGATCCTCAAGGGCTACATGCAGGACCGCTTGAACGCCCGGCTGATGGGGGTGGCGGCGACCGGCAACGGGCGGCGCGAGAATTACGCCAGCGTCCCGATGCCGCGGATGACCAACACCTTCATGCGCGCGGGTAATGACAACCCGGCTGAACTGCTCTCCCGCGTCAAGAACGGCATCTTCGCCAAGAGCTTCGGCGGCGGGCAGGTCGATATCGTTTCGGGCAAATTCGTGTTCAGCTGCACCGAGGCCTACAAGATCGAGAACGGCAAACTCGGTGCGCCGATCAAGGGTGCGACCCTGATCGGCGACGGGCCGACCGTGTTGACCAAGGTGATCGGCATTGGCAATGACCTCGCGCTCGACGAAGGCGTCGGAATCTGCGGCAAGGCCGGACAAAGCCTGCCCGCCGGGGTCGGCCAGCCGACGTTGCTTGTTGAAGGGCTCACTGTGGGCGGGACCGCCTGATTTTCAGCGGCGGTTCAGAAAAACCCTGATAAGCTTGGCATCCATAGGAGTCCGACCATGCGTAAACTCGCTATTGCCCTCGTTTCCGCCGCAGCGCTTCTGGCTGGACCAGCGCTGCAGGCCAGTCCGCGGCTCACCCCGCAGGAACGCCTCGACAAGCTGCTCGTCGGCCGCGTTGCGGGTAAGCCCGAACACTGCATCTCGCATTTCGACACCCGCGAAATGCAAGTGCTCGACAAGACCGCCATCGTTTACGGCTGGGGCAACACGATTTGGGTCAACGTGCCGCGCAACGCGCATGATCTCGATGATGACAACATCATGGTCACCCGCACCTCGACCAGTCAGCTGTGCGATCTCGATATCGTGACGACGGTTGATCGCACTGCCGGCATGTTCAATGGCTCGATCAGCCTGGGCGAGTTCGTGCCATATCGCCGGGTCGCGCCCACCCGCTGATCGCGTTACAGTCGATATTCAAGCGCCGTCCGGAGCGATCCGGGCGGCGCTTTTCATCGTGCTGACCAAGGATTGACTCTGCTGGCGATCAATTTAGGGTGTGCGCCCTAGACTGTAAAGTCAGATTTCGGGAGAGAACCATGGCCACCGCAGCAACGCTGGACCGCACCGTTTCACCAATCGCGCCGATCGATGTCTCGGAAGCCGCCTTGTACGCCGAAGATCGCTGGCAGGAACCGTTCCGGACCCTGCGGGCCGAGGCGCCGATCCAGTACGTGCCCGATTCGAAATTCGGCCCCTATTGGTCGGTCAGCACCTACAAGCCGATCATCCAGATCGAAGCGCTGCCCAAGATTTTTTCGTCATCGTACGAATATGGCGGGATCACCGTGGCGTTCTTCGTCGACAAGCTGCTTGAAGGCGAGTTCCGGATGCCCATGTTCATCGCGATGGACCCGCCGCAGCACACCGGCCAGCGCCGCACCATTGCCCCCGCGTTCGGCCCCAGCGAAGTGGCGGCGATGCGCGATGAAGTTCGGGCCCGCACCGGCGAAGTGCTCGACAGCTTGCCGATTGGCGAGGCGTTCGACTGGGTCGATAAAGTCTCGATCGAACTAACCACCGGCATGCTCGCGCGGCTGTTCGATTTCCCGTGGGAAGAACGCCACAACCTGACCCGCTGGTCGGACACCCTTGGCGATGTCGAATTGCTCCACGCCCCCGGCGGCATGGAAAAACGCAACGCCGACGCCTATGAAATGGGCGCGGCCTTCACTCAGCTGTGGCAGGCCAAGGCGGCCAATCCGGGCGGCAGCGATCTCATCTCGATCATGCTCCGTTCGGACGCGATGAAGGAGATGAGCGAAGCCGAATTCATCGGCAACATGATCCTGCTGATCGTGGGCGGCAACGACACCACGCGCAATTCGATGTCGGGCTTCGTCTATGGCCTCAATCAATTCCCCGAGGAACGCGCCAAATTGGAAGCCAATCCCGCGCTGATCCCGAATGCGGTGAGCGAGCTGCTGCGCTGGCAGACCCCGCTCGCGCACATGCGCCGCACCGTGCTCGAAGATACCGAGGTCGACGGGGTACAGATGAAGAAGGGCGACAAGGTCGTGCTGTGGTACCTCTCTGCCAACCGCGATGAAAGCGTGTTCGATGACGGTGACAGCATCAAGGTTGACCGCGAAAATGCCCGGCGCCACCTCTCGTTTGGTTACGGCATTCACCGCTGCGTCGGGGCGCGCGTCGCCGAATTGCAATTGACGATCCTGCTCGAAGAAATGGCCAAGCGCCGGCTGCGCGCCACTGTGCTGGCCGAACCGAGCCGGGTCGCGGCCAGCTTCGTCCACGGCTACAAAACGCTGCAGGTCGAACTGTCGCACTATTGATGAAGACGAAAGACCGCATTGTCGAAACCGCCCGGGCCCTGTTCAACGAACAGGGTTACGGCGCGGTCAGCACGGCGGGCGTGGCGGCGGCCTGCCATATTGCCGAGGGCAACTTGTGGTACCACTACAAGACCCGCCGCGCACTGCTCGATGCGATCGGCGAGCGCTTTGCCGTGGCCATCGAGGCACGGTTGGCGCTGCGCCCGCAATCCGATCCGGTCGGCGACTATGCCGCAATGGTTGCCGCGATGATGGCCGAATTCCGCGACTTCCGCTTCCTCTACCGCGACCAGCACAGCTATGGCGAGCACGCCGAAGTGGTCCGTTTGAACGTGCCCGACTGGACCCGGCGCACCTTCGACCAGCTTGAACTGTACCTTGCCGCGCTGGTCGATGCGGGCGAGCTTGACTGGCCGCGCGAACGGCTCCGCGACCTGGCAGTCAATGCCACGATCATCCTGCGCTACGGCCTTGAACACTACCGCGAAATGGGCGAGGCGACCGGCAGCGGCACCGGATCGGTCCAGCGCACCCTGCGCCGCCACCTGACGCTGTTCGAACACCGCCTGGCGCCAGCTGCGGCGCAGCGCTTGCACGAGGCGATTGAGCGGATCGAGATCGCCGCGCTCGCAGCCTGAGCTTGCCCTGCCCGGCGCGGTGCCTATGCTGGCCCGCAAAAGACCAAGCGAGAGGCCTGCCATGACCACGACACAAGCTCCGATCGATTCCCCGTTCGGTTACCGCTCGACCGCGCGCCAGGTGGTCGCGGGGATCGACCTTGCCGGCAAGACCGCGCTGGTCACCGGCGGCTATTCGGGACTGGGGACCGAAGTCGTCCGCGCGCTGGCCGAAGCCGGAGCGCTGATCATCGTCGGCGCGCGGCGGCCCGAAGCGGCGCTGGGTGATCTTGCGGGCATCGATGGTGATATCACGATCCTGCCGCTCGACCTGTCCGACCCCGCCTCGATCGACGCATTCGCCGCGCAGGTTGCCGCCCAGACCGACCGGATCGACATCCAGATCAACAATGCCGCAGTCATGGCCAATCCGCTCGCCCGCGATGCGCGCGGCTATGAAAGCCAGTTCGCGACCAACCATCTCGGCCATTTCCAGCTCACCGCGCGGCTGTGGCCGCTGCTCGCCAAGAGCGGGCATGCGCGGCTGGTATCGGTGTCCTCGATCGGCCACCGGCTCGGCGGGCTCGATCTGGACGACCTTCAGTTCGAGCAGCGGCCGTACGACAAGTGGCTTGCCTATGGGCAGGCCAAGTCGGCCAACGCGCTGTTTGCGCTCGAGCTTGACCGGCTGGGCGAGCCCCACGGCGTGCGCGCCTTCGCAGTCCATCCCGGCGGCATCATCACGCCGTTGCAGCGCCACCTGACCGATGAAGAGCAGATCGCGATGGGCTGGATCGACGCCGCGGGCAACGTCAACGAGCGCTTCAAGTCGGCCGAGGAAGGCGCCGCAACCAGCGTGTGGTGCGCGGTTTCGCCGCTGCTCGAAGGCCAAGGCGGGGTTTACTGCGAGGATTGCAACATCGGCAAAATGGCCGAACCCGATGCTCCGCGCGTTTCGGGCGTCGCCCCGCACATCCGCGACGCAGCGCTGGCCCGCGCGCTATGGGCGAAGTCGGAAGAGCTGACCGGGGTGAACTTCCGCCCCTAGTCGATGACCTGCTCGATCTTGGGGATCACCCGCGCCCACCACAGCGCGCCCAGCGCCGGGACTGCGGCGGTCAAAACAAAAGCCCAGCCGTAGCCACCCAGGTGATCGATCATCAGCCCGGTCGCGATCGGGCCGATGATCCCGGCGCAGTTGCCGATCGCATTCTGCACTCCGATCCAGCCGCCTGCCGCGCGCGGTCCGGCAAAGATTTGCCCGATTGCAAACAGGTTGGTCGAGGTCAGGCCCGAAGCGGTCCCGGCGAGCATCAGCACCGCGCCCAATTGGTACGGGCCATCGGTGAAGTAAACGCAGGCCAGCGCCACACTGGCGAGCGTCTGGCCGACCACCATCAACTTGCGCCGCACGCGTCCTTCATCGGCCCCGCCGCTGACCCAGCGGTCCGATACCCGGCCCATGACCAGCGCGACAATGCCCTGGGTGGCAAAGCCCAGCGTGGTCAGCATGGTCATGTCGCCAATCGAATATCCCCGCGTCTTGACCAGAAACAGTGGCAGCCAGGTCAGCAGGAAATAGAACCCGTAATTGGTGGCGAAGTGACCGATCCCCATCAGCCATACCGCCTTCTGGTCCATGATGCGCGTCAACGGCACCGGCTCGGTCACCGGCACGGCAACGTTTTGTGTACGCAGCGGGGCTGAGACGAGGTGCCACGGCAACAGCCACAGCAAGGTCACGCCGCCGAAGATCCAGAAGATCGGCCGCCAGCCTGCTTCGAGCAGGATCATGCCGCCAAACAGAGTTCCAACCGCCGGGCCGAACGCCAGCGCCGCCGCCACCGCTGCATTGGCACTGCCGCGGTGGGCTGCAGGCACCTCGGCGGCAAAGATCTTCGAGCTGCCGGGAAAGGCGATGCTTTCGCCCAAGCCGAGGGTCAGACGCAGCGCAATCAGCAAAACTATCCCGTTTACGAACCCGGTCAGCGCAGTCGCCACCGCCCACAAGGCAACCCCGGCGGCGAACATGCGGTAAACGCAGAACCGGTCGCACAGCCACCCGACCACTAGGCACAGCGGCGCGTAAACCCAGAAGAAGGCCGAGACCGCAAAGCCGAACCAGGTCGCCGACAGGCCCAGTTCCTGCTTCATCAGCGGCGCCGCCACCCCGATCGCGCCTCGATCAACGTAGTTGAGCAGCACTGACAACGCGAGCAGCGCCACCACTGCGGCTACTCGTGCATTTGAGGCTCTTGTCGTGCCCGCAGGCCCAGCCGCCGCAGTGACCATCACCGTTCTCCCCTCGCGCCCGAGGCAAGGCTAGCATGGAAGCAAAGGGTTCGGCTATGGCCGCAAGATGGACCAACCAGCTATCCTTGTGCTCACCACCGGCGGCACGATCGACAAGAACTATTTCGACGCGCTGAGCGAATACCAGATCGTTGATTCTGGCATTCCTGCATTGCTCAAGGAAGCCCGCGTGGCCTTGCCGTTCCGGGTGGTCGAAGTATGCCGCAAGGACAGCCTAGAACTGACCGACGCCGACCGCGCCAACATCGCCCGCCACGCCGCCGAGGCGAACGAAACGCGGATCGTCATCACCCACGGCACCGACACGATGACCGAAACCGCGAAGGTCCTCGCCGCAGCGGTGCCGGGCAAGACGATCGTCCTAACCGGCGCGCTTAGCCCCGCACGTTTCGCCGAAACCGACGCTCCGTTCAACCTCGGCATGGCCTTCGCCGCCGCGCAAGTCGCCGCGCCGGGGGTCTACATCGCGATGAGCGGGCAGGTGTTTGATGGGCTGAACGTGCGCAAGGACCGCGCGGCGGGGCGGTTCGTGGCTGTGGAGTGAGCTAATTGGTTTCGTCGGATTCAGCTGCAGCGTCTGCTGCCGCTTTGGCCGCTTGATCGTCGGTTTCTTCGGCTGGCTGATCGGCCGCTTTTTCGGCTGGGTCATCCTGAGCTTGCGTTTTGTCCTCCCACTTTTTCACGGCTTCTTGCTGCTCGGCACTGCATTTTCCTGTGAAGCGACCCTTGAGGTGCAAAGTCGTCGAATTCATCAATTGGGCTGCCGAAGCCCCTTGCGGGTCACTCGGCTTTTCGATTTCCAAGTGCTGCGTTAAGTCTCCCTCAAATCCATCGGTGAATATATTGCCATCGAATGAGAATTTCGCCGTTCCAACCGCCCTGTCGGGGTCAAGCGTCAGCGTAGTCGATCCGGTGATGTGACTGCCATTTCGTTTGATTTGTACATCGCCCTTCCCATTGTCCGATTCCGCAAGAATCCCGCGCACTAGCTTATCCGGATTGTCGTGCGGCGAACCTGTCAGGCAGAAATTCCAGGGACCGGCTCCAGGGCCATTTCCACTGAGGAGCGGGATTTTGCCGAGACTGCCCGAAAAAGTAACCTCGTAAGCTCCTGGCGCCAGCGCTTTCGCAGCGGTTGTGCTGCTCGATTCACATGCCGCCAAAAAAGGCAAGGAAGGTAACGTTGCGGCCAACCCGGTCTTGAAGTCCATCGTCTTGCTTCCCAATTTCTTTGAGTGATCTTGGAGACTAGCGTAATAAAAACTGGTTAACGACCAGTTATGTCAAAAAGTTCGGTAAAGAGAGCGTGTGTAAATTTGCTCCCAATCGATCACCCTGAGTGACGACGGACAGCCTCCAGCTCACCGACGCCGACCGTGCTGAGATTACCCGGCGGATGACAGAGGCTCCAAGACCCGGGTCGTGATCACTCACGGCACCGACACCATGACGGAAACCGCCAAGGCGCTGGCGGGTGTAGTCGGCAAGACCATCGTCCTGACCGGCGCGCTTAGCCCCGCACGTTTCGCCGAAACCGACGCTCCGTTCAACCTCGGCATGGCCTTCGCCGCCGCGCAAGTCGCCGCGCCGGGGGTCTACATCGCGATGAGCGGACAGGTGTTTGGCGGGCTAAAGGTACGGAAGGATCGCGATGCGGGACGGTTTGTGGCGCTTTAGGCGCCTTCAACGATGATCAGCGAGCCGGTCGAAGCGGCCAGGCGGATTTTGAGCGCTTCCTGATATTCGGGCGAATTGTACCAGGCCTTCGCCGCCTCGACGCTGGGAAACTCGATGACAACGTTGCGGCCGCAATCGCCGCTCCCTTCAAATCGCTCGGCCGGGCCAGCGCGGACAAGGAATTCGCCGCCGTGCTTGGCAACCGTCTCGCCCGCCAGCGGACGATAGCTTGAAAATGCGTCAAGATCACGGATCTCGGTGATCTTGACGATGACATATCCCTTCACACTCATAGATTCACTCCCACTCGATCGTCCCGGGCGGCTTGCTGGTATAATCATAAACCACCCGGTTGATGCCCTTGACCTCGTTGATGATCCGGGTCGCGACGCGGCTCAGAAAGGCGGCATCGAAGGGGTAGATGTCCGCCGTCATGCCGTCGGTGCTAGTTACAGCGCGCAAGGCGCAGACGTTGTCATACGTGCGCCCATCGCCCATCACGCCGACGGTCTTGACGGGCAGCAGCACCGCAAAGGCTTGCCAGATCGCGTCATACAATCCGGCGGCGCGGATTTCCTCAAGATAGACCTGATCGGCCTTGCGCAGCACGTCGCAGCGCTCGCGGGTCACCTCGCCGGGGATGCGGATCGCGAGGCCGGGGCCGGGGAACGGGTGGCGGCCGACGAAGATCTCGGGCAGGCCAAGTTCGCGGCCGAGTTCGCGCACTTCGTCCTTGAACAGCTCGCGCAACGGTTCGACCAACTGCATGTTCATCCGCTCGGGCAGCCCGCCGACGTTATGGTGGCTCTTGATCGTTACGCTCGGCCCGCCGGTGAACGAGACGCTCTCGATCACATCAGGATAGAGCGTGCCTTGGGCGAGGAAATCAGCCCCGCCGACTTGCCTCGCCTCTTCCTCGAACACGTCGATGAAGGTCTTGCCGATGAACTTGCGCTTGGCCTCGGGGTCGGTCACCCCGGCCAGCCCGCCGAGGAATAGCGCCGAGACATCCTTGTGGACCAAGGGGATGTTATAGTGGTTGCGGAACAGGCTGACGACCTGCTCGGCCTCGCCCAGCCGCATCAGTCCGTGGTCGACGAACACGCAGGTCAGCTGCTCGCCGATCGCCTCGTGGATCAGCACTGCCGCCACGGCTGAATCGACCCCGCCTGACAGGCCGCAGATGACCTTGCCCTTACCCACCTGTGCGCGGATTTCCTCGATCTTGGTCTTGCGGAATTCGGCCATGGTCCAGTCCCCGGCGAGCCCGCAGACGTGGCGCACGAAGTTCTTGTAGAGCTTGCCGCCGTCGGGGGTGTGGACCACTTCGGGGTGGAACTGCATTGCGTAGATGCGCTTGTCCTCGTTGGCGATCACCGCGAAGGGCGCGCCGAGGCTGGAGGCAACCGGCTTGAACCCGGGGGCCAATTGCGTCACCTTATCGCCGTGGCTCATCCACACCTGGTGGGTTTCGCCCTCGCTCCACAGGCCGTCGAACAATGCGCAGCTATCGTTGATTTCAATGAAGGCGCGGCCAAATTCGCCCGAATCGCCCGGCAGCACTTCGCCGCCCAGCTGGTGCATCAAGGCTTGCTGGCCATAGCAGATCGCCATGATCGGCAGCCCCGAATGCAGAATTTCATCAGGAATGCGCGGACCATCTTCATCGAGCACCGATGCGGGCGAGCCCGACAGGATGATCCCCTTGGGCTGCATCCGCGCGAAGGCCTCGGCGGCCGTGTTAAACGGGGCAATTTCGGAATAGACCCCCGCCTCGCGCACCCGGCGGGCGATGAGCTGGGTAACCTGGCTGCCGAAATCGACAATCAGGATCGAGTCTGAAGGCTGGATGGTCATGGTGGGCCGATAAGGATGGATTGGCGGGCTTGCAAGTTCCTCTCCATTTTCACGAAGTGCAAATGGAGAAGAACTTAAGGCCTTAGCCGGTGATCAAATCCCGAAGCTCGGTCTTGAGCAGCTTGCCGATGTGGCTGCGCGGCATTTCGCCGATTGCGTGGAGCGCCGAGACGCGCTGGGTTTTGCCCAAGCGGCTGTTGGCCACGGTGCGGATATCTTCCAGCGCGGTTTCCTCCACGCCGGTTTTGAGCACCACGAAGCCGACCGGGGTTTCGCCCCACTGGTCGCTCGGCACGCCGACCACCGCGGCTTCAACCACGCGCTCGTCTTTGGCCAGTTCGTGTTCAAGGTCGATCGGGAAGATGTTGAACCCGCCCGAAATGATCACGTCCTTGGTCCGCCCGACCAGTTCGACGAAGCCGTCGGCATCGACCCGGCCGACATCGCCCATGCGCTGCCAGGTGCTGCCGTCAGTGGGGTCGGTCCAGTAGCCCTCGCGGGTCTTTTCGGGCTGGTTCTTGTAACCAGACATCATGGTTGGCGACTTGCCGACCAGTTCACCAGCCTCGCCCGCAGGCAGTTCGTTGCCAGCCTCGTCGATCACTTTGAGGAAATGGCCCGGTGCGGGGAAGCCCACGGTGTGAAGCTTGTCCGGGTGTTCGTGAACCGGGAAGATGCAGGCGACGCCGCCTTCGGTCATGCCGTAAATTTCGATCAGGCCGCCGGGCATGCGGCGCAAAACCTCAGCCTTGAGATCGGCCGGGAACGGCGCGCTGGTGCAATATTTCATCCGCATGCTCGACAGGTCGTAATCATCGAAATGTTCGAACTGCATCAGCCGACGGTACTGCACCGGAACCAGCATGGTGTGGGTGATATGCTCGTTCTGCGCGCGTTCGAGCCACTTCTGGGTATCGAACTTGCCCATCAGCGAAGCGCAGCCGCCCGAATACATGGTTGGCAGGAACACCGCCATGGTGGTGTTCGAATAGAGCGGGGTCGAACACAGCGTGCGGCTGTCCTGCCCATAATTGAGCGCGGCGCGAAAGGTCATCTGCCGCCAGCGCATGCCGTGCGAATGAATGATGCCCTTGGGAATGCCGGTGGTACCCGAGGAATAGATGATGTTGAGCGGGTCCTTCTCCACCGGATCGAACGGCGCGGCCTGGGTTCCAGCAGGGGCCATAAAGCTGTCGAGTTCCTCGTCGAGTACGATCTGGTTCGCGGTCGGCAGCAAATAGGTACCCAGTTCATTGAGCTTGGCGCGGTCGATGAACAGGTGGATCGCGCCCGAATCCGCCGCCATCCCGGCGAGCTGATCGGGGCTGGCACTGGTGGTAAGCGGCGCGGCGCAGCCCCCGGCCCGGATCGCGGCAAGGTAGACCAGCGCATAGCCCACCGTGGTGGTGCCAAGGATCGCAACGGCCTGGCCGCGCTCGAGCCCGTCCGCCTCCAGCCGCGCCGCGATTCGTTCGACCCGGTCGGCAGTGTCGCGCCATGATAGCGTGGTGGCGCCGTCAAAAAGCGCGTCCGCGTCGCCCCGGTACGCGCCCCAAGCCGCAACCAGGCCGGGGAAGGAACCGAATTCGGCGTCGAGAAGTGCAGCGGGGTTTCCAGTCATGCTGGCTGATCTGGCAGCATTCCGCAGCAATGACAATTTGGAAGCGGTGAACACCTTCACAGCGCCGTAGTTGCAAAATCTGCAACACCCATCCCGGCCTTTGCACTGGCAATCTCTACCGATCCGCTTATGTTGCAAATGCGAACTGAGTTCGCGAATGCAACAGGAGAAGTATCATGCGCAGCATCTTTTCGATTTTGCTGCCGGCCATCGTCGCGATTGCGACCAGCGGTCTGATGTTCACCGCCACGCTTGCCTAAGCACAGCGGTTCGGCACAAACTCCAAACCTCAAAAGGCCGCCTCGCCTAGCCGCGTGGCGGCCTTTTGTTGGCTAAATCCCCCCTGCTGGGGGAGGTGGGCCGCCGAAGGCGGGTCGGTGGGGGCCAGACACCGGCAGGCCCCCACCGTCAGCCGCTTCGCGTCTGCCACCTCCCCCAACGGGGGAGGATCGATCATTTGCTGCTCAGCATTTTGACCAGCGCGTAGAGGTAATCGCGCCCGTCCATCAGCGAGCGCACTTCCATATGCTCGTTGAGGCCGTGGATGTTGTTCATCTTGCTGTCGGCCCAGATCCCCGGAACCCCGTAGGTTGGGATACCGACTGCGGCGGTGTAGACCCCGTCGCTCGCGCCAGTGGAAATGGTCGGGACCATCGGCACGCCGGGGAAGAACTTGGCCGAAAGCGTGGTCATCGGGCCGATGATCGCCGGATCGAGCGGCGGCACCTTGGCGATTGGCTTGTCCTTAACGCGTTGTTCGATCGTGATGCCCGGATTGCCGATCACCCGGGTCAGTTCGGCTTGCGTCTCATCCGAAGTGCGGCCCGGAAACATCCGGCAATTGACGTTGACCGTCACTCGCTGGGGCAGCGCGTTCAAGGCATGCCCGCCCTGGACCAGTGTCGCAACGCAAGTGGTGCGCAGCATTGAATGCAGGCTGCGGTCCTGGTTGACGATCGCTTCAGCCGCGGCATCGTTCGGATTGGCAGCGAGCGCGGCCATCGCCTTGCCCAGTGCGCCCGGATAAAGCGGGCCGGCCTTGCCGAAGAACGTCCGGGTGGTATCGTTGAATTCCAGCTTGAATTCATGATCGCGGATTTTCAGCACCGCATCGGACATCGCGTAGATCGCGTTGTCACGCACTGGCGAGGAGGCGTGGCCGCCCTCGTTGGTCGCAGTCAGTGTGAAGTCCTGGTACGCCTTCTCGCCGACCTGGATGGTCTGGACCAAAAGCTTGCCATCGCCGTCCGAACGCCCACCGCCGCCCTCGTTAAGCGCATAGGCGGCATCGATCAGGTCACGCTTGTTCTTGGTCAGCCATTCCGCGCCGTTGAACGCGCCCGAGGTTTCCTCGCCGCAAGTCAGTGCCAGCTTGACCGTGCGTTTGGGCTTGTAGCCCTCCTTGGCGAAGCGGACCATCGTATCGGTCCACACCGCCGCCTGCGCCTTGTCGTCGTAGGTGCCGCGCCCGTAGAACTGGCCGTTCTCTTCGATCAGCGTGAACGGATCGCGGGTCCAGTCGGCGCGCTTGGCCTCGACCACGTCGATATGGGCGAGCAGCAGCATGGGTTTGAGCTTCTTGTCGGTGCCCGGATAGACCACCACCACGCCGCCATCCTTGGGGTGTTCGGGGGTCGAAAACAGCGTGATCTGGCTGTCGGGAATCCCCGCCGCGCGCATCCGCGCCGCCATGCGCTCTGCCGCCAATGTGCAGCTGCCCGCCGAGAGCGTCGTGTTGGTTTCCACCAGCTCCTTGTAAAGCCCCTTGAACTCGACCTGATCGGGACGCAGTGTCGCATCCATTGCGCCGGCTTCGGCAGCGATTGCCGTGGTGCCGAGAAGGGCGATGGCGATAAGCTTTTTCATGTTCGGACTCCCTGATTCTGGCGGTAATTGAGCAGGATTTCCCTGTGGATGGAAGGGGGCAAGAAGACTTCCGTTTTGGGCCCTCAATCCCTATATGCTGGGCATGTCCGAGATACCCGAAAACCTTCCGAACCAGAACGAATACGGCGCTGACCAGATCAAGGTCCTCAAGGGCCTCGATGCAGTGCGCAAACGCCCCGGCATGTACATCGGTGATACCGACGATGGTTCGGGCCTGCACCACATGGTGTTCGAGGTTTCTGACAATGCAATCGATGAAGCTCTGGCGGGGCACTGCGACCTCGTTCTGATCGAACTTAACCCCGATGGCTCGGTCTCGGTCGAAGACAACGGTCGCGGCATTCCGACCGGTATCCACACCGAAGAAGGCGTTTCCGCCGCCGAAGTGATCATGACCCAGCTTCACGCCGGGGGTAAGTTCGAGAACACCTCGGACGACAACGCCTACAAGGTCTCCGGCGGGCTGCACGGGGTCGGCGTGTCGGTGGTCAACGCATTGTCGGAATGGCTGGAGCTGACGATCTGGCGCGACGGCGAAGAGCATTGGATGAAGTTCGCGCACGGCGATGCGGTCGCGCCGCTGGCGGTCAAGGGACCGGCCCCCACAGGCAAGAAGGGCACCCGCGTGACTTTCATGGCCAGCACCGACACCTTCAAGAACGTGCTCGAATTCGATTTCGAAAAGCTGGAGCACCGCTACCGCGAACTCGCCTTTCTCAACTCGGGCGTGCGGGTGCTGCTGCGCGACAAGCGGCATGAGGAAATCAAGGAACACGACCTTTATTACGAAGGCGGGATCGGCGCCTTCGTCAGCTATCTTGATCGTAACAAGGCTGCCTTGCTGCCCGATCCGATCGCCATTTCGTCCGAGCGTGAAGGGATCGCGATCGAGGTCGCGCTCGAATGGAACGATTCGTATTACGAAAACGTCCTGTGCTTCACCAACAACATCCCGCAGCGCGATGGTGGCACGCATCTGGCCGCATTCCGCGCCGCGCTGACCCGTACGCTGAACAATTATGCCGAAAAGTCTGGCCTGCTGAAGAAGGAAAAGGTCAGCCTGACCGGCGAGGACATGCGCGAAGGGCTGACCGCGATCGTTTCGGTCAAGCTGCCTGATCCCAAGTTCTCCAGCCAAACCAAGGACAAGCTGGTTTCCTCCGAAGTGCGCCAGCCGCTCGAAAGCCTGATGGCCGACAAGATGAGCGACTGGCTTGAGGAAAATCCGGCCTATGCCAAGCAGGTCGTTGGCAAGATCATCGATGCCGCTGCGGCGCGCGAAGCGGCCAAGCGGGCGCGCGAGCTGACCCGGCGCAAGGGCGCGATGGACATCGCCTCGCTCCCCGGCAAGCTCGCCGATTGCCAGGAACGCGATCCGGCCAAGTGCGAACTGTTCCTGGTCGAAGGCGATAGCGCCGGCGGCTCGGCCAAGCAGGGGCGTGACCGCCATATCCAGGCGATCCTGCCGCTCAAGGGCAAGATCCTCAACGTCGAGCGCGCCCGGTTCGACCGGATCATCTCCTCGAAGGAAGTCGGCACGCTGATCCAGGCGATGGGCACCGGCATCCGCGACGAGTTCAACCTCGAGAAGCTGCGCTATCACAAGATCATCATCATGACCGACGCCGACGTCGACGGCGCGCATATCCGCACGCTCCTGCTCACCTTCTTCCACCGCCAGATGCCCGAAATCATCCGCAATGGGCACCTGTTCATCGCTCAGCCGCCGCTGTTCAAGGTCAACAAGGGGCGCAGCGAAGTCTACCTCAAGGATGCCTCCGAGCTTGACCGTTATCTGGTCGAGGCGGGGACTGCGGGCCGCGTGCTCGAAACCAAGGGCGGGGCGCGCGGCGGAACCGAACTGGCCGCGCTGGTCCAGCACGCGCTGCGCATGCGCGCGCTGATGGGCTTTGTGCCGCGGCGCTATGACCCGGCGGTGATCGAGGCGCTGGCGATGGCCGGGCTGTTCGATCCCGAACTTGACCGCGCCGGGCGGCTGGCCGCGCTGGCCAAGGCCTCGATCTGGCTCGACCTGGGCGACCGCGAAGCCAAGTGGACCACCGAACTGACTGAAGATGGCGCGGTGATGGTAAAGCGCGTGTGGCGCGGCGTGACCGATGCTTATCCGATCGAGGCAGGCTTCCTGACCAGCGCCGAAGCACGCAAGCTGGCCCGGCTCGCGGTCGAAAACGTCGAGGTTTACGAAACCCCTGTACGGCTGGTGCGAACCACTGCGATGGAAGACTCGCCTGAGGTCGAGACCGGCGACGATGCGGCCGAAGATGCGCCCGCGCCGATTGCCGCCAAGGACCAGATCACGCGGCCGTCCGAATTGCTCGAAGCGGTGCTGGCGGGCGGGCGCAAAGGCCTGTCGATCGCGCGCTACAAGGGGCTGGGCGAAATGAACGCCGAACAGCTGTGGGAAACCACGCTCGACCCCGACAACCGCGTGCTGCTGCAGGTGAAGGTCGAGGACGCCGACGTCACCGACGAAATCTTCACCCGGCTGATGGGCGACATCGTCGAACCACGCCGCGAATTCATTCAGGAGAATGCGCTCAACGTGGCCAATCTGGACGTTTAGGGGCTAGCTGATCCCTTCAACTCCGTTCGTGCTGAGGAGGCGAAGCCGTCTCGAAGCACCGCGCGCCGCATATGGTCCCTCGAAACGGGGCAATGCCGCTCCGGTGGACGATGTTGAGTCGGTCCGCCACTAAACCGCCGCCAGCGCTTGCTCAAAGTCGGCGATCAGGTCGTCGGCGTCCTCGATGCCGATGCTGATCCGCACCAGGTTGTCGGTGATGCCAAGCTGCGCCTTGCGCTCGTCGGGCACCGACAGGTGGGTCATCGCCGCGGGCAGGCTGGCGAGTGTTTCGGTCCCGCCGAGGCTGACTGCGAGCTTGGCAATCTTGAGGCTGTCGAGAAAGCGGAACGCCTCGGCTTCGCCGCCCTTGATGTAGAGCGAAAAAGTGCTGCCCGCGCCGGTGCAATGCCGGTCGAAGATATCCTGCTGGCGCGGATCGGCGATGTCGCCGAGATATCCCAGCCCTTCGACCTTCGGATGGCCCTTGAGGTAAGCGCAGACCTTCGCGGCGTTCTCGCCCGCGCGGCTCATCCGCAGTTCGACCGTTTCAAGGCTGCGCATCAGCATCCACGCGGTGTGCGGATCGAGGATTCCGCCCATGGTGTTGCGCAGCATCCGCACCGGGGTCATCCACTTGGTCGCGCCGCCGATCGAGCCGGCGACAAGGTCGGAATGTCCGCCGACGTACTTGGTCAGCGAATAGACCACGATATCCGCGCCGTGCTTGATCGGCTGCTGCCACAACGGCCCCAGGAAGGTGTTGTCGATCGCGATCGGGCACTCCGCCCCCAGCACCGCATCGCGCGCCGCCGTTACCGCCTCGACATCGACCAAGGCATTGGTCGGGTTGGCCGGGCTTTCGAGATAGACCATCGCGACCTTGCCGCCCTGGCTTTCCGCCTGAGCCTTGGCCCTGGTCAGCACTTCATCGAGTTCTTCGCGGGTCGCGCCTGCGGGGAAATCGACATAAGTGACGCCAAAGCGGCTGAGCGTCTTGGCGACGAAGCCTTCGCTCGCGGCATAAAGCGGGCCCGAATGGACGATCACGTCGCCTTGCGAGCAGAACGCGAGGAACAGCACGCAGATCGCGGTCATTCCGCTGGAGAAGACGAGGCTTTCCTCCGCCCCGTCCCACAGCGACAACCGCCCTTCGAGGATCTGCTGGTTCGGTCCGTTGAAGCGCGAATAGACCAGCCCCTCGCTGCCGCCAGGGCGCTTGCCGGTGATCCCCATGAAGAAGTGCTTGCCCTCTGCCGCATTGGCGAAGGCGAAAGTGCTGGTCAGGAAGATCGGCGCCTTGAGGCTGCCTTCGGACAGCACCGGGTCATAGCCGTGACCCATCATCATCGTCGCGGGCGAAAGCTGGCGGTTGCCGATTGCAGTAAGCGCAGCCTTGGGCTTGCGCGGCGGAGTTGCAGTGTTGTCTGTCATGATGGTTGCGCCTGTAACCAGTTTGGTGCGGGCTGGCGAGGGGCAACCGCGCAGGCGAGACACGGCCCGCCATAAATGCTAAGCATGACCCGCGGGTCGCACGCTGCTTCAGCTTGAGGGGAGAGGAACCATGCCTGCCACTACCAAATTACTGCCGTTCGCGCTGCGAGCGTTCGGTGCCACCTTTTGTCTGCTTTACGTGATCGCGATCGTCTGGCCCTCAGGCTGGGCTTGGCACGAAGGCAACCCGGCGACCAATGACTATTTCCTGATGATCGTCGGGGTCTATTTCACGCTCGGCGTGTTTTTGATCCGCGCCGCCGCCAACCCTGCCGCCAACGCCTCGCTGATCTGGTTCACCGTCTGGTCGAGCGCGATCCACGCAGCTGTCATGGCTTACGAATCGGTGCGCAATCCGATGCATCAGGGTCACCTGATCGGTGATGTCCCCGCGCTGCTGATCGCCGCCGCCGTGCTGGCCGTGCTGATGCGCCGCGAAGTCGGCGCACCAGCCTGACCGGTCTTACTTGGGCGAAAGCACCATCAGCATCTGGCGGCCTTCCATGCGCGGATAGGCCTCGATCTTGGCGTCTTCATTGGTGTCGTCCTGCACCCGCTTGAGCAGGTTCATGCCCAGCTGCTGGTGCGACAGTTCGCGCCCGCGGAAACGCAGGGTGACCTTGACCTTGTCACCTTCGCCGATGAATTTGTGGATCGCGCGCATCTTCACGTCGTAATCGTGGTCGTCGATATTCGGGCGCATCTTGATCTCCTTGATCTCCTGCGTCTTTTGCGACTTGCGGGCGAGGTTGGCCTTTTTCTGGGCCTCGTAACGAAACTTGCCGACATCGAGGAACTTGCACACCGGCGGATCGGCGTTGGGCGACACTTCGACCAGGTCGAGCCCGACGCTGTTGGCCTGCTCGATCGCCTCTTTGGTGTACATCACGCCGATGTTTTCACCGGCCTCGTCGATGACGCGGACTTTGTCGGAAGTGATCATCGCATTGTAGCGCGGCCCGCTTTTGACGGGGGGCGACATCATGCGCCGGGGTGGGGGTGCTATAGTAGTGTCTCCTGTGACTATGAATACCAGCGCGCCCCTTAACGGGATTCGCCGCGCGGGGGAAGTGGGAAGGTTTCAGGCCGCCGCGCGGAACAGCGGGAACCGGACCAGCTTGCCCTGCACCCCGATCAGCGCATCGACTTCGCGCGCCGGCTGCATCGCTTTCATGATCGCCGGGTCGGACGCGTCGAGTCCGCCGGTCAGGGCGCCGAACGCGGGCAGGATCAGCTTGCGCTCGCTGCGTACGGCACAGGGCCGGCTGATCGAGCGGCCGCGGGCGGTGAGGCGAAGCTTGGGATGGTAGTGGCCCGACAGTTCGGCGCGGACCTCGCCCGCCTTGGCCTCGTGCCGCAAGACCAGTGCGCCCAGATCAAGTTCCTCGACGCTGGTCCCGCTCGGCACCCCGCCGAGATCATGGTTGCCCGCGATCCACACCCAGTCGGTGGCGCGGGTCAGCGCATCGAGCATCCCCGCCGCGTGAGGTTCAAGCCGCGCCGCTCCCGCCTTGTCGTGGAAATTGTCGCCGAGGCAGAACACCCGCCGCGCGCCCGTCGCGCGGATCGCAAGCGCCACCCGTTCAAGCGTTTCGCGGCTGTCGTAAGGCGGCAGCATCTGCCCGAACCGCGCGTAGAAGCTCGACTTTTCAAGGTGCAGGTCAGCGACCAGCAAGGCCTGCTCGCGCGGCCAATACAGCGCGCGGCCGGCCACCAGCGCCAGTTCTTCACCTGCGAACGAAAAGGGAACCATGGCTTGGCTCTTGCCGCACGTGGATTCGCTTGGCAAGGCCCAAGAATGACCGACTGGACCCCGCACACCACCCAAGCCAGCGCATGGTTCGAAAGCCTGCGCACCCGCATCTGCGCCGCCTTCGAGGAAATCGAGGCCGAGGCCGGAAGCGCCGCACGGTTCGAATATTCCCCGTGGAGCCGCGAGGAAGCAGGCAACCCCGATCCCGGCGGCGGCACCCGCGCGGTGATGAAGGGCGCGGTATTCGAGAAGGTCGGGGTTAACGTCTCGGCCGTCCATGGCAAGTTCGCCCCGGGGTTCGCGGCAAGCATCAACGGCGCGAGCGAGGAGAACCCCGGCTTCACCGCGACCGGGATCAGCCTGGTCGCGCACATGGCCAACCCGCACGTGCCCGCAGTGCACATGAACACCCGTTTCCTAGTGACCAGCAAGGCGTGGTTCGGCGGCGGCGGCGATCTCAATCCGCCGCTGCCCCATGCCGAGGACACCGACGCATTTCACGCCCGCTTCAGACAGGCCTGCGACGCGCACGATCCGGCCTATTATCCGCGCTTCAAGGCGTGGGCGGACGATTACTTCTATATCCCGCACCGCCAGGTTCACCGCGGCGTGGGCGGGATCTTCTACGATCACCTGGAATGCGGAGATGATGACATGTTCGCGGCGAACTTCGCTTTCACCCGCGATGTCGGCGAGGCCTTTCTCGACATCTATCCGCAGCTGGTTCGCCGCCGGATGGGCAGCGCATTCACCCCCGCCGACAAGCAGACCCAGCTCGAATGGCGCGGGCGCTATGCCGAATTCAACCTGGTCTATGACCGGGGCACATTGTTCGGCCTCAAGACCGGCGGCAACATCGAAGCGATTTTGATGAGCTTGCCGCCGCAAGCGGTGTGGACTTGACCGGGCCGCGTGCATTCGCCTTTCGTTGGACCCTGCGGCTTGCTAGGGCAGATGCCTGCGGCCCCAGCCGCAGCAAGGGATCGCAAGTCATGATCAAGGCCGCGCTTAACACGACATCCAGGCGATGAAGGCAGCGCTGCATCCGCAGGAACCTGCGCGATTGGCCGAGCTCCGACGTTATGCCGTGCTCGACACCCCGCGCGAAAGCGATTTCGATGCGATTGTCGAACTGGCGGCGGAGCTGTGCGAAGCGCCTGCCGCACAGATCAACTTCATCGACAATGTGCGACAATGGTCCAAGGCGGAAGTCGGGGTTGGCGTTCAAACCGTACCGCTCGAGTTGTCGATTTGCGCGCATGCCCTGCTCGCAGACGGCTTCGTCGAAATTCCCGATCTGCTCGCCGATGCCAGGATGATGGACAACCCGGTGTGCCTGGGCCCACCGTTCGTCAGGTTTTACGCGGGGATCCAGTTACGCGGGACCAGCGGCGACCCGATCGGGACGCTGTGTGTGCTCGATATGAAACCCCGCGAACTGACCCCGCTGCAGCGGCGCAGCCTGATCGTCCTGGCACAGCAGGTCATGGCCCAGCTGAACCTGCGCGCAACGCTTGAAAACGAAAGCACCTTGCGCAGTGAGATCGATCACCGGGTAAAGAACTCGCTGCAGTCGATCGGCTCGTATGTCTCGCTCGAACGCAGCGCATCCACCAACGATGAAACCATCGATGTCCTGCGCGGTGTCCAGCAGCAAATCGGTATGGTTGCAGAACTGCACGGACATATTGCCAGTGTCAGCGGCGAAGGAACATTGGAACTCGCCGGTTATCTGAATCGTGTGACGGAATTACTGGCGTCTATCGTTCCGGGTGGGGTGACTGTAACCGGTCATTTTGAAACCGTGCGGATCAAGCCAAAATCGGGTGCGATCCTCGGCACCGTCATCAACGAGCTGGTGGCCAATGCGGTGAAGCATTCGTTTGTCAGCACAGCAGGGGCCATAGCGCTGACCGGCGAACTCGCGAGTGACTCCACTTACCGGATTACTGTGCAAGACGATGGTACAAGGCCGCCAGTACCGGAAAACCAGTCGAAGCGGGCCGGGTTGGGGCTTGCGATCATCAACGCCTCGGTGCGCCAGCTGCACGGTTCGATTGACAGCGCGATGACGCCGAGCGGTTATCGGACCATATTCGAATTTGCCCTGTAGCCCGGCAGGGCGGCATCCACGCCGACGCGGCCTGGTCAGCGCCGCAGACGTTCCGAGCGAGAGCCGCAATTTCCCGCCGAACTGCCCATCCTGTGCTAAGCTCGGCAAATGACGGCGATCAGCGAAACCATCGTCCATACACAGCTTCAGGACGGTCGCCGGATTTGCATCCGTGCGGTCCGGCCTGACGATGAGCCGCGGATGCGCAGCGGGATCGAACAGCTTTCGAAGCAATCGCGCTACCTGCGGTTCTTCTCGGGCGCGCCGCAGCTCCCTGACCGGGTCGTCGCCGGACTGGTCGCCGTCGACGGTCACCGCCATCTTGCCTGGGGCGCGATCCTGACCGACGACCCCGAACATCTGGCGATCGGTGCAGTGCACGCGGTCCGCGACCAGGCAAGCAGCAACACCGCCGAATTTGCCGTGGGCATCCTCGATGCGTTCCACGGGCAAGGCCTGGCCCGGATGCTCAGCGCCGTGCTGTTGGTCCACTGCCAGGCTGAGGGCATCGCCGCGATGGACGTCCAGGTGCTGAGTGAAAATCACGCCGCGACTGCGCTGGTCCGCGCGCTGGGCGGGCAACGGAGCCGCACCGAACAGGGGGTCAGCGATTATGTGCTCGATACCGCTGCGGCGCTCGGCGCGCTGCGTGCGAACCCCGACTTGGCCAGTCTAAACGCCGTCTTTGCCGCCTTCGCCGCGTACCTTTGACCGGGACGAACCAGCGAGCGATGCGACAAAAATGACCCAATTGCGCGAAGGGCCTTGCCCCGCGCGGCATAAACCCGCCACACTATGCCTCTGATGCTGCGCCAGTACGAACTTGTTGAACGCGTGCTCGCCTACGATCCGGATGCGGACGAGGCGATGCTCAACCGCGCGTACGTATATACCGTGCAGAAACACGGCACCCAGAAGCGCGCCTCGGGCGATCCTTATTTCAGCCACCCGATCGAAGTTGCCGGGCTGATGACCGAGCTGAAGCTCGACCAGGAAACCATCATCACTGCGCTGCTCCACGACACGATCGAGGATACGCTGGCGACGGTCGAGGAGGTCGAGAAACTGTTCGGCCCCGAAGTCGCGCGGCTGGTCGACGGGGTTACCAAGCTTTCCAAGATCGAAGCGATGGGCGAGACCGAGCGCGCGGCCGAAAACCTGCGCAAGTTCTTCCTCGCGATGAGCGACGACATCCGCGTGCTGCTGGTCAAGCTCGCCGACCGCCTGCACAACATGCGCACGCTCCATTTCATCAAGAGTGCGGACAAGCGCCAGCGCATTGCCCGCGAGACGATGGATATCTACGCGCCGCTCGCCGAGCGGGTCGGCATGTACGAATACATGCGCGAGATGCAGCTGCTCGCGTTCGAGCAACTGGAGCCTGAGGGTTACGGGATCATCACCGGCCGCCTCGCGCAAATCCGCGAGACCGATCACGGCCAGGTCGATGCGATTGCCCTCTCGATCAAGCAGGCGCTCGCCGAATCGGGATTGAAGGTCGAAGTCTCGGGGCGCGAGAAGCACCCCTATTCGATCTGGAAAAAGATGGCTGAACGCCACGTCAGCTTCGAACAGATAACCGACATCATGGCCTTCCGCGTGCTGACCGACAGCGTCGGGGATTGTTACCGGGCACTTGGCATCCTCCATTCGACCTGGCAGATGATTCCGGGGAGGTTCAAGGATTACATCTCGACACCGAAGTCCAACGGTTACCGGTCGCTCCACACCGCGCTGATCTTCGAAAATTCGATGCGCATGGAAGTGCAGATCCGCACCCAGGAAATGCACCGCACGAACGAATTCGGGCTGGCCGCGCACTGGGCTTACAAACAGGGCGGGGCCACGCCTGACGGGCAAGTCGGCTGGCTGCGCGACCTGATCGAAATCGTCGATGAAAGCCACGATGCCGAGGAACTGCTCGAGCATACCAAGCTGGCGATCTATCAGGACCGGATTTTCGCCTTCACCCCCAAGGGGCAATTGCTCCAGCTGCCCAAGGGTTCGACCCCGGTCGACTTCGCCTATGCGGTCCACTCCGATCTTGGCAGCTTCGCGGTCGGCGCCAAGATCAACGGGCGGCACATGCCGCTGCGCACCCAACTGGCCAATGGCGACGTGGTCGAGATCATCAAGAGCCGCAACGCCTCGCCGCAGCTCGCCTGGATGGGCTTTGTCGTCACCGGCAAGGCGCGCGCCGCGATCCGCCGCGCGGTGCGGGCGAAAGAGCGCGAGGAAGTCGCCGCGATCGGCCGCAAGCTGTTCGACCAGATCGCCGAGCGCCTGCCTTCGAAGATCGGCAAAAAGGCCGTGCGCGACGCAGCCAAGCGGCTCGGCCTCGGCGGCGAGGAAGATCTGATGGCCGCAATCGGCACCGCCAAGGTCGAGGACCGCGCGGTGATGGAAGCGCTGGTCCCGGGCAGCACCAAGGACCTCCCCGAGCCCGATAACTGGAACAAGCAGGACCGCGCAATCTCGATCCGCGGGCTGACCGCAGGCATGGCCTTCCACCTTGGCCAATGCTGCCACCCGGTGCCCGGCGACCGCATCGTCGGCATCCGCGAGCCCGACAAGGGCGTGGTCGTCCACACCATCGATTGCCTGGCGCTGGCCAGCGGGGTCGATGCCGACTGGCTCGACCTGTCGTGGGGCGAACGCACCACCGGCGCGCTCGGCCGGGTCCGCGTGGTGCTCTACAACCGCCCCGGCACGCTCGCTGAAGCGGCAGGCATCTTTGCCGGCAACCGCGCCAATATCGGCAGCCTCGACAACATCGGCCGCGACGACCTGTTTTCAACTTACGAGGTCGACCTCGAAGTGTCCGATCTTGCCCACCTGACGCGGATTGTTTCGGCTCTGCGCGCGAGCGATGCAGTGGCCGAGGCGGAGCGGATCTGACCGTGCTGCGCGGTTGCGGAAGCGAAGCTGGAGCAGAGCTATGACAACAATAACCGGCATCGATCACGTCCAGCTGGCGATACCTGTGGGCGGCGAGAACCTGGTCCGCCCATTCTACGCCGGCCTGCTCGGCCTCACCGAAATGACCAAGCCCGAACCGCTCGCTTCGCGCGGCGGGTGTTGGTTCGAGGCGCCGGGGGTGAAGCTGCACCTCGGGGTCGAAGCCGATTTCCGCGCTGCGAAGAAAGCCCACCCGGCGCTGCTGGTAAGCGATCTCAATGCCCTCGCCGCCAGACTCATGGATGCGGGCGTGCCGCTGCGCTGGGACAACGATCTGCCCGGCGTGCTGCGCTGCCATGTCGACGATCCCTTTGGCAACCGCATCGAACTGATCCAGGCGTAAGGTCCTCTCCATTTTTGCCGGTTGGCACAAATGGGGAGGTGGATCGTCCGCAGGACGAGACGGCGGGGTATCGACGCCAGCCCGAAACCCCTCCGTCAGTTCCTGCGGAACTGCCACCTCCCCAGATGTGCTGCGCAAATCTGGAGAGGACCTTTCAGGTCAAACCTCCAGCACCACCTCAACCGCATCCCCCTCGCCCAGCCCCTCAGCCTTGCGCACGCTCGCCTTGACCGGGAGCAGCCAGCCAAGCTCCTTCGAAGGAAAGACCGAGGTTTTGATGGTACTGCCCCCAATCGTCGCAACCACCTTAAGCGACCCAAACCCGCGTGAATTGCCCTCCATCCGCCGCATGATCGCAGTGCCCGACAATGCCTCACCGGCTTCACCGTCGATGGTGATAAAATGCCACGCGGCGGGGGCAGACGGCGTGGTCCAGCGCCACAGCGGACCGATGTGGGTGATCGTCTCAGGCATTTACAAGGGTTCGCGCAGAGGCGCAGAGGCGCGGAGAGTGAACGCTTGCGGCGAAGCCGCTGTTCAATCTGGAGCCTACGATTGGATCATAGGTCGAGATGGAAAGCCGACCTACGGTCAAAAGCGGCATCTCCGCGCCTCTGCGCCTCTGCGCGAGAAACGATCTCACTTAACCCGCCGTACCGGGACCGGGATGTTGCAGATGTCCGCGCCCCCGGCGGGCCGGATGAAGAACGCATCGCGCCGGTTGGCCCGCGCGTCGGCGTATTTTGCGAAGCTGGCGCTTTCGGTGGAGAGGTATTCGTAGGCGGGCAGGTCCTTGACCTCGATCCCCGGATGGATCGAAACGATCGGCACCCGCTCGTCGCCTTGTTCGATATCGTAGAACCCCAGCCCGCCATGCCCGCGCGGCAGGCTCGAGAGATATTCGATCCCCTCGATCACCCGCCCGACCAGCGCGATATTGCGATCGAGATGGCGCGGGGCGTGGCCGATCACCACGTAGAGCTCAGCCCCGGAGCCGGTGTTGGGCGACAGGTCGCGGCCCACGCCGACCATGCCGTAGCAGTGGATGGGCCAGGCATCCGGTCCCGCTTGTGCATCCAAAGTCTGAGCGACTGGAAATCCACCCGCAAAACCAACTACCGGTGCGTATCCGTCGCCCATTCGAGCCCGAACAATTGCCGCATCGATTGCAGTCAGTCGGGCGTCCATAGCACCAGCCAACTCGTCGATAATGCGCGGCGGCATCGCGTCAACCACAGGCTCGGACGGCACATCTTTGCTCACATCTCCTTTTTGAGCCCATGGTTCAAAGTTCGTGAATTTCAGAGTCATAAATTGCGGTATTGTGAGGCCATATTCACGCTCCGCCATCGTCGCCAAGCCAGCCGGCAGCGGCTTCGCCTTTACCTTGTCGTCGGCATCCGGATCGCCCCACTGGACGACGTAATTGTCCTGCACCCGGTTGATGCTCATCCCGTCCCACCAATGGCTAGCGGCGAGCTTGCGGATGTTGCCGATCCACCCTTGCGAGAACGGCGGCGGCATCAGCTGGATCACGACGCGGCGGGGCTTGCCCCTTGCGCCGGGAGCAAGTTCCATAACAAGCAGGTCACGCGGAGCGATCCGGGTCCAGTCGGCACTGGGGGCGGCTGCGACGATCTCGCTCGGCGCGAGCGGCGAGGGTTTGGTCTTCCCCGCCGCCTGCGCAGCAGAAGCCTGGGCAAGGACGGCGGGAGCAGCGGCGAGCGATGACAGCAGCGCGAGCGCGGCGATGGGCAACAGCTTTTTCATGGCACCCATCCTGCCACCGCTGCGAGCCTTGCGAAAGAGCCAAGGTGCCGCTAGTGCGCCCCCTTCCAAGCATGCGGAGCGGTGGCCGAGTGGTCGAAGGCGCTCGCCTGGAAAGTGAGTATACGCCAAAAGCGTATCGAGGGTTCGAATCCCTCCCGCTCC
>JANXUP010000041.1 GCA_025356175.1 Sphingomonadaceae bacterium | reverse complement strand
ACCGAGGCGGTGCACCGGCTGCGCGGCTCGATCGGCAGCCTCAACCGCGAGGGGCGCGAGCGGCTGCGCACCGCGTTCGAAGCGGTCGACCAGCACTTCCGCCGCCTGTTCACCCGGCTGTTCGAAGGCGGGCAGGCGCATTTGGCCTTGGTCGATTCGGACGATCCGCTCGAAGCGGGGCTTGAAATCTACGCGCAGCCGCCGGGCAAGCGGCTCCAGTCGCTCACCCTGCTGTCGGGCGGCGAACAGGCGCTTACCGCGATCGCGCTGATTTTCGCGCTGTTCCTCACCAACCCCGCGCCGATCTGCGTGCTCGACGAAGTCGACGCGCCATTGGACGACGCCAATATCGAACGCTTCTGCGACCTGCTCGACGCAATGGTCGGCGAGACCGACACCCGCTACCTGATCGTCACCCACAACGCCGTGACGATGAGCCGCATGCACCGCCTGTTCGGGGTAACAATGGTTGAACGCGGCGTATCGCGGCTGGTGAGCGTCGACCTTGAAGGGGCGGAAGAACTGCTGGCGGCGGAGTAGCTAACCCAGCACGTAGCGCGGCCCCGGCCCCGCCGCCCCAGCGCGGTCATCGCGGTTGTAGAGCTGGCAGCGCTGCAAGCTGAGGCAGCCGCAGCCGATGCAGTCGTCGAGCTTGGTGCGGGTGCGGTTAAGCAGCTGGATGCGCGTGTCGATTTCGGTGCGCAGCGAGCGGCTGATCCGCTGCCAGTCGCTCACCGTCGGGGTGCGGCCCTGCGGCAGCTTGGCCAGTTCCGCCTCGATCTGCACAAGTCCCAGCCCCAGCTTCTGCGCGATCAGGATGAAGCTCAGCCGGCGGATGTCACTGCGTAGAAAACGGCGCTGGTTGCCGCTGGTGCGGAGCGCCTGAACCAGCCCCTTGTCCTCGTAATAGCGGATCGCCGAAACCGCGAGCCCGGTGCGCCGTGCCAGTTCGCCGATCGGTAGCAGGTCATCGCGATTCATCGGTCGACTCCGTCACAAAATGCTTGACCTCAAGTTAGCTTGAGGTTGCATAAAGATAAAACCGATTCGCAGATCGCGCAGCAACGCATTGTGAAGGAATGAAATTATGGCGACCGGCTGGCTTGACACGTCAATATCACGGTGAGCGACCCCGAACGCATGTCGCAGCTGCTCAAGGGCCTGTGCGGCTGGCACGAACGCTGGCGCGGGCCTTCGCTGCTGGGCGGATCGACCATCCACGTTGGCAGCGAGCGCGATTACATCGCGGTCTACACCAAGGACGGTGCGCACGGGCCCTTCGCCAAGGGTGCCCCGCTCAACCACGTCGCGTTGGTGGTTGGCGACCTCGATGAGGCCGAACGCACCGTCACAGCCGCGGGCCTCAAGCCGTTCAACCACGCCGATTACGAACCCGGACGGCGGTTCTATTTCTTCGATTGGGACGGGATCGAATTCGAGATTTTCTCCTACGGCTAGGGCACTCATAACAACCCCGGCTGCGCATCCATCGGCACGCCATCAACCCAGCGCAAATCGGTGTGCTCGGCGGTCAGCATATCGGTCCAGGTCTCGCACAGGGCGAAGGCCTGTTCGGGTCCGCTATCGATCCACTGCGACCAATCCTCGCGGCGCAGGATCACCGGCATGCGGTCATGCACATCGTCCATCTGGGCGCAGCTCGCGGTCATCACCATGGTGTAGACCGCGCCCCATTCGGCAGTCTGCCGCCACAGTCCGGCAACCGCGAAGACGTCTTCGACGGGCAGGCCGTACCACGAGCGGACCATGCGCCCGGCGGCCCCGCGTGGTTCGGCCCACTGGCTCACCGGGATCAGGCAGCGCCGCCGCATGAAGCTGTCGCGCCAGAACGCGGTATCGAGCTTGTCGGTCCGCGCGTTGGTTACCGGCTTGGGCTTCAAGGGCTGGCCCTGCTTGCCCTTGAATACCAGCGGAAAGCCCCAGTTCATTACCCGAGCGCAGCCCTCGGCAATGACCAGCCCGGGATATCCGGGGTAAACTTCGGCGGCGAAATTTGCGCCAGGGTCGGCTTCGACCTTGAACAGGCCCGCGACCTCGGCGGTGCCTTTGGTCATGCGGTAAAGGTTGCACATCGCCCTATTTCAGTTCGGCGCAGCCGCGCGCGGTGCTGGTGCCGATCATCAGTTTGGCTGAATAAGCATAGCTTTTGTCCGACATTCCATCGCTGCACTTGCCCGGCTGAATCAACAGATCGATCGTCTGCTTAGCCAGCGTGCCCGAATAGCGCATCCCGATGCCGTCCTGTGCCTCAGTGACCGTCATCGCCGTCCCCGATGGATTTTCGGGCGTCGAATAGCGCAGCGATCCCGCCGCCCCATCGGCGGACCAGAACGGCTCGGTGCCGGTCGCGACAAAATGCCGTGCCGTTTGTGCAGCGGGCGAAGCCGCGGGGGCCGGTGCGGCCGGCGTCGGCGCGGGCGCCGCGGCCGAGGGCTTGGCAGGCGCGTTGATCGGATCGGCGGTTGCAGTGCGTTCCTGCTGCGGCGCATTCTGGTGGCAACCGGCCAAAGCCAAGCCAGCCGCGAGCCACGTCTTACGCATTGCCGACGACCCAGCACGCCAAGGCGACCAGCAGGCCGAGGAAGCGGTTCGAGCGGAACCGGGCGAGCGGGCTATCGGCATTTTCGGGTTCCAAGGTAAGGACTTGCCAACCAAGGTGGAGACCCGCTGGCACAAGTGCAAGCAAGGCCAGAATATCGGGCCGCAGCAGCCAGAATGCCAGCGCCCACAGCGCCACTGCCCCGCCATAGAACGCCGCAACTCCGGCCTGCACGTGGCGCCCCATGGTCAGCGCCGACGACCCGATCCCGATCATCGCATCGTCCTCGCGGTCTTGCAGCGCGTAGATCGTATCGTAACCGATGCACCACAGCACCGACCCGGCGTAGAGCGCGGCGAGCACCTCAAGCCGGTCTCCGCGCAGCGCGAACCAGCCGACCGGCGCGCCCCAGGTGAAGACGAGGCCCAGCCACGCCTGCGGAAAGGTGGTGATCCGCTTCATGAACGGATAAGCGGCGACCAGCGCCAGGCTGCCGAGCGCGACCAGCTGCGCCTCCCAGCGCAGTTCCAGCAGCACGACCAGCCCGATCAGGCACAGCAGGCCGAGCCAGACCCACGCCGCGCGCGCGCTCACCCGCCCGCTCGCGACCGGGCGGTTGGCGGTGCGCGCAACCTTGCGATCGATATCGGCATCGACAATGTCGTTATAAACACACCCCGCCCCGCGCATCGCGATGCTGCCGAGCAGCAGCCAGCCAAGCAGCGCCCACTGCCCGCTGCGCAAGTTCGGCATCCCGCCTGCGAGCAACACCCCCCAAGCGCAGGGCCAGAACAAAAGCCACCACCCGATCGGCCGGTCGAACCGGGCGAGCTGCGCGTAGTCGCGCAAGCTTTGCGGCAGCGCGGCGATCAGCCCCTTGTGCTGCGAATCGGGGACGATTTGCGCGGTCATTTCATCGCACGCACAAAACGCTTGGACCGCTTGGACCACAGTACAGGCGATAAAAAACTACTGCGGGATTGGCGCAGGTGCAGGACAGTTGCAGGCCAAGTGAAGTCTGGAAGAACATGGCTGCCCATTGCCACATCTGCATGAAGTAGGACAGTTTGTTGGAAGGATCGCATCGGAATAGCTACCGACGTTGACGTGCACGCGCCTTCACCGCATCATCCCTTTATGGCCAAGTATCAAACTGCTGTTGCACTGGCCCTATCGCTGTGTCTGCTGGGCTGCGCCAAGGCACAAACTGGCGCGACCCAAACTCAGACTGGCCTGGCTACCTCAAAGACACTCCCGACCGCGTCAATTGCCATGGATGGACGCGTCACAGATGCAGCACATGTTTTTTCTCCGGCCTTTCGGACGAAGCTTTCGGCCAAACTGGAGCAATTTGAACGTGCAACTCAGCATCGGATGGTAGTCGTAACGGTCTCGTCGTTGGGCGGCAGGGACGTTGCCGACTTCTCTCGCGATCTTTTCAACGCATGGGGCATTGGACGCAAAGGCTACAACGACGGTGTGGGAATTCTGATCGCTCCAAATGAGCGAAAGATCCGGATCGAGGTCGGACTTGGATTGGAAGAAACCCTTACGGATCCTATTTGCCAAGAGATTATCGACACAGCGATGCTGCCTAGTCTCCGCTCGGGAGACTTCGAACGAGGTGTTGATCTGGGGGCGGATCGCCTCATCGCCCGACTCAATTGACAACTTCCGGCAATCTTGAGGACATTGGTCCTCAAGCCAGGGATGACGCCGCCGGACACCTCGGCTATCGCACTCGCATGCCCGCCACACCCACCTGGCCGCCCAAGAGTGCACCGCGCCTGTTTGTCGAGCAGGAGCTTTCGGCTGGTGCGGGGCTGACAATTGAAGGACCGCAGTCTCACTACCTCGCAAGGGTAATGCGCGTCGGCGAAGGCGATGCAGTTGTGCTCTGCGATAACTTGACCGGCGAATGGGCGGCGCGGGTTGTTGCTGCCGACAAGCGGTCGGTTGCGCTCACCGCCGAGACCTTGCTCCGCCCGCGTGAAGAAGTGCCTGATTTCACGCTTTGCGCCGCGCTGCTCAAAAAGGACCGTTTCGATCTGGTGCTGGAGAAGGCCTGCGAGCTGGGGGTACGGGCGATCCAGCCGGTGCTGACCCGGCGCTGCGTGGCGGACAAGCTCAATCTTGAGCGCGCGCGCAGCATTTTGATTGAGGCAGCGGAGCAATGCGCGCGCACCGCGTTGCCGGAGTTGCTCGCGCCGTTGAAGCTCGAGGCTTTGCTCAAGGCTTGGCCCGAGCAGCGCGCGCTGTTCTTTGCCGATGAGAACGGCGGGGAGAATGCTGTGCAGCAATTTGGCAAGCATGCCCGGCCGGCCGCATTGCTCACTGGCCCTGAAGGAGGGTTTGACGAGGCTGAGCGCGCCGCAATCCGCGCGCTGCCGCAGACCCGAGCGATCACACTCGGCCCGCGCGTGTTGCGCGGCGAAACTGCGGCGATTGCAGCAACCGCGCTGTGGATGGGAACGCGCGGCGATTGGACCTAAATCCTCCCCTTCTGGGGGAGGTGGCCCGCCGCAGGCGGGTCGGTGGGGGCGCGGCTTGACGAATGCTTTGTACGACGCGCCCCCTCCGCCTCGCTCCGCTCGGCACCTCCCCCAAGAGAGGAGGATTTTTGAGTAGCATCCTCGCGATCTACCCACTAACTCCGGGCCATGAGCACAAGACAAGTTTCGAATCGCAACGATCCTGTGATCGAAAGCCGCGACCAGCTGCTGGCACCCATGATCAAGGGCGAAAAGCCGCGTGAAGCGTGGCGGATCGGGACCGAGCACGAGAAGCTGGTCTACTGCGACAGCGACCACCATGCCCCGTCTTATGACGAAAAGGGCGGCATCCGCGACCTGCTGATGGCGATGACCGACTATGGTTGGGAGCCAGTGCTCGAAACCGGCCCAGATGGTACAAAAAATGTGATTGCGATGTCGGGCAGCGATGGTGCGATCAGCCTTGAACCAGCAGGTCAGCTCGAACTGTCGGGCGCGCCGCTGGAGAACCTGCACCAGACCTGCGCCGAAACCGGACGGCACCTCGATCAGGTCAAGGCGATCGGGGCGAAGACCGGCAAGGGCTTCCTGGGGCTCGGCATGTGGCCCGACAAGCGCCGCGACGAACTGCCGATCATGCCCAAGGGCCGCTACAAGATCATGCTCAGCCATATGCCGCGCGTCGGCAGCATGGGGCTCGACATGATGCTGCGGACCTGCACGATCCAGGTCAACCTCGATTATTCGAGCGAGGCCGACATGGTGCAGAAGTTCCGCACCAGTCTCGCCCTCCAGCCGCTCGCCACCGCGCTGTTCGCCAATTCGCCGTTCCTTGAAGGCAAGCCCAACGGCTACCTTTCGTACCGCAGCCACATCTGGTCGGATACCGATCCGCACCGCACCGGCATGCTGCCGTTCGTGTTCGAGGACGGCTTCGGCTACGACCGCTATGTCGAATACATGCTCGATGTGCCGATGTACTTCGTTTACCGCGACGGCAAATATATCGACGCCGCGGGCCTCAGCTTCCGTGACTTTCTTGACGGCAAGCTCTCGGTGCTGCCGGGCGAGCGGCCCATCGCCAGCGACTGGGTCGATCACCTCTCGACCGCCTTCCCCGAAGTGCGCCTCAAAAGCTTTCTCGAAATGCGCGGCGCCGATGGCGGTCCGTGGAACAAGATCTGTGCGCTGCCCGCATTCTGGGTCGGGCTGCTGTACGATCAGGGCGCGCTCGATGCGGCGTGGAACCTGGTCAAGGACTGGAACATGGACGGGCGCGAGGCATTGCGCGCCGCGGTACCCAAGCTTGGGCTCGACGCGCCGGTACCGGGCGGCGGCACGCTGAAAGATATCGCCGCCGAAGTACTGGCAATCTCGCGCAGCGGGCTGAATGCGCGTGCGCGGCTCAATTCCGCAGGCGATAACGAAAGTGGTTTCCTGAGCCCGCTCGACGAGATCGTAGCGAGCGGCAAAGTTCCGGCGCAACGCCTGCTCGACAAATATAACGGCGAATGGGGCGGCGATATCAGCCGGGTCTATGAGGAATCGTTCTGATGATCGTCGTCGTCGGCCAGTTCCGCCTGCCGGTCGAGCGACTGGCCGAGGCGCAGGATGCGATGGCGCGGGTCATGGTGGCAACGCGCGCCGAGACGGGCTGCGTCCAGTACAATTACGCCGCCGATCTGCTCGGTTCCGGCCTGATCCGGGTGAGTGAAGTGTGGGAGAGCCGCGCGCAGCTTGCCGCGCACTTGCTAACGCCGCACATGCAGAAATGGGTCGAGGAACGCGCTGGGCTGGGGCTCAGCGAGCGGGCGATTACCGTCTACGAAGCAGACGGCGGAACCCCGCTTTAAGCGTCGCGCAGGCCCACGCCCAATGCGGCGCGCGGCTGTTCCATCTCGTTCGAGGCGACCGGATAGGCGCAATAGTCCGCCGCGTAATAGGCGCTGGGCCGGTGGTTGCCCGACAGGCCAACCCCGCCGAACGGAGCGGCTGAACTCGCGCCATTGGTCGGGCGGTTCCAGTTGATCACCCCGGCGCGGACATTGGCCCAGAAGCGGTTATACTCTTGCGGGGTGCCGCCAACGAGTGAAGCGGCCAAGCCGAACCGCGTGTTGTTCGCCTCGGCAATCGCCTCGTCGAAATCGTTGACCTTGACCACCTGCAGCAGCGGTCCGAACAGCTCGACATCGGGCCGGTCCTTGACTGCGGTCACATCGATGATCGCGGGCGACAGGAACGGCAGATCATCACGTGGGCGGATCATGTGCTTGATCGCCTTGCCGCCATGGCTGAGCAGATAAAGGAAACTTTCGGTCAGACCGTCGGCCGACTGATTGTCGATCACCGGGCCCATGAAGGGCGCGGGATCATCGAAGGGTCCGCCCACGATCACCCGGTCGGCCAGAGACTTCACCTCGGCGATCAGCGCGTCGTACATGCTGGCCTTGACGATCAGCCGCCGCGCCGCGGTGCAGCGCTGGCCGGCGCTGGTGAAGGCCGACTGGACCACCAGTGCGGCCGCGTCGATGATCTTGGGCGTATCCCACACTACCAGCGGGTTGTTGCCGCCCATTTCGAGCGCAACGATCTTGTCCGGTCGCGCCGCCAGCCGCCGGTTGATAGCGATCCCGGTGTGCGCCGATCCGGTGAAAAGGACACCGTCGATCCCATCATGCCCGACCAGCGCCTGGCCCTCCTCAGGCCCGCCAACCAGCAGCTGGACCACGGCTGCAGAGATCCCGGCGCGGTGGAAGCACTGCAGCAGCAGCTCGCCAGTGGCAGGGGTCTTTTCACTCGGCTTGAACACGATCGCATTGCCCGCGATCAGCGCCGGGACAATGTGGCCGTTGGGCAGGTGCGCCGGGAAATTATACGGCCCCAGCACCGCCAGCACCCCGTGCGGCTTGTGGCGGAGCGAGGCGGTGCCCTGCAGCGCGTTGTCGAGTTTGCGCTGTGACGAACGCTCGGCATAGGCGCGGATCGAGATTTCAACCTTGCCGATCACGCTTTCGACTTCGGTTCGCGCTTCCCACAGCGGTTTGCCGGTCTCGCGCGAGATCAGGGTGGCGAGCTTTTCAGCTTCCTTGCGCACTTCGTTGGCGAAGCGCCGCATCAGTTCCATCCGGTTGGCAAGCGGCTGTGCGGCCCAGGCCGGCCAGGCGCGACGCGCCCGGTCGACGATATCGTCGACATTGCCATGTTTGCCGCGCCAGATTTCGGCACCGGTCGCCGGTTCGTAGGAAACTAACTGCGGTGTGCTCAAGGTCTTGTCCGCTCCTGACCGGCCCCGTCGGGACTTTGTTGGCCATTAGCGCGATAGGCATCAAATGCAAAGGATTGGCTAACCATCGCCTGCGCGCATGTTCGCCTACTTGCACCCCGCGCGGCATCGGGCAATAGAGCCAGGCGATGACCGCTGCAAATGCCCCGCTGGTAAGCGCCACCCCCGTCCCGCAGACCTGGACCGACCGGTTCTGGACCAGCCGTGACGGGCTGAAGCTGCACTTCCGCGACTATGGCGGACCGGCGAACAAACCGCCGCTGCTGTGCCTGCCCGGGCTGACCCGCAACGCGCGCGATTTTGCCGCGCTGGCCGAGCGGCTGGCGGGGACCTGGCGGGTGATCTGTCCTGACCTGCGCGGGCGCGGTGACAGTGACTATGCCAAGGACCCCGCGACCTACAATCCGCTGCAATATGCCGACGATATCGAATTGCTGCTCGAACAGGAGCAGATCGAACGGTTCGTTCCATTCGGCACGTCGCTCGGCGGGCTGATCACGATGCTGCTGGCAGCAAACCGGCCCGAGCGGATTGCCGGCGTGCTGCTCAACGATGTCGGGCCCGAGCTTGACCCGGCCGGCCTGGCGCGGATCCGCGAATATGTCGGCCAGGGGCGCAGCTTTCCAACCTGGATGCACGCCGCCCGGGGGATCGAGGAAAGCCAGACCAAGGCCTATCCGCGCTATTCGACGGCGGACTGGCTCGGCATGGCCAAGCGCGTCATGGTGCTGGGCGCGGGCGGCCGGATCGTGTTCGACTATGACATGAAGATCGCCGATGCGCTGGTCCCGCCAGCGGGAGCAGAGGCAGCCCCGCAGTTCGACATGTGGCCGCTGTTCCTCGCACTTGGCGGCAGGCCGGCGGCCTTGCTGCGCGGCGCGCAGTCTGATGTGCTGAGCGCCGATGCCCACGCCCGCATGGCGCAGCGACTGGCCGGAGCTGAGGCGGTGACGGTGCCTGAGGTGGGCCACGCGCCGATGCTCGACGAACCCGAAGCCGCAACGGCAGTCGACCGGCTGTTGGCCCGCATCGCATGAGCGCAGGGCGCGCCGTGCGGGTGCTGCACCTGCATTCGACCTTTTCACCCGGCGGTAAGGAACTGCGCGCGGCCAAGCTGATGAACGCGTTCGGAGCAGGCGCTGAGCACGTGGTCGTCTCAGGCGTGCTGGGTGAATTGGGTGCCGCAGGCGCGGTCGATCCAGCGCTGGCGGTGACGTACCCCGATGATTTCCCCTCGCTGGCCGGCAAGCCCGGGCCGCTGCGTTGGTGGCGGATCGCCCGGACGATGCAGCCGTTCGATCTGGTGCTGACTTACAACTGGGGTTCGATGGACGCGGTCGGCGCGCGTTGGCTGTACCGCCACGTGCTGCGCCTGCCCCCGCTGGTGCACCACGAGGACGGCTTCAACAGCGACGAGGCGGCAGGGCTTAAGCCGATCCGCAACACCTTCCGCCGCCTCGCCTTGCGCGCTGCGGCAGCAACGGTCGTACCCAGCCGCGTACTCGAGGCGATTGCGCGCACTGCCTGGCATATTCCTGAAGCCCGGCTCAAGCGGATCCCTAACGGCATCCAGCTGGGCGAATATCGCGGCGAGGCGGCGGCGGCCCTGCCCGGCCTTACCAAGCGGCCCGGCACGCTGTGGCTGGGGACCATGGCCGGGCTGCGCGCGGTCAAGAACCTGCCGCGACTGGTTCGCGCCTTCGCGTCGCTGCCAAGCCCGTGGGAGCTGGTGATCGTCGGCGAAGGGCCGGAGCGCGGTGCAATCCTCGCCGAGGCGCAGCGGCTCGGCATCGGCGACCGTGTCCACTTGCCCGGCTTTGTCGCGCACCCTTCTGGAGTCCTGCCGCTGTTCGACTTGTTCGCCTTATCATCGAACAGCGAGCAGTTTCCGATCTCGGTGGTTGAAGCGATGGCCGCAGGCCTGACCGTGGTCAGCCCGGCGGTGGGAGACGTGATCGAGATCGTGGCGAAGGAAAACCGCCCGCTAATCACCGCTCCGGGTGACGAAGCCGCGCTGGCCGCTGCGTTGGGAAGAGCCGCCGCTGATGCGGCGCTGCGCGAGCAAATCGGTACCGCCAACCGCGCCCGTGCGCAGGCAGAATTTGGCGAAGAAGCGATGGTCGTTGCCTACAGGAAAACGTACGCTGCGGCACTTGGCCGACGGGATTTTCCCTGACTCTCACCGTTCACCGCAGCTTCACGGGGGACTATCCAGAAGTTGCGCGTTGAAATGGCCCGCCTATCCGCTAAACAGCCCCCAAACTGATACCCCTCAACTTGCATTCTGCCAGCGAAAGCACCACTTTTGGCCATTCTACCCCCATCCGGATCCCCGCCCCCAACCAAAGCCGCTGAGCGCGATGCCGCGCAGCAGGACGGATTCATGCGCGAAGTCGATGAGGCGCTGCGCGAAGAACAGCTCGTCGCTGCATTCAGGCGCTATGGCAAGCCGGTCGGCGCGGCCTTGGTAGCCGGTCTGCTGGCGCTGGCGGGCTACCTTTACTGGGATAATTCGGTGAAGAGCGAGGCGGCGGTTCGCAGCGAGAAGGCGATGATCGCGCTCGACAAGGTGCAGGCCGGCCAGCTTGACGCTGCGGCGAAGGATTTCGAAGCGCTGGCCAAAGATGGCCCCGATGCGATGCGCACGCTGGCGGCAATGAATGTGGCCGCGATTTTCGCCGAACAAGGCAAGGCTGATGAAGCCGTGAAGCGCTTTGCGGTGATTTCCGCCGATCCCAAGGCGCCGAAAATTTACCGCGAACTTGCCACAGTGCGCGAAGTCACGCTGCGCTATGATACGATGAAACCCGATGAAGTCGTGGCGAAGCTCAAGCCGATCGCGGTTCCGGGCAATGCCTTCTTCGGCACCGCGGGCGAACTACTGGCCATGGCCTATCTCGATTCAGGCAAGCCCGATCAGGCTGGAGCATTGTTCGCTCAAATCGGGCAAGACAAGAACGTACCGCAGTCGGTGCGGGTGCGCGTGCGCCAGATCGCCAGCGGCCTCGGCTATGACGGCGGGGTCGACTTGCCGAGCGAGGAAGCTTCGGATCCGGCCGCACCTGCTGGTGACCAGCCTGCCGCGGCCACTGCCCAACAGAACAAGCCGGCCTAAGCCCAAGGAAATCATGATGTCCGCCATTAAGACCAACACCCGCCTGACCGCCGCCGTGGCGCTCGCCCTGATGGTGGGCCTTTCGGGCTGCAGCGTCCTCAAGGGCAAGGCCAAGCCGGCCACGCCGACGGTAGGCAAGCGCGTGCCGATCCTCAGCCGGGTCGATACCAGCGCCAAGGTCGATCCTGCGCTCGCAGACATTGCGGTGGTGCTCCCGCCGGCCACCGAGAACGCCGACTGGGCGCAGGCCGGCGGCACCGCCAACAAGGCCTATGGCAACCTTGCCCTGGCCTCATCCCCCAGCCTGATCTGGACCGCGCGGATCGCCGGGACGACCAAGAAGCAGCGCCTCGCCGCAGCACCGGTGGTCAGCGGCGGCGGACTCTTCGTGATGGACACCGACGGCATGGTCCATGCCTTCGATGCCAAGACCGGGGCCGAACGCTGGACCAAGAGCTTCCAGATCAAGGGTGACAATGCCAGCGCCATTTATGGCGGCGGTGCCAGCGTGGCCGATGACCGGGTCTACATCACCACCGGCCTCGGCGAAGTCGCCGCGCTCAACGCGGCAACCGGCGAACAGCTATGGAAGGTCAAGCCTGCAGGCCCGCTGCGCGGATCCCCGACTATCGCCTTTGGCAACGTGTTTGTGATGACCCAGGCCAACCAGATCATCACGCTCAACGCCGCGGACGGGACGCAAGTCTGGAATGCGACCGCCTCGGTCGGCCAGACCGGCGTGTTCGGCGTCGCCGCCCCGGCTGCAGGCCAGGGCACGATCATCGCCGGCTATTCGACCGGCGAACTCATTGCATATCGCTATGAAAACGGGCGCGAGCTGTGGAACGACGCGCTGGCGCGGACCTCGCTTTCGACCAGCGTGGGCGTGCTGACCGATATCGACGCCGATCCGATCATCGATCGCGGCCGGGTTTATGCGCTCGGCCAGGGCGGGCGTATGGCGGCTTACGAACTGGTCACCGGGCAGCGCATCTGGGAACTGAACCTTGCCGGGATTTCTACCCCGGCCGTGGCGGGTGACTGGATTTTCACGCTGACTGACGACGGGCGGCTGTTGTGCATTGCCCGGTCTAACGGCAAGGTTCGTTGGCTCAGCGAGCTTGGCGCCTATCGCAATGTCGAAAAGAAGAAGGACCCGCTATTCTGGTCGGGCCCGGTGCTCGCCGGCGACAGGTTGTGGTTCGTAAATTCGCGTGGCCAGATCTTCTCTGCCGCCGCCGCTGACGGTAAGCCGGCGCTCGCCGCTGAAGTCAAAGCTCCGATCACGCTGGCCCCGATCGTCGCCGGATCGACCCTCTACGTGCTCGACGACAGCGGCCGCATCAGCGCCTTCAAATAGACCTACCGTTACCCGGCCTTTAACCCTTTGCGGGTAAAGCCGGGACAATGAAAGCAAGCACGCCCCCCGCCCTGCAGCGGCCCCAAAGCGATGTGTCCGGCGTGGTCGGACTGCTCGGGCTTGGCGCGCTGTGCCTGTGGATCGCGGTGTGCCATTTCTGGCCCGATATCGTGCGCCAGTTCGGCCTCCCCAGCCGCGCCGAGCGGCTCACCGGGCCAAGCGCCGCGCTGACCGGGCTGGTGGTGGCGGCGCTGCCGATGCTCGCCTGGGAACTTCTGGTCACCAAGGTTCACCGCCGCGCTTCGACCGGAATCGACTGGTCCCGCCCG
>JANXUP010000039.1 GCA_025356175.1 Sphingomonadaceae bacterium | reverse complement strand
TTAACGCATTTAACTAACGCATAAGTTGGAATATTGGAGATTTAACCATGATATTACAGTATGATATATGGTAGACGCCGGGGACTTAAAATCCCCTGAGCCTTGCTCGTGTGGGTTCGAGTCCCACCGTCCGCACCAATTACGGCCGCACTATCAGCCCGGTTTGAACAGCATCGCATCGCCGTCCATGCAGTAACGCTTGCCGGTCGGCTTGGGCCCATCGTCGAACACGTGGCCCAGGTGGCCGCCGCAGCGGGTGCAGTGAACCTCGGTGCGCGGGTAGCCGGTTTCCCAATCAGAGCTGGTCGCCACCCCGCCGGGCAACGGCTGCCAAAAGCTGGGCCAGCCGGTGCCGCTGTCGAACTTGGTAGCGCTCGAATAGAGCGCGTTGCCGTCTGCGGCGCAGACGAAGGTGCCCTTGCGGTGTTCATTCAGCAGCGCAGAGCTACCGGGACGCTCGGTGCCCTTCTGGCGCAGGATGTAATACTGCTTGGAGTTCAGCCGCTTTTTCCACTCGGCATTGGTGAAGTGTACCGGATAGGTCTTGGCCTCGGCCCGGCCGCTGCCGCAGGCGGCCAGCACCGCGCTGGCGGTTCCGGCGGCGAACAGGCGGAGGATCGAACGGCGATTGGTCGCGGCGGTCATGACGGAACTCCTTTGCGCGGCGCGGGATTCGAGTCCGCACTCAGCTGCATATACGTCAGCTGGCCGGCAAAGGTTGCAGGCTGCGCTCAGAATTTCTCCAGCGTGACGTCCATATGGCGGAACCCGTGGACGAAATTAGCCCGCACCCGCTCAACCTTGCCGGTGATGTTCACCCGCATCCGCCGCGCATGCATCTCTTCCATCAGGATCTTCAATTGCAGCTCGGCGAGTCGCGCGCCGACGCAGCGATGGATCCCGTAACCGAACGCCAGATTGCGCCGAGCATTGGGGCGCCGCAGGTCGATTTTGTCGGGATCGGTGAACACCTCCTCGTCGCGGTTGGCCGAAATGTACCACAGGACCAGCTTGTCCCCGGCCTTGATCTGGTGGCCGAACAGGTCGGCGTCGGCGGTCGCGGTGCGGCGCATGTGCGCCAGCGGGGTCTGGAAACGGATGCATTCCTGCACCGCGTTGGGGATGACCGAGGGGTCGCTTTCAAACACCGCGCGCTGATCGGGGAAAGTGTGGAGCGCGTGGACGATGCCCGACATGGTGTTGCGGGTGGTATCGTTGCCGCCGACAATCAGCAGGATCAGGTTGCCCATGAATTCCTGTGGGCTCATCTGGTTCATCGCGGCCGAATGGACCATGATCGAGATCAGGTCGCGGCTTGGCGGCTTGCCCATCCGGTCCATCCACAGGCTCTGGAAATACTGCGCCATCTCGCCGAAGATTTCCCAGCGCACGTCCTGCAGTTCGCGCGCGAGGCCCAATTCGACGTCGCCCGCCCAGTCCGACCAGAAGGTCAGCAGGTGGCGGTCTTCCCAAGGGAAGCCGAACAGGATCGCCAGCATGCCGGTGGTCAGCTCGATCGAGACTTTCTCGACCCAGTCGAACTCTTCGCCATATGGCAGGCTGTCGAGCACTGTGGCGGTGCGCATCCGCACTTCGGTGGCGAGGTAGTCGATCTCGGCCGGGGTGAACGCCGGGGCAACAGTGCGGCGCTGGCCGGTATGCTCGGGACGGTCCATCGCGATGAACATCGGCAGGCGGCGTTCCTGCAGCTCTTCAGGGGTGACATCCTTGGGCGGCTCGCCAATGGTGATCCCGCCTTTGTCCCACGAGGACGAGTAAAGTTCGGGCAGTGCCTCGACGTGCTGGATGGCCTTGACCGTGGTCACGTTCCAGAAATCGCCATACGGCGTGCCGGTTACCTTGTTGACCGGCTCGGTGGCGCGCATTTCGGCAAAGATCGGCTGCCAGCGGTCCTCGACATAGATATCCGACCGCGACACGTCCCGCGGGTGCGTGTGGACCGGCAGTTCCTTGCCATGATCCTTAAGCCAGCCTTCGAACGCATCGGTCGCGCTGGGCGCGGTGCGATACTTGAACTTTTCCGATGCGTTCGCCTGGCTTGCCATGATCTCGGGTCTCTCCTGCCGCCGTATTTCGAAATACGTTTCGACAAGGGACTTATCCCGCTTAGCTTACCCAAATGTCAATAGCGGCTCGGCGAACTGCAGGGCGGACGGGTCAGGCGCTGACAGCTGGCTTGCGCCGCCACCAGCTGCGCCCGCCCGCGCGCTGCGGCCCGCTTTGCATCACCCGCTTGCGGAACAAGGCCGCGCCAAGCTTGACCAGCACCGAGACGCAGACGAGCTGCCAGGCGATGGCCAGCGCATGCGGCCACAGCGCGCCGTCCTGCGCGGCGTGGGCCAGCATCGTGAAGGGCGAGGAAAACGGCACCATCATCGCCGCCTTCTCGATCCAGGTGCCCGGCTGGGCCATGGCAAAGCTGGCGAAGAAGAAGTTGAGCAGCTGGAGCATGGTCACCGGCATCGACAGCGTCTGCACCTCGCGCACCGTGGTGGCCATCGAACCGATCGCGAGGAAGATCGAACCCAAGAGCAGGTAGCCCATCGAGAAATAGACCACGCCCAGCGCAAAGAACATCGGCCAGCCCACCGCTGGCGAAGGATATTCGGCCAGACTGTGCCCGGCAAACAACCACACTGCCGACCCGGCCATCGCCCAGACTGAAATCCCGACCATCGACACCGCGAGCATCGCGAACAGCTTGCCCAGGAACACCGCGTCCATCGGGATCGCCGCGGCAAGCACCTCGATGATCTTGTTGCTCTTCTCTTCGACCAGGTTGGACAGCACCATGCCCGCGAGCAGCATGGTCAAGAGGAACAGCACGGTCTGGCCCAGCTGCGCAGTGAGCAGGCGGCTGTGGGTCTGATCGGCGCGGGTGTTGGCGATGCCAGCCAAAATGACTTGGGGAAACGTGCTTGGGGTCCGCTCCAGCGCATGCGCGGCCAGCAAGCTGACCCGGCCCTGCCAGCTGGCAATCCGCTCGGCCGAACCGGTCAGCACCGGGTGCGTGGGCGTTCCCGTAACGATTGCGGCCAGGTTGGCCTTGTTACTCTTGATCGCCGCCGCCGGTTCAAACCGTTCGCCTGGCTTCAATTCGCGCACCACCACAAGGTCGGGCATGTTCGGGCCGAGCTGGTCGGACAACGCGTGCGCCGCCTGCAGCATCCGCGCGGAATCGGGCGCGGTCATCGCCATGCCCAGCACTGGACGGTCTGCCGTCTCCTGAACCCGCTGGCCGATCCCGCCGGCGAGGCCGCCGACCAGCAACGGGAACAGCGGGCCGAGCAGGAAGAAGAAGAAACTGCGCGAAAACAGGATCGCGACGAAATCGCGCCGCGCCACCACGTAGGCGGCGGCGAAGGTCGAGAGGCGTCCGGTGGGGCGGCGTTGCGTATCCATCAGCGGAGCTCCTCGGGGCTGACCTCGAGCGCACGGGCCGCCGCCTCGCCCGCGATGGCAACAAACGCGTCATGCAGCCCAGCGCGTTCGATCGACAGCGAGAGGATCCCCGCCTCGCCCTCGATCAGCGCGCGAAGCAAGGGTTCGATCCCGCTCTCGGGCAGCGAGAAGTGCCAGAAGTTGCCCTCGTGACGGGTATCTGCGGGCAGCGCCTTGCGCCACAAGCCATCGGCCAGGCGGGTTTCGAGGCGGACTTGCGGGCGGATCCGGTCCCGCGCGAGATCAACCGGCCCGGCAAAGGGCACCTTGCCGCCGGCAATGATCGCCACTTCGTCGCACAGCCGCTCGGCATGGGCGATCACGTGCGTTGAGAATATCACCGTGGTGCCGCGCGCGGCGAGATTGCGGATCGTCTTTTCAAGTTTGCCCTGGTTGAGCGCGTCGAGGCCCGAGAACGGTTCGTCGAACACCACCAGCTTCGGTTCGTGGACCAAGGTTCCCAGCAACTGGACCTGCTGCGCCATGCCTTTGGAAAGCTGGCGGATGGTGCGGTCGATCGCATAGCCGAGGCCGTGCTCCTCAAGCAGCGCCTTGCCCCGCGCGCGTCCTTCCTTGAGCGGCAGCCCGCGCAGCGCGCCGAGGAAGGCGATCGCCTCATAGGTCTTCATCGAAGGATAGAGCCCGCGTTCTTCGGGCAGGTAGCCGATCGCATGCGCCACTTCATGCGGGCGGTCATGCCCCATGATCCGGCGCACCCCGCTATCGGGATCGATGATGCCCAGCAGCATGCGCAGCGTCGTGGTCTTGCCCGCGCCGTTGGGGCCGAGGATGCCGTAGATCGAGCCTCGGGGTACAGTGAGGTCAACCCCGTCGACCGCAGTGAAGCCGTCGAAGCGCTTGACCAAACCGCGCGCCTCGATCGCCAGCGGCGGGTCCGCCGCTGTTGGCGCGTTGCTCGGCATCTGCCATTCCCCTAGCTTCATGGAAATGCCGTTATGGCGCGGCCATGAACAGGAGCAACAGCAAGTTTGGTTAACGCCGCGGAAATCGAAGCCTTAAAGCAAGATCTGCAGGCCGAAGCGCTGCGGCTGGGGTTCGCGGCCTGCGGGATTGCGTCCGCGCGCGAGGACCCGCTGACGGCAGTCCGGCTCGAACAGTGGCTCGGCGAAGGCAGCCACGGCGCGATGGAATGGATGGAGACACGCGCCGCGCACCGGCGCAGCCCGCAGGGGCTGTGGCCGGAAGCGCAAAGCGTTATCGCGCTCGGCATGAGCTATGCCCCGGCGCAGGATCCGCTGGCGTTGGCGGGCCAGCCGGACCGCGCGCGGATCTCGGTCTATGCGCAGGGCAAGGACTATCATGACGTCGTGAAGAAGGCACTGAAGGCGCTGGCACGGTGGCTGGTCGCCGAAGCGGCGCGGCGCGGGCTAGGAGAGCAAGGGGTCAAGGTGTTCGTCGATACCGCACCGGTGATGGAAAAGCCGCTCGGCCAGGCGGCCGGGCTGGGCTGGCAAGGCAAGCACACCAACCTCGTCAGCCGGACGCATGGCTCATGGCTGTTCCTCGGCGCGATCTTTACCACGATCGGGTTCGCCGCGGACGCGGCGGAGGAGGATCATTGCGGTTCGTGCAATGCCTGCCAGTCCGCCTGCCCGACCAATGCTTTCCCCGCGCCATACCGGCTCGATGCACGGCGCTGCATTTCCTATCTGACGATCGAGCACAAAGGGCCGGTCCCGCTCGAATTCCGCACGGCGCTGGGCAACCGGATCTACGGCTGCGACGATTGCCTGGCGGTCTGTCCGTGGAACAAGTTCGCCGAAGAAGCCGCCGCGATGCGCGCCTTCGTCCCCCGCGCCGAACTGGTCGCGCCGCGGCTGGCGGAACTGCTCGCACTCGACGATGCGGGCTTTCGTACGCTCTTTTCCGGCTCGCCGATCAAGCGCATCGGGCGGAACCGGTTCGTGCGCAACTGCCTTTATGCGGCGGGCAACAGCGGTGATGCGGGTCTGCTGCCACAGCTCGAGGCGTTGGCGGGTGATCCAGATCCGGTGGTCGCCGATGCGGCGCGCTGGGCGTTGGAGCAGCTCCCTTAACGCCCCAGCAGGTTGCGCGCCTGGCTGGCGATCTGCGCGAGCATTGCGGGCGCAACCGGCATCGCGCTTTGCGCGCGGGCGATCACGGTGCGGAATTGTGCAATTGCCTGGGCTTGGGTTTCGGCCCAGCTTTCCACCGCCGCTGCCGCCTGCTTGCTGCCCCGGCGGCGCAGGAAATCGAGCCGCATCTGCTGAAAATCGCGCGCCAGACCGTTGATCAGCAAGCGCTCCCACGGGTCTGACGGGCTCATCCGCGCGGCGGTCTGCTGCGCCCAATCGAGCCCGAGCCGCGCGCCGAGGTCGCTGAACGCGGAGGTCAACGCCCGCGTGCCAAGCTTCTGTTCGCGGGCCAGACTGGCCAGACCGATCGCGCCGTCCAGGTCGAACAGCTTGGCGACCGCTGCGGCGAGCGGTGCCGGAGCCCCCGCAGCGCCGAGCCGGTGAACCATCGCCAGCGACTGCGAGCGGCCTTCACCAGCGAGCAGACTGCCGGTGTCGTGCGACAGGTCTTTCACCCCCGGCGCGAGGTCAGCGACCAGCTTCGAGGGCACCAGCGTGCCGCCGCCGACGCGCAGGAGATCGGCGATATGATCGGACATCGCGGCGGCCGTGCAATCGAACAGCACAATCCGCGCGTCCTCGCTCATCGCGCCGGTTTCGATCGCCTGCCACAGCGGGGCCAAGTGGAGCAGCCGTTCGGCGGCGACAAAGGCCGCGGCGACCTGCGCCAGCGTGGCCCCTTCTTCTTCGGCCAGTTCATACGGATGGATCACGCCCAGGCGGTTGATCATCCGGTTGGTCAGCTTGGTCGCGATGATCTCGCGGCGCAGCCGGTGCGCGAGGATGTCCGCTTCAAACTTGCCGCGCATCGGCCCCGGGAAGGCGGCGAGCAATTCGCCCGCCAGTCCCGGATCATCGGGCAGGGCCGAGGCTTCGAGCGCTTCCTGCATCGCCAGCTTGGCGCAGGACAGCAGCACCGCCAGTTCGGGCCGGGTCAGTCCGTAGCCGTCCGCAGCGCGGCGCAGCAGCGTGTCGGCATCGGCCAGGCCTTCGGTCTTGCGGTCAAGCTGGCCGAGCGCTTCAAGCCGTTCGATCAGGTGCAATTGCGCGGGCACCGCCTTGGCCCCGCCAGCCTGCGCGATCGACAGGCCAAGCGCTTGAAGCCGGTTGTCCTCGAGCACCAGCGCAGCCACTTCGTCGGTCATCTTGACGAGCAGCTTGACCCGTGCAGGTTCGGTCAGCCGTCCGGCGCGCTTGGCTCCCGCCAGCGCGATCTTGATGTTGACCTCGTTATCCGAACAATCGACCCCGGCCGAATTGTCGATGAAGTCGGTGTTGATGCGCCCACCCAGGCCACCATTGCCGTGCAGCGCAAATTCGATTCGGCCGGCCTGGGTGGTGCCAAGGTTGGCGCCTTCGCCGACCACTCTGACGCGCAAGTCCGCGCCGTCGATCCGCAGCGCATCGTTGGCAGGATCGCCGACGGTCGCGTTATTCTCGGAGCTGGCCTTGACGTAAGTGCCGATGCCGCCAAACCACAGCAGGTCGGCCTCGGCCTTGAGGATCGCGGTGATGAGGCCATCAGGATCGATGCTCGCGGCTTCGATGCCGAGCATCGCGCGGACTTCCTTCGATAGCGGAATGTCTTTGAGGCTGCGCGCGAAGACGCCGCCGCCCTTCGAGATGAGCTTTTTGTCGTAATCGTCCCAGCTTGAGCGCGGTAGCGCGAACATCCGCGCGCGCTCCTTCCAGCTCTTGCCCGCATCGGGTTCGGGATCGAGGAAGATATGGCGGTGATCGAACGCGGCGACCAGCTTGAGCGACTGGCTGAGCAGCAGGCCGTTGCCGAACACGTCGCCCGACATGTCGCCGCAGCCCACCACCCGGACCGGGTCTTTCTGCACGTCGGTGCCCATTTCGAAGAAGTGGCGCTGCACCGAAAGCCACGCGCCCTTGGCGGTGATCCCCATCGCCTTGTGGTCATAGCCCTTCGAGCCGCCGCTGGCGAAGGCATCGTCGAGCCAGAAGTCGTGTTCTTCGGCAATGGCGTTGGCAGTGTCGGAGAAGGTTGCGGTGCCCTTGTCGGCGGCGACCACGAAGTATGGGTCTTGGCCATCGCAGATCACCACGTTGCGGGGATGCACCACCTTGCCGCTCACGATATTGTCGGTGATCGACAGCAGGGTGCGGATGAACAGCTTGTAGCTTTCCTTGCCCTCGGTCAGCCAGCCATCACGGTCACGCACCGGGTCGGGCAGCTGCTTGGGATAGAACCCGCCCTTGGCCCCGGTCGGTACGATCACCGCATTCTTGACCCGCTGGGCTTTCATCAGGCCGAGCACTTCGGTGCGAAAGTCGTCGCGCCGATCGGACCAGCGCAGGCCGCCGCGTGCCACCGGCCCGGCGCGCAAGTGGATCCCTTCGACCCGCGGCGAATAGACGAAGATTTCGCGCCACGGCAGCGGCTTGGGCAGGCCCGGAACCAGCGCCGAATTGAGCTTGAAGGCCAATGCTTCGTCGCCTGCGGGGGCAAAGGCATTGGTCCGCAGCATCGCTTCGACCAGCGAGCGGTACAGCCGCAGCAGGCGGTCGTCGTTGATCGCCTTGACCTCGGCCAGTCCGGCGCGAATGTCGGCCTGGGCGACCACTTCGCCCTTGGCGCGGTCGCCGTGGTGCGCGGGATTGTGGCGGATCCGGAACAAATGGATCAGCCCCTTGGTCACTGCGGGCGCGTTCTGCAGTGCGTCGACCGCCGTGGCGATGCCATAATTGACTCCGGCCTGGCGCAAGTAGCGGTACCAGGCGCGCAGCCAGTTGGCTTCGGTCGCGGTCAAGGCAACCCCGGCGATCAGGCGGTTGAACGGATCGTCTTCGGCCGCCGCGTTAAGCACTGCCGCCAGTGCGCCTTCGATCGTCTCGCTGCGCGCCAGCAGGGCTTTGGGCTCAAGTCCCGCAGGCAGTGCCAGGGTGAAGTCGTGAATCGTGCCGAGCCGTCCTTCATCGAGCGCGGTTGGCTGGTCTTCGATCACCCTGAAGCCGAAGTTTTCAAGCGCGGGAACGACATCTGACAGCGCCAGCGAACCATGCCGCTGATAAAGTTTGAGCCGCAACGTCCCCGGTCCGTCGCCAGCCAGGCAGTGCAGCCGCGCGTCGCGTTCCTTGCCGGGCGAGGACAGGCGGCGCAGCCGCGAGATGTCGATGGCCGCTTCCGCCGGACCGTAAAGCGAGCGGTAAGCCATCGGGAATGCTTCGGCATGACGCGCCGCGATCGCTGCGGCGCGGCCGGCATCTTCGGTCTCGCGCGCTGCAATCTCGTCCTCGACTGCGTCGTTCCAGCCGCGCAACATACCCTGCAAGCGGGCGTCGAGCGCTGCTTCGTCGGGCACTTTGGCAACTTCGGGCAGGTCGAGCACATAGCGCAGCAGCGCCAGGTTACCTTCGACCTCAAGGCTCCAGTCGAGCACTGCTGACTGCGCCGCATCGACCAGCAGTTTCTCGATCTGCATGCGGGTGCCGGTCGACATCACGTCGCGCGGCAGCCAGACGAAGGCGTGAAGATGCCGGGTCAGCGAACTCGGCACCAGTGCCAGTTTCGGCCGGGGCCGGTCGACCAGGCTCATCGCAGTGGTCGCGACCTTCTCGATTTCGGCATCGGAGAACCCGATCATGATATCGTGCGGCAGCTCGGTCAGCGCATGGACCAAGGCCTTGCCGGCATGGCCCTGCGGTGCAAAGCCGAGCTTCTTGGTCAGCGTGCTTAGCTGGGCGCGCATCTGCGGCACTTTGGTTGGCGGCGCCAGCAGCGCGGCGCTGGTCCACAGGCCCATATGCGCGGACAGCGCGGTGATTTTGCCGCTTTCGATTACCGGTACGATGAACAGGTCGAGCGGGGTGCGGCGATGCACGTTGCTGATCCGGTTCGACTTGACCACCAGCGGCAAGCGCTTGTTTTTTGGCTTGCCGTCAAACCAGGCGAAGGCGCGGTCCCACGAAACCGGGCCGAGCAGCACCTTGGCGCTGCGCCGGCAGACGCCAAGCGCGCCGGACTGGGTCCCGTCGCGGTGATGCACCGCGTAGCCGAGCTGGGTCAGCGCGCCGTCCTTGAACCAGCGCAGCAGCTCCGCACCTTCCTCGTCTCCATTGGCGGCATCGGCCAGCCGGTCGGCATCTTCGGCCATCCGCGCCTGCATCTTTGGCCAGTCGGTAACCGCAACCCGCGCGTCGCCCAGCGTTGCGCGCAGGGCCACTTCCAGCGCGCGCCGCGCCTTGGCATCGGCGCGGCCGGTTTCAAGGTAGATCATCGATTCGCGCGTGCCGTCCGCCCCGTCGCCCAGATCGACCAGCTTGCCCCCGGCATCGCGCCGCACGGCTACTACCGGGTGCACCAGCCGATCGATTTCGAGCCCTTCGGCGAAGATCGTGGTCGCAATCGAATCGACCAGAAACGGCATGTCGTCATTGATCACCGCGATCCGCATGAAGCGCTCGGTCGCGCTGCCCGAGACAGTCTCGATCGTGATCGTTGCCTCGCCCGGGTCGCGTGTCGCGGCGGCAGCCGCGACGAACCCTGCGGCGCTTTCCAGCTCGTTCTTGCTGAACGGGGTATCTCCGGGAAGCATGCCCGCCTTGAGCTGCTGGGCCAGCGCCTGGGTAAGGATCGATCGGGCGCCGCTACGGGCAGTTGAAGAGGCCATCGTGACGTGCGCTCCTTGCGGCCGGTGCCGGCCAGTCCTGCGAGTTATATTGTTGCCAGCTTACGCAGCATTCATGCGCACTGTAGTAGCAAGGATGAGCGAGTGCAACCATCTGCCCCTAGAGAATAGGCCCTAGTCCAGCGCTTCCATGGTGAGGGTGAGTGACTTGCGGCGAGCCGCAGGATCGAAAGTCGCGCCCGATACAATGATTTCATCGGCCTTGGTGCGTTCGGCGAATTGCGCGATGGCAGAGGCCACGGTGGCCTTGCTGCCGATCGCGCTCACTTGCCGCATGTGTTCGAGCATCGCGAGCTGGCCGGGCGGCAGGGTCTGGAGGTAGCCCGGCACCGGCGGCTGCAACTGCTTTGGATTGCCGCTGCGCAGATTGACGAAGCTCTGGTCGATCGACGAGGCGAGCAGCACCGCTTCCGCGTCGCTATCGGCGGCCAGCACGTTCATCGCCGCCATCACGTGCGGGCGCTCCAGCGCCTCCGAGGGGCGGAACTGGCGGCGGTAAATCTCGAGCGCCTGATCGAGATAATCGGGCGCGAAGTGCGAGGCAAAGGCATAGGGTAGCCCCAGCGCCGCAGCGAGCTGCGCGCCGAACAGACTTGAGCCGAGGATCCACATTTCCACCTTGGCCCCGTGTCCGGGAGTCGCGCGAATGCCGATGTCGGGCTCGCCGGTGAACAGCGCGCGCAGTTCGGCCACGTCTTGCGGGAAATATTCCGAAGCCCGGCCCAGATCCTTGCGCAGCGCCTGCCCGATCCGCTGGTCGGCCCCCGGCGCGCGGCCAAGGCCAAGGTCGATCCGCCCGGGATAAAGCGCGTCGAGCGTGCCGAACTGCTCGGCGATCACGAACGGGCTGTGGTTGGGCAGCATGATCCCGCCCGCGCCAATGCGGATGGTGCTGGTCGCCGCGCCGATATGGGCGAGCACGACCGCAGTCGCTCCGCCCGCTACCCCGGCCATGCCGTGATGCTCGGCCACCCAGAAGCGGTTGTAACCGGCCGCCTCCGCTGCCTGGGCCAGCACAGCGGCATCGGCCAGTGCCTCGGCCGGAGTGCCGCCTTCGCGGACCGGGACAAGGTCGAGGACGGAAAGGGCGGGTTGGTTCGGGCTGGTCACTTGGCAGGTGATGCGCGCGGCGGGCCCAGCTGGTCAAGATAACCCTGCGCGGTCTTGGCGAATGTGCTGCCCGGCGCGGCCACGATCACCGATTGCCAGCTTTTGCGCGCCGCTTCGTCGCGGCCCGACAGGACCGCGATCACCCCGGCCTCTAGCCCGATCTCGGGATCGACCGGCATCAGCGCGGCGGCGCGTTCGATCTGGCTTTGCGCCGCACCGAGTTTGCCATCGCGCCGCGACAAAGTCGCCGAGAGGAGCCAGGCCTGGTAATTGTCCGGCAATTCATAGCGCGCTTCTTCAAGCGCGGCGGACGCTTCGGCATCGCGCTTCAACGCCGCCAATGCGCGGGCGCGGTCGATCTGAATGATACCGTTGAGCTTGTGGTCGCCCGCCGTATGGGCATCGCCGTGAGCATGGTCGAGCGCGCTGAGTGCAGTGACGGTATCGCCTGTCACCAGCAGCGCATTTCCCGCCAGCGCGCCGAGCCGGGCGCGCTCGCCGGGCTCGTTCGCGGGCGTATTTTCGCGCGCGGCGAGGAACAATGTTGCTGCCTCGGCCCACCCCTCGGTGCGGGTCAGCGCCAGCGCCTTGCATTGCTGCGCGCCGGCCTTGTCCTTCATGGCCTTGGCCGCCGCCAGCCAGCCTTCGGCCTCGTCGATCGCGTCGGACGGGTTGTCCTGCGCCAGCTTGAGGCAGGTCTGCAGCCCGGCCGACAGGATTGTGGCAGGCGGCGAGGTGGGCGCGGATTGGCTTATCGCGGGCTTGGCGCGGTGTACGGGCAGCGGGGCCTGTGGCAGCGCGCCGCCGGGGCCGACTTGGGCAAGCAAGGGCAGAAGCAGGGTCAGCGGCATGAAAATTCGGTTCCCGATATCACGGCAAGGTATCGCAGGGCAGGGCAGCGATCGTGCGCAGCAGCAGGGCGATATCCGCGTCGCGCGAGAGCCGGTGGTCGCCGTCCTTGACCAGCACGACCTGCACATCGGTTGAACGCAGCCGCTGCGCCAGGCGCAAGGACAGGTCCCACGGCACATCGGCATCGGCTTGTCCGTGGATCAGGCGCACCGGGCAAGTCAGGGCGATTTCGCTGCCGAGCAACCGCTGCGCCTCGCCGTCGTGCCAGAACGCTGCGTGCATGGGCGTGGGCTCCGGGCCATAGGGGTTGTCCTCGTAAACCGTGTCCCCCGCCGCCAGCCGGGCCTTCTGCGCCTCGTCATAGCCCCAGTCGGTAAAGTCCGGCGCCACTGCGATCCCGGCCAGCGCCGCCACCTTGTCCGGCGCGGCCAGCGCGACCAGCAGCATCAGCCACCCGCCCATCGACGAACCGACCAACGCCACCGGGCCTGTGCAGCAGGCATCGATCAGGCCGAGCACTTCATCGCGCCAGCAGCTGAGCGTGCCATCGGCAAAGCGTCCATCGCTTTGCCCGCAGCCCGAATAGTCGAGCAGCAGGCAGGCGCGACCCTGCCCGCGCGCCCAATCGAACACTGCGGTGGCCTTGCCGCCCGCCATGTCGCTCATGTAGCCCGGCAGGAAGACCAGCGCCGGACCGCTGCCCGGCGCAAAACGGAACGCGATCCGGCGGCCGTCAGCCAGGGTGTGGAACCGGGTTTCGCTCATGCTCCGCGAGCATGCCCAATCGGCGCTGCTCAGTCACGCTGGAACACGTCTTCGATGGTCATTTCGAACAAGTCGGCGATGCGGAAGGCGAGCGGGAGCGAGGGATCGTACTTGCCGGTCTCGATCGCGTTGACGCTCTGGCGCGAGACCCCGAGCCGTTCGGCCAGATCCTGCTGGCTCCAGCTGCGCTCCGCGCGCAGGACCTTGAGGCGGCTGTTCATGGATTGCGATCCTGCCGGTCACGCAGGGTCTGGATGAAATTGCCCAGGCCCAGCCCGGCCGCCCAGATTGCGATGGCCCACCAGCCCTCGGCGTGCGGGACGATCCCGAAAGTCTCGAGGAAACCCCAGAACGTGGCGACCACCAGCAACAGTCCGGTCGCGAACAGGCCGGACTGGATCTGCCGCATCCGCAGGTATTCATCCTGCTCTTCGGCCAGATAGCGCCCCAGCGACCAGACGAAATAGAAGATCGGCAGGCTTGGCAGCACGGCCAGCAGCCACAGCACCGGTCCGGCGGGGTGCCAGGTGTTGCGCGCGGTTAGCGCGATTGCCAGCGCGCCCATGTAAGCGAAGGCCCAGACCAGCGCGCGGCGGTTGTAAGTGCGCAAAGCCGGAGAATTGATCCCGCAGGCGACCTCCCGATTGCGGATGGCGTGGCCGAGCGGGATCAGGCTGAGCGACACGAGCGCAATCAGCAGCAGGTTTACCGGGAAGGCGATCCGCTGGCTGTCTTCAAGCCAGGCAATGATGCCCATCCCGCCGCCGAACACCAACCCCCACAGCCCGGGGTGCCGACCAGCCACCCGCCAGCGTGAGGACCAGGTCACGCCGCCACCTTGCGCCAGCGGCAACGCCCCAGTCCGCCGCTGGTCACCCACAGCGCGGGCAGCACGGCAAACATCGTGGTCGCATCCTTGTCGGCGATGAGGCTTAAGCGGTTGGCGAGCGCGAGGAGGATGAAGGCGGCGGCCCAGAACAGGCTGGTGCGGATTGGGGTCATGGTCAAGTGTCCTTGCAATGAAGTAAAGGTAACTTGTCATGATTCGTGTCACAAGTCAAGGGAACTTGTCATTGGTGGCCGAACGCCGACTTTGCCCTGTCACGAAACCGCGCTAGGCTAGCGCAAAATTCAGGGAGATAGCGATGTCGATGTACCCGCCAGAACCGGCCCCGATCCTGCCGGCCAGCCGCCGCGCTGCGATGAAGCTCGCGGTGCTCGGACTGGCGGGAGCCGGGGTGCCGTTGCTCGCACAGGTGCCCAAGGGCTTTTCGCACGGCGTCGCCAGCGGCGAGCCGGGCGCGACCCGCGTGCTGCTGTGGACCCGCTACGTCAGCGGCGGCGAAGCCAAGCTGCGCTGGGAAATGGCGAGCGACGACCAGTTCGCCCACATCGTCGCGCACGGCGAAGCGCTGGCTTCGCCCAACGCAGACAGCTGCGCCAAAGGCCACGCGGCCGGGCTGCGGCCCGGCACCTGGTACCATTACCGCTTCATCGCGCCCGACGGGACCAAGTCGGTCACCGGCCGCACCCGCACGCTCCCGGTGGGCAAAACCGACAAGTTCCGAATGGCGGTGTTCTCATGCTCGAACTTCGGGTTCGGCTGGTTCAACGCCTATGCCCACGCGGCAGAAAACAACGATTTCGATCTCGCGGTGCACCTCGGCGACTATTACTATGAGTACAAGCGCGGCGAATATCCGAGCGCCAAGCAAACCCTCGAAGGCCGCGTCCTGCCGGTGGACGAAGCGGCGACGCTGGCCACTTACCGCGAACGCCACGCCACTTACCGCGCCGACCCGGACCTTCAGCGGCTCCACCAGCTGCTGCCGTGGGTGCTGATGTGGGACGATCACGAAAGCGCCAACGACAGCTATGCGGACGGCGCGGAAAACCACGATGCCGCCAGCGAAGGCCCGTGGGCCATGCGCAAGGCTGCCGCGCGCCGCGCTTACCGCGAATGGCTCCCGGTTTCGGACCACGATTGGGGCACTTACGAGATCGGGCAACTGGCGACGCTGTTCAAGATCGAAAGTCGGCTGACCGCGCGGACCAAGCAAGTCGACATGCTCGGCGTCGCCAAAGGCCTGCCCGAGGATCAGGCCGAGGCGGCGCTGGCAAAGTTCCGCGACGGCACCTGGCGCGATCCCGCGCACACGCTGCTTGGTGCCACGCAGGAAGCCTGGCTGGCGGGCGCGCTCAAGACCTCGGTCAAGGCGCGCAAGCCGTGGCAGGTCGTGGCGCAGCAGATTGTGATGGGCAGCATCGCGATGGGGCCAGACGTGATCGCCGGGATGCCCGTCACCACGTCGAACTTCATCAAGGACCGCCTGATCGTCGATGTCGCGGCGGGCAAGGTCGATCTGCCGCTCAACATGGATTCGTGGGACGGCTATCCCGCCGCACGCGAGCGGCTGTTCAAGTCCGCGCTCAACGCCGATGCCAATCTGGTGGTGCTGTCGGGCGACAGCCACAACGCCTGGGCCTTCGATCTTGACCGCAAGGGCACGCTGGTCGGGGTCGAGATGGCCGGAACCTCGGTCACCTCGCCCGGCGCGGAAGGATCGATCCGCTGGCTGAAGCCCGATGAAATGGCGCGGGCCACGGTCGCGCGTAACCCGCAGCTCAAGTGGTGCGACATGTCGCAGCGCGGCTATATGGCGGTCGAACTGACCTCGGCCTCGGCCAGTTCGGAGTACCGCTTCCTTGCGACCGTGCGCCAGCGCAGCACCGTGCTGAGCGGGACCAAGCGGATGACCGTGCTGGCCGGGCAGCGGAAGTTTTCGGAGAGCTGAAGGAAAAACTGGTTCACGCAGAGGCGCAGAGGAGAAAGTGAGGCGCAGAGGTGCCGCGTTTGCGGCGCAGCCGCTTAGCTCGCTACCGGGCTGATTCTCGGGCAACGAACATTTAACGGGGAGAATGCGGTTTGGCACAACGCCTCGGCGTCCCGGCTTACTTGTCTGCGCCTCTGTGCGAACCATTCCTTGCTCGCCGCCCCACGCGGCGCTGCGGCAATTGAATTGTTCACCACTGCCTGCTATCAGACCTCGCGATGACGCAGCGCTTCGCCTCGACACTGACTACCACCACCCGGGCAACCCCGGGGCTGGCCGTCTTCGCCTGAGCCGAAGCCGCGCCGCCGTCCTGGGCCAGTAACTGGTTCGGATGGCTGGCGTCACCACCCAAACCTGATCGATACCGACGCCGCCCCTTCCGGTGCGCGCCCGCTTGTGCCAAAGCGCCGCGCAGAAACGCGAAAGAATGAGCATGTCAGACCAGTTCAAGATCAGCCTGCCCGATGGTTCGTCGCGCGAAATGCCGATGGGATCGACTCCGGCAGACGTTGCCGCAGCGATCGGCCCAGGCCTTGCGAAAGCCGCGTTGGCGGCGCGGGTTAATGGCGAACTGGTTGACCTGTCGCGGCCGTTCACCGGCGATGCGCAACTCGCGCTGGTCACCTCGCGCGACGAGGCCGACGCGCTCGAACTGGCGCGGCACGACTTTGCCCATGTTCTCGCCGAAGCGGTGCAGCGAATGCATCCCAACACTCAAATCACATTCGGTCCCTCAACCGACGACGGCTTCTATTATGACTTTGCCCCGGTTGGAGGTGCGTTCACTGACGGTGAACTGGCGAATATCGAGTTCGAGATGCGCCGCATTATCGCCGAGGATAAGCCGCTCAGACGCGAAGTGATTGCGCGTGACGAGCTGATCGCCAAATGGCAGGAAGCTGGCGAGATATATAAGGCTGAATGGGCAGCAGAACTTCCCGAGGGCGAAGAGCTGACGGTCTATTGGTCTGGGGACGATTGGTTTGATATGTGTCGTGGGCCGCACTTGCCCTCGACTGGCAAGCTCGATCCGGCTGCATTCAAGCTGACGCGAGTGTCGGGTGCATATTGGCGCGGCGATCAAAAGAACGATCAGTTGTCGCGCATATACGGCACCGGTTGGCTAAACAAAAAACAGCTTGATGCTCACCTAAACCGGCTGGAAGAAGCGGCCAAGCGCGATCACCGCAAGCTGGGGCAGGAGATGGACCTGTTCCACCTTCAGAGCGAAGCACACGGCTCGGTCTTCTGGCACCCCAAGGGCTACCTGATCTGGCGCGCGCTGGAGGCTTACATGCGCCGCCGGCTCGATCAGGCAGGCTATGACGAGGTCAAGACCCCGCAGGTCATGGACGCCAAGCAGTGGGAGCAATCGGGCCACTGGGGCAAATACCGCGAGAACATGTTCGTCATCCCCGACGAAGTGCCCAACACCGAGGATGAGGGTCCGGTTATCAGCGGCGAGGCCGACTGGATGGCGCTCAAGCCGATGAACTGCCCGGCGCACATCCTGATCTTCAAGCAGGGGATCAAGAGCTACCGCGACCTGCCGCTGCGGATGGCCGAGTTCGGTTGCTGCCACCGCAACGAGGCTCACGGTGCGCTTCACGGGATCATGCGGGTGCGTCAGTTCACGCAGGACGATGCGCATATCTTCGTGCGGCCCGACCAGCTGGTCGAAGAAGTGAAGTCATTCTGCGACCTGCTCGACCTGATCTACAAGGACCTCGGTTTCGCCGATTACGCGATCAAGCTCGCCTTGCGCCCCGATCAGCGGTTCGGTTCGGACGAAATGTGGGACTGGTCCGAGGCGAGCCTGCGCGATGCGGTGATCGCCACCGGCCGCGCGACCGAGCAGTTCGGCTGGGAAGAGCTGCCCGGCGAAGGCGCGTTCTATGCGCCCAAGCTGGAGTTTCACCTGACCGATGCGATCGGGCGGACGTGGCAGTGCGGCACCCTGCAGACCGACACTGTGCTGCCCGAACGGCTCGACGCGAGCTACATCGGCGAGGACGGCGAAAAGCACCGTCCGGTGATGCTTCACCGCGCGATCCTCGGCACGTTCGAGCGGTTCATCGGGATCATGATCGAGCACTACGCGGGCAAGCTGCCGGTGTGGCTCGCCCCGGTGCAGGCGGTGGTCGCGACGATCGTCTCGGATGCCGATGACTATGCCCGCGATGTGGTGCGCCAGCTTGAGGCTGCCGGGATCCGCGTCGAGGCCGATCTGCGCAACGAGAAGATCAACTACAAGGTGCGCGAGCATTCCCTGAAGAAGGTTCCGCACCTGCTGGTGCTCGGCAAGCGCGAGGCCGAAGAGGGCACCGTCGCGCTGCGCTCGATGGACGCGGAGCACCAGAAAGTGATGCCGCTGGCCGAGGCGATTGCCATGCTCAAGGCCCAGGCCACGCCGCCGGATTTGCGCTGACTTGCTGGGCGGGCTGACCGAGCTGCAAATCGCCGTCGCGGTTGCTGCGGCGCTGGGGGCGGCGTTCGTGCGGGGCCTTGCGGGGTTCGGCATGGCGATTCTGCTGGTGCCGGTGCTGGGGCTGGCAATCCCGCCGCGTGAGGCGGTGGTGGTGGCGAACTGGCTGGGGCTGCTGATTGGATTGGTCGGCCTCAAGAAAATCCTGGGTGCGAGCGAACGGAGCGCTTTCCAGATTTCGCTGATGGCGATGCTCGCTACGCCGCTTGGCGTGTGGCTGCTGTCAATCGCCGATCCATCGCTGGCGCGGTTGCTGATCGCGCTGATCGCGTTTGGTTCGTTCCTGCTGATTTTGCTGCCGAAGAAGCCCGCGCACTATGCGCCAAGCCTGCCCGAGACGGGCGGAACCGGACTGCTTTCGGGAATACTGACCGGGTTTGCCGGCATGCCCGGGCCGCCTGTGGTGCCCTATTACCTGCGCCGCGAAATCCCGGCCGGTCTGGCGCGCGCCTCGATGATGACGATTTTCCTCGCAACGTCGTTGGCCGGAGTGGTCTCGGCCACGTTGCTGGGAGTCGCAACGGTGCGCGAGCCCACCTTGGCCGCGATCTTGTTCCCCGCAGTGCTGCTCGGCAACTGGCTTGGACACTTGGCCTTCGGCAAGATCAGCGACAAGGCCTGGCGCGGATTTACTGGCGGGGTGCTCGCGCTGTCAGCGCTCGCGGCGTTGTGGAAGCTGTTACAAACCTAGTGGAACGGCCGGGCCGGCCAGGATCAGAGCCAGCGCGCAGCTCACCACCATCGCCCGGCGCAGCAGCTCGGCCGGATCGGGCAAGGGCCGGACAAAGACGGTAGCGAGCACGTGGGCCATGCCGCATTGTCGCGCGGCGGGCTTACCAAAGCGTAAACGCGCCCGTGGTGCGGCATTTTCCTACAGCACGATGTTCGGTTATGGCGGCGCTGCCTTTCGCCAGCCACGGTCCCAAGCGGTCCGGCCCGCGCGAAATGCCCTGAATTTCGGCCAAGCTATTGAAATAGCTTATTAAATTCGAACAATTGCTGTCGGGTTGTGGTGCAGGTTGACCTGTTTGTGCTGCACTTGTGCACTGTTGTTACTCGCCGAACAGCCCCCTCAGCTCTTTCTTCAAGATCTTGCCGTTGGCGTTGCGCGGCAGGGTTTCGGGATGGAACAGGATCCGCACCGGCACCTTGAACGCGGCGATCCGCTCGCGCACGAAGCTGCGCAGTTCGTCTTCGCTGGCACTGCTGCCAGGCGCGAGGTGGACCACCGCCGCCGGCTCTTCGCCCAGCGTGCGATGGGGAATGCCGACCACCGCCGCGTCGGTAACCGCGGGGTGCTCGTAAAGCGCGTTCTCAACCTCGGACGAATAGATATTCTCGCCGCCGCGAATGACCATGTCCTTGGCCCGGTCGGCGATGAAGCAGAAGCCTTCCGCGTCAAGCCAGGCCAGGTCGCCGGTGCGCACCCAGCCATCGACGAAGGTTGCCGCCGTGGCCTCAGGGTTTTGCCAGTAGCCCGCGACGATCATCGGCCCGCGCGCCCACAGTTCGCCCACTTCGCCGCTGGGCAGCAAGGTCACCCCGTCATCGCTGCGAATCTGCAGGTCGGCGGCGGCCACCGGCGGCCCGCAGCTGGTCGGGCGGCCCAGGTAATCCTCGGCCGAATGGGTGGTGACCGTGGCCGAGGTTTCGGTCATGCCCCAGCCGTTGCCGGGGAGCGCGCCGAACACCTCGAAGATCTTCTTGACCAGTTCGGGCGCGCTAGGCGCGCCGCCGTAACCGATCGTCTCGATGCTCGAGAGATCGTACTTGTCGCGGTCGGGATGCTCGAGCAGCTGCCAGGCGATGGTCGGCACCCCGCCAGTGGCGTTGACCTTTTCGCGCTCGATGATTCCGAAGGCCTGGACCGGGTCCCACTTGTACATCAGCACGATGGTGTGCCCGCCCGCGATCGCGCCCATCAGCGTGGCCGAGCAGGCGGTGGCGTGGAACAGCGGGATGACCGTCAGCAAAACTTTCCTGGCCGGCTCGGGCAGCGCATTTTCGCGGCGCAGCACCGAGCGTGCCGCAGCATAGCCGCCCGACATGATGTTGGTGGTAAGGTTGCGGTGCGTGCCCAGCGCGCCCTTGGGATTGCCGGTGGTGCCCGAGGTATAAAGGATTGTCGCTGGGTCGTCCGAAGCGATCTCGATGGGGGGCAAGTCGGCATCGGGCAGGCCCGGCCACTGCTGCGAAGTGCCGATCAGGTCTTCGAGCCGCAGCACGCCGGCGGGAGCCTCGGCCAGCCGCGAGACAATCACCGTCGCCAGGTTTGGCAGCTCGGTCAGGTGCGGTTCGATCCGGGCCAGCCGCTCGCCATCGCAGACCAGCACTTTGGCACCCGAATTGGTCAGGCCGTAGCTCAGCTCCTGTCCGGTCCACCATGCGTTGAGCGGCACGCAGATTGCGCCCAGCACAGTCGTGGCGAAGAACACCACCGGCCATTCGGGCAGGTTGCGTGAGGCCAGCGCGACGCGGTCACCCTTGGTCACGCCAAGCCGCTGCAGTTCCGCCGCCAGCGCTGCCACTGCCTTGTGCCACGCGGCAAAGGTTACCCGTTCGTCTTCGTACACCAGGAAGGTCGCATCGCAGTGGCTGCGTCCGACCGCAGCAAGCGCGGCAAGGCTGGCCGGGGCGTTCTTCCACACCCGGGTCGGGACTCCGCGAATTTGGACGACCTCCATTTCGAACGGTGCACCCGGCGCGCACAGCAGCGCCTCGATCTCGCCCAGCGAGCGTACCGGCCAATGGGCCGGCACTTCCAGTTTCGATGCCATTTCTCTTCTCCACGTGGCCGGTTGCCAGCCTTGCCCGCAACCTAGCGCAATGCCTGCGTCACTCAAGCGCGCGAGTGCATGCGGCGGATATCACCGGAACCAGCCAACGGCCGCGCGCAAAAACAGGGGTTGTGGCGGCTTAGTCCGCGCGGCGGCGGCCCAAGGCACCAATCCAGGACTTCATCCGCGCCCAGCGCGAAGGTCTGGGTTCATCCTCGAACCATTCGGACTCGGCTTCGCCAACGACAAGGGCTTGGGCCTCAGCTTGGATTTCCTGCTCCAGCCTTGGCGGTTCGGCGGGCAGTTCTGCTTCCGGTTCCCGGTCGAGCGTTGGTTCGGGCAGGTGCTCGGCTTCGGCGGGGCGCGGAGTGTGAGTGGCGAGCAGGCTCTGCAAGCGCTGCTGCAAATCGCCTTCGCGCGGGGTGAGCATGTCGCGAAAGTCGCTGCTGGTCTTGGGCGGCTTCTTGGCGAGCAGCAGGCCGCCGGCTTCATGCGCCAGAACCGGCTCCGGTTCGGGAGCGCCGGGTTCGAAACGCTCTGGCTCTGGTACTGGTGCCGGGACGACCGGCGCTTCGGGTTCGGGGTGATGCAACTGCCGCAGTCCGGCGAGCCGATGCGCCGTCTCGTCCTCGTTTTCGCTAAGTACCAACACCGCACGTTTGCGCGCCCGGGGAATGCTGGTCACCAGCAGGCTGGAATACCGCGGAACCGGCACACCCTGATCCGCCGGGACCATGTCTTCGGCATTCTCGTTGGCCTTGAGCACGCCGGCCGGCATTCCGGCAATCGGCGCGTCGAAATAGGGGTAAACCCCGTTGCTGCCAGCGGTCACGCAGACCGGGCGCGGCAGGCCGTGGTTGGCGATCTGGACCTTGACCGCCTCGACCAGCAAGGCCGAGAGCAGGCAGGCTCCGATCGAGCCGGCGACCAGCCCGGTTTCATCTGGCTCGTCGCTCGCCAGAAGGTGTGCTTCCAGCGCGGCCAGCGCTCCGTAAAGGTCATCGATCCCGTGGACTACCAAGGCGGTATCGACCGCCAGGTTATCGCCGCCCCAGGTGCAGCCTTCCGCCGAATAGCCTTCAAGCAGGTTATCGCGGCTGCTTTGCGAGAAAGGGAACGAATCGTCGTTGAAATAGGCGGTTTCGAGATAGGGTTGCAGCCGTCCCTCGGCATCGGGCTGCGGTACTTCTTCGCCAGCCCAGCCAAAAGCGATGCCCAGCGCGGTGACCAGCCGTCCCGGACGATCATGGCGGGCGATGGCATCGCCCAGGCTTTCCCAGCCTGAGAATATCAGTTCGGCCGGCGTCACGGTGAGGAAGCGTTCGGGCAGCGGACCATCGGGCCCGGCGTAAGGCGCCAGCAGCGTGCGCAAGCGCGCAATCGCCGGGGCGACTCGTCCCTCACGCAATCTGTTTTGGACCGAACGGCGGAAGTCTTCTTCGTTCAATCCATCGATGACGATGGTGGTCACACGCATTTCCCGGACTTGGCGGAAAGCCCAATGTGCGCGGCAATGGTTTATTTGTGGTTACGCAATTCCGGCAAATGCCCGTCCGCCACCCAAACGGCGCGGGAACTTCCGTCCGGGCGGCGTGTTTTATGTCACATGCAAAATACCCACCACATTTCATTGCCGGCGCGGGTCGTGCCATGAAGCGCCCATCTTTCGCGCAGCTCGCTTCGCGCTGCGCCACCCTGATGGGCCGGCCCCAGGCATTCCTCGGCGCGACTGGGGCGTGTATTGTTTGGGCGCTAAGTGGCCCGCTTTTCCACTATTCGGATACCTGGCAGCTGGTCATCAACACCGCGACCACGGTGCTGACCTTTCTGGCCGTGTTCCTGATCCAGAACAGCCAGAACCGCGACGGTGCCGCGATCCAGGCCAAGCTCGACGAGATCTTGCGCGCCATCGCCGATGCGCGCAGTGGGTTCGTGGGGATCGAACGGCTCGATGAGGCCGAAATCGAGCGGATCAGGACTGCGCTGGAACGCGAAGTGACCGGCGCTGCCGAACCCGCCGAACCCACCGATCCCGGCCGCGCCCAATCGGTCGATGAGCTTCTTGCGGGACGGGCCGGTGCCGGAGATCCCGCATTGACAGGCACCGGCAAGGGTTGACCGGCCCGTCGAAGCTCAAGGCCGCACCATGACACGAATGGCCTGACCCAACAGGACGACCGCTGTCACGCTGGCGGCCCAGATCGCCACGAACCAGCCAAGGCGCTGCCATCGCGCCATCAGTGGTAACCGTCGCTGCCGACCTTGCCGCGAAAGACCCAATAGGCCCAGGCGGTGTAGGCCGGGATCACCGGGACCAGCACAGCGGCGCCAACCAGCATGAACGCCTGGCTGCGGTAAGGTGCCGCCGCTTGCCAGATGGTCACCCGCGCCGGGATCACGTCCGGCCAGATCGAAATTCCCAGCCCGACCAGGCACAGGCCGAACAGGCCCAGCGCCCAGAAGAACGGTTGCGCATCGCGGCGCCGCGCCAGGCTTCGATAGTACATGAACGAGACGATCAGGGTGGCCAGGGGGACCTGCGCCGTGGCGAGAATCCCGGGCCAGGCGAGCCAGCGCTCGGCATAGCGCGGCTCAAGCGTCAGCGTGGCCAGGCTGACCGCAGCTATGACGGCGAGCAGGACGATGCCGAGCCGCCGCGCGTAGCGAGCGCATTGATCCTGCAGGTCGCCCTCGGTCTTCCAGTTGAGCCAGCAGGCACCCAGCAAGGCATAGCCGGCCACCAGCCCGGTTCCGGTCAGGATGGAAAATGGCGAGAGCCAGTCCCACCAGCCGCCGCCGTAAGCGCGGCCGACGACCGTGATACCTTGCAGCAAGGCCCCCAGGGTTACGCCTTGGGCAAAGGCGGCAACCAGCGATCCGGCGGTGAAGGCGATATCCCACAGCGGGCGGTGCGCCGGATCGCGCCAGCGGAATTCGAAGGCCACGCCGCGCAGCACCAGCCCCAGCAGCATGGCCATCAACGGTGCGTAAAGCGCGGGAAGGATGATCGCATAAGCCAGCGGGAAGGCCGCAAGCAGCCCGCCGCCGCCCAGTACCAGCCACGTTTCGTTGCCGTCCCACACGGGCGCGATGCTGTTCATTGCGGTATCGCGCTTGCTGCCCACCTCGAACAGCGGGAACAGGATGCCGATGCCCAAATCGAAGCCGTCCATGATCACATAGGCGGTAATGGCGAAGCCGATGATCCCGGCCCAGATGACGGTGAGATCCATCATTCGGTCTCCTTGTCCGGCGTGCCGGGCAGGGCATCGCCTTCGGCCAGCTGCGGTGCCGGGGTGATACCCGCGCTTCTGATCGGAGCGGCAGATGGCGGGGCTTCATGCGCTTCGGGGGGCTTGTGCATCAGCCGCAGCAGATACCAGATACCGGTTCCGAACACCGCGAAATAAACTGTCGCGAAGGCCGCGAGCGAGGCCGCCACGGCTGGCGCGGCGAGCGGCGAGACGCTGTCCGCGGTGCGCAGCAGGCCATAGATCGTAAAGGGCTGGCGTCCGACCTCGGTAACGATCCAGCCAGCCAGCACGGCCACGAAGCCCGCCGGGCCCATCGCCAGCGCACCGCGGTGCAGCCAGGTCCAGTCGAACAGCTTGCCCCGCCAGCGCGCGAGCAGGCTCCACAGTCCCAGCCCGAACATCGCCATGCCAAGCCCGACCATCACCCGGAAGGCCCAGAAGACGATCCCGACCGGCGGCCGGTCAGCTGCCGGGATCGTGTCGAGCCCGGCCAGCGGCGCGTTCGGATCGTGCTTCAGGATCAGCGAGGAGGCCTGGGGAATTTGGATGGCGTAGTCGACCCGCTGCGCCTTGCTGTCGGGGATGCCGAACAGGATCAGCGGGGCACCGTGCGGGTGGCTTTGGTAATGGCCTTCCATCGCCATGACCTTGGCCGGCTGATGTTCGAGCGTGTTGAGGCCGTGCAGGTCGCCGGCGAAAACCTGGAGCGGGGCGACCACGGCCGCCATCCACATGGCCATCGAGAACATCTTGCGCGCGCCGGGGTTGTGGCGGTCCCGGAGCAGGTGCCAGGCGCCGACCCCACCCACCGCGAAGGCGGTCGTCAGGTACGCAGCGAGTACGGTGTGCACCAGCCGGTAGGGGAAGCTGGGATTGAAGATGATCGCCAGCCAGCTCGGCCCCGGAACGAACTGGCCGTTGGGCGCCATCTCATAACCCGTCGGGGTCTGCATCCAGCTGTTGACCGCGAGGATCCAGAACGCAGAGATGAAAGTGCCCACGGCCACGGCCAGAGTGGCGACAAAATGCAGGCGCGGCCCGACCTTGTTGATCCCGAACAGCATGACGCCAAGAAAGCCCGCTTCAAGGAAGAAGGCGGTCAGCACTTCGTAAGCCATCAGCGGGCCGATCACCGGCCCGGCCTTGTCCGAGAAAACCGACCAGTTGGTGCCGAACTGATATGACATGACGATGCCCGAGACGACGCCCATCGCAAACACGACCGCGAAAATCCTCAACCAGTAACGGTAAAGGTTGGCGTAGACCCCGGCCCCGGTCTTGAGCCACAGCGCCTCGAGCACCGCGAGAAAGCTCGCCAGGCCGATCGAAAACGCCGGGAAGAGGAAATGGAAGCTCAGCGTGAAGGCGAATTGCGCCCGGGCGAGCAATAGTGCGGTCATGACGCCTCCTGCGGGCAAGCGGCCAATCACAGCCCGCAAACCTCCCGTTTGCCCTTACAACGAGCGAGGCCAAGTTAACGTTGCAAACAATGCACCTGCCATGCGCATTTTCGCTGGCTCCCTTCCCGCCGCTCACCTTGCCAATTGAAAAGGGCGCCCGGTTTGCACCGGACGCCCTTGTTCCTTGATCCGTGCCGGACCGCGTTAGAAGCGGAAGCCCGCGCGCAGGCCGAAGCCAGTGGTATCGCCAACGTTGGCCCAGGCGCTGATCAGCGGCCCGCCCTTGTTGCCGCCGCCGATACCGGCTTCGATCCGCGCCCAGGTGCCCTTGTTGGAGCCGTCGAGGGTCGAAGTCACGAGCCCGCTCTGCAGCAGGTAGCTGTTGCTGTCGCGGAATTCGTGGAAGCCGCGAACTTCGATGAACGGTGCAATCGCGCCCGAGAACGTCGCCCGGGCATGAGCCTGGCCGCGCTCGCTGGTGAGCTCGTCACGGGCAAAGGCGATGTTGCCAAAGTTGAACGCATCGAAGTTCGAATGGACATAGGCAAAGCCAACCCCGAAGTCGAAGTTGATGTTGTTCATGCCCCCGGTGCGCAGGCCAATTTCGCCCTCGATCCCATCGGTGCGCGACTTTGGTGCGGCAAAGCCGTTGACGATCGCTCCGTTGCTGTAGGTCGTGTGGAGATCGTCACGCTTGACCAGTACCCCGGCATAAAGGCCCGAGGTCATGCCGAACTGGGCATATGCACCATAGTTGTGGCCTTCGGTACGAACCAGTGCGGCGTTGGGGGTGAACCCACGGGCGCGTTCGTAGCCGCCGGTGACGCCGATCACGAAGTTCGACGCACCGAAGTCAAGGCCGCCTTGCGCACCCTCGATGTTGGTACGGATCCGGTCGGAAACGGTGAAGTTCGAACCAAATGCCGATACCGCGCGGCTGTTGTCGCCCGACGTCTGGCGCTCACCGTAAAGCTGCGCCCAGATGCCCAGCGGATGGCTGCGTTCCTGGCCGTAGCTGATCCGGCGAGCCGTAGCGTACGAGCTGTAGGCATCAGCCGAGCTGTACCACAAGTCGCGCATCTGGCGGCCGATGAATACGGTGTCGAAGATCCGGGCATCAGCGGTCGAGACAAGATAGGCGTCGCCGCCGCGGACCTGGATGCCGTAGTTGATCAGCCCCTGATTGACCGCACCGGCGAGCACGAACTGACCCGAAGTCAGGTTGTTGAGCGAGGAGTCGACGATCAGCGGCCCGGTCAGGTCGATCACCGGGTTGACGAAGTTCGCCAGCACGGTGGTAGTCCCGGTGGTGGTGCCGCCGATGATCAGCTTGTCGGCCAGGTTGACCCCGCCGCTGCCGACCACGTCGATCCCCAGCGAAGCGTTGCCGGTGGCGATGTAGTTGGTGCCAGCAAGGGTGATCACGTCGTTGGCCGCGCCATCGCGCATGTCGATCAGGCCCGAGTTGTTGAAGGTCTCGAGACCGAGGATCGAGGCGTTCCCGGCAAAGCCGGTCAGCGTGCCCGAATTGTTGAGCACGTCGGTCCCGCCGAGGAAGTCGAGCGACAACGGCAGCGCGTAAGTGCCCTGGTTGTTGAACGTGTCGTTCCCGGCGGTGAAGGCCAGAGGGCCGACGATGGAGCCGTTGGCACCAAGGGTAAGCGTAAACGGCCCACCCGGCAGCACCGTGTACGGCGTGGTGCCGCTGGTGTTGGACAGCGTCCCGTTGACGATCAGCGTGTTGCCAGCCGTACCGGCCAGATTGACGCCCTGCACGCCGGTGACGGTGTTGCCCGCAGCGATGTTGACCAGCGTTGTCCCTGCAGTGGTGGCGGAGATGCCGGTGCCGGTAGTCGAGGTGACATTGCCGGTGGTGTTGACCGCCACGTTAGCTCCGCCGGTCGAGCTGGCGACCACGGCATTGCCGTTGGTCGTAGCCGCGCCGGTGTTGACCGTAACCAGCCCGGTTGCCGCTGGAGCCGACGAGCTGACCACGATGCCGCGCGAGCCGAGCCCGGTTGCAGTGGTCGTGCCGCCGGTGAAGGTGGTCGTACCGGCGGTGTTGGTGATCGCCACGCCATCGCTGGCAGCACCGGTGGTGCTGACCGTGCCGCAGGTTACATTGGTGGTGCCGTTAGCCAGGATCGCAACCGCCGGGCTGTTGGCCCCGATGGTCGAGACGTTGCCGCAAGTGACCGCCGCAGTGGTGACACCGCTGATGAAGATCCCGGCCGAGCTTGGCCCGGTGGTGGTGATCGAACCGGTATTGGCGAAGGTCAACGGGCCGGTTCCGCTGATTGCCACTGCGGTACCCGAATTGGTCGTCGCCGCGCCGGCAACGGTGGCGTTGATCGCGCCCGCTCCGCCGGCGATGCGCAGCGCAGGTGCGCCATTGGCAGTCTGCTTGCCGCCGTTAAAGGTGATCGCGCCGGTGCTGTTAATCACCGTGCCCGCTGCGCCCAATTCGGTGGCAGTCACCGTTCCGGTGTTGAGCGTGACCGCGTTGGCACCGGCATTGACCGTCAGCGCGTTGCCAGTGGTGGAAACGTTGCCGACCGTCAGACTAACCGGAGCCGAACCCGCAGTGATGAGCGCGCCCTGTGCGCCAAGGCCGGTGGCAGTGACATTGCCCAGGTTACCGGTAACGCCCGCGCCGTAGACCAGCGCACCAATCGTCCCGGCACCGTTGGTACGGATCGTCGAACCGGCGCCGCGCAGGTTGACGAACCCGTTGGAGAGAATGTCGAGCGCAGCTGCGGTGTTGCCGCCGCTGAAGGTGCCCGACGTGGTGATGTTGCCATAACCGATATCGACCGCGCCAGTGCCGGCACGGCTGTAGATTCCGGTCGAGCCAAGCCCGGTGGTGGTGATGTTGCCGGCATTGATGGTAACCGTGCCCGCACCGGTGGTATTGGCGGTAATCCCGTATGAGCCAACGCCAGCCGTGTTCACCGCGCCCGTGGTGACCAGCATGTTGCCGCCGTTCGAGGTGCTGAAGACGCCATTGCTGTTATCGCCGGTGGTGGTCAGCGCGCCGCAGTTGATCGTGACCGAGCCGGTACCCGCGGTCTGGCCGACCACGGCAGTGGCATTGTTGCCCGAAGTTGTAACGTTGGAGCAGCCGCCGATATCGACCGCACCGGTCAGGCCCGCCGAAGTCGCGATGATGCCAGCGCCGTTGACCGTGCTCACCGTGCCGGTGCGAACCGTCGAATTGCCGGTCGAAGCCTGCGCTGCGATGCCGTAGCCGCCCGGCGTGGTCGCGCCGTTGGTCGAAGTGATGATGTTGCCCGCAGTCACCGAAACGGTGCTGCCGTTGGCCAGGATACCGCGATCACCCGTAGTCACGGTGCCGGCGACGATGGTGTTGGTGCCGGTGGCGACGGTGCGCAGACCGCGACCGGTTGCGGTAATGCTTCCGGCGTTGATGTTGATGTTGCCGGTCTGGGCTGCGGCATCGATCGCCGTGCTGCCTGCGCCGGTGACCGAGATGTTGCCGGTCCTGAGCGTCAGGTCGGTGCCGCCGGTGGCCAGCACACCGAACGAGTTCGTGCCCGTGGTCGAGATGTTGCCGACGGTAACGGTAGCTGCCTGGCCCGCGGTGTTCAGAACCAGCCCGTTGGCGCCAGCGCCGCCGGTGGTGGTGATGTTGACAGGTGCGGTCGAACCAGCCGGGGCAAAGTTCAGTGCGCCGCCGGTCGAGGTCATGTTGACCGCCGTCACGCCTGTGGTCGCGATCGGCCCGGTCATGGTGTAGGTGACGTTCGATGCGCCCGTGAGGTTGGTGGTGACCAGCCCGGGTCCGGCGACGGTCGCGGTAACTGGATCATTGGTAGCGGTCAGCACGGTGTTGATGCCGTCAACGCAGGTGACGCTGGTGGTAACTTGCGAACAGGTAGTCGTCTGGGCCTGCGCGGCCGCAGGCGCGAGGAAAATTGCAACTGCTGTGGACGCACTGCTGAGCAGCGCGAATCGCGCTTTCGAACTAATCATGGAAAAAATCTCCTGTTGCGGGCGCATGCCAAAAGAGACGGCGCAACCCGATGTCGCAGGAACCAACCGTATCTGGATTGGTTCCCTAAGCACGTGAGATTTATGCAAAAATGTCAAGGCAGCGCCGTCCGGAAGTGACGTCCCGCACGGCGCTTTATCCGGTCAACGCCGCTTCTTGCTAAGTCTGGGTGAGCGAATAGCCAAGGCGCGGAACATGGATCTGGACCAGTCCGATGCCCGGCACATTTCGCGCAACTGCAAGGCTGTAAGGTGTCGAGCCGGCAAAGCTTCCAACAATCGGGTCGCGGCCATAATCGGTTGCCGCCAGGGACACCGGTTTACCCTTCAAGTCAGCCTCGGCAGCCAGCGTCCCGATCTCTTCGGGCTCCGCAGTGGCGGCTGCCCGAAGCGCCTGCGCTGGCGTCAGTCCTGCGCGGGTGCCGTGGCCGATCGCGGTGACGCGGTCATACCAGGCGTCGAAGTTCGAAAGATCCGCGAACCGGTCGGCAGGCCCGGGACAGAAGCTGCGAACGAACCAGAAATTGTAATAGGCCGCAGCATCCGCGAGGCATGGATCTTCACCGGCGAAGAACGCGCGGCCATCGGCCAGTTGCTCAGCCAGCAATGCGGCATGCGCCTTGATCTGGGTGAAGGCGAATGGCGCCAGCGCTTTCATGGCCGCAATGTTGAACGGCTGGCCGCTCAGTGCTTCACGATCCGTGATGAACGCTGGATCGATGCTGTCACCGATGGAGCCGAAAATTGCCATGACGGCCGACTGGAACAACCCTTTGTCGCACCATTGTTCGAACCCGATAGCCAGACCTTCGCTCCCGCGCGGAAAGAGCGGCCGGTCCGGAAAGCGCCGATCAAGCTCGCGCACGATCAACTGGCTGTCGCAATAGATGTCGGCACCGATCTGCATCACCGGGATGCGGCGATAACCGCCGGTCAGCGGCACCAGGTCGGGCTTGGGCATGATGACCGGCTGGTCGACTGCGCTCCAGGCCAGACGCTTGATGCCCAGACAGATCCGCACCTTCTCGGAGAATGGCGAGCTATCGTACTGGTGGAGAATGACCTGTGGCATCCGACGCGGTTCCTTGTGTGCTGGTCCAGCTGCTTGGCGGAGCCGTCAGTCTATTCGCAACGCGTCTCGGATCACGTCGTACGGCGAGTTGACGTAGCGCAACGGACTGCCGGGCTTGCGGCGGTATCGGCGGGCGTCCGGGTCGCCATCGGCGATCCGGCGGATTTCCTGCGCGATCTGTTCGGGTGAGAGAATGAAATCGATACAACCGCTGTCGATGGCGCTTTGCGGCATATCGGGTTGCGCGGCCGTATCGAGCTTCTGGGCAATCGTGATCCCGCCAACTTCGCGGATACCGCACAGCGCGGCCGCCCCGTCGCCGTCATAGCCTGATACGATCACCGCAATCAGTTGACCGTCCCAGTTCTCGGTCAGAGAGCGGAGGAAGACGGTGACGACATCGGGCCAGCCATGCGGCTTCGAGATCGTCTTCAGGCGAAACTCGCCGTTTTCGACATGGAGATCGCGTTTTTCCGGAATAATGAACACGCAGTTCGGGCGCACGTCGAGCCGGTCCGAGATCAGCTCTACCGGCATGGCGGTGTAGCTTGGCAGGATCCGGTGCAGCATGGTGGAAACGGTGCGCAGGTGATTTACGATGACGATCGCGACGCCCAAATCCGCCGGCAGATTTTTCAGCAGACGCGTATATGCGTCAAGTCCGCCAGCAGAGCCGCCGACGCAAACGATGGGAAAATCTTTCGCCATAACCAAGATCGCCTCTGCGAACCGGCAGAAATTCTGCCCAGCGCTTTGCTATTGCACGGAAATCACCGCTCTGGCGCACAAATTGCGAATTGCGGTATCCAGTTGTTCGGATGTGAAGGGCTTGGCGAGAAGGACCTCCCCGTGCAGTCGTTCGGGCAGGGTCTGCCGATCATAGCCGCTCATCAGCAACACCGGCAACCCGCGTTCCCGGAGGATGTCGGCGACCGGATAAGAATGGCCGCCGCGGATGTTGATGTCGAGGATCGCGCAGCACAGTGCCTCGTTCGCCGCCACATCCAGCGCCTCATCCAGTTCGGCGATCGGACCCACGACTTCATGGCCAAGCTCTTCGATCACACACTCGATTTCCATTCCAACCAGTGACTCATCCTCGATCACCAGCACCCTGCAACTTGTTGCGCCGCTGCTGGTCACGAAGCCTCGTCCGCAAGATCGGCCGTGCGCAAGCGGCCGATGTCGCTGGTCAGCGGCACCAAAATCCGGCAGCGCACCCCGGCGTCAAGGAATTCGCGGTTCACTGTGGCGCCCAGACTGCGGACCAGGCTCAGTTCGATCAGCTTGGTTCCATAGCCCCGGCCGGTGGGCGCTGAAACGGGCGGCCCGCCGGTTTCCAGCCACACCAGCTCAAGTTCGGACGTGTCGCCTGAACCCGTAACCTGCCAGGTCACATCGAGATGCCCCTCTTCGGTCGAGAGCGCGCCGTATTTGACCGCATTGGTCGCCAATTCGTGGATCGCCAGGGCCATGCTCAAATTTGCCCGCGAGGTCAGCACCACATCGTCGCCCGACGCCGTGACGTTCTCGCGCTGCTTGTATGGTTTAAGCTAGGTCGCCACGAGTTTGGCCAGCGATCCTTCAACCCCGCCAAGCTCGGTCAGCAAGCCATGCGCGCGCGAGATTGCCTGAATCCGGCCTTCGATCTCCGCCTTCGCCGCCTGGGCGGTTCCGCCCGCCTTGAGCGTCTGGGTGACCATCGACGAGACGACCGCGAGAATGTTTTTAACCCGGTGATCGAGTTCGGCCATCAGCATCTCGGAGTGCTGCTCAGCTATTTTTCGCGTAGCTATGTCACGCGCGACGGCGGATGCCCCGATGATCGCGCCTTGCGCATCGCGCATGGGTGAAATCGTCAGTGAGACGTAGATAACCCGGTCGCCCTTGGTCACCCGGCTGATATCGATATCTTTTATCAGCTCTCCGCGCTGGAGCCGGGCCAGATTTTCAGGCCACTCATTGACCTGGATATCGTCCAACAACGTGGACATTGGTTGTCCGATGATCTCGTCGGCGGTGTAGCCATAGATCTTTTCCGCGCCAGCGTTCCAGCTGGTGATTTTCCCGTCGAGATCGTGACTGAGGATCGCATCCTGCGAAGAGGTGACGATGGCCGCCAGATGAGCTCTGTCGCGTTCCAGCAGTTTGCGTTCCGAAATATCGATGAGCGTGATGACGACGCCGTCGATAACATTGTTGAGATCGCGGTACGGTTTGACCCGGACCAGATAGGTCGCCGCGCCATCCTTTGATTCGGCTTCGCGTTCCAGCGAACCCAGATCACGCAGCACTGCGGCGATGTCCTGGGTCAGCGCGGAACCGGCCAGGCGGGATGAGAAGTCACTGATGAGGCGGCCTTCGTCGCCGTCCCGGATATTGAAAATATCAGTGATCGCGGGGGTAAATCGGCGGATATGCGATCCGTTGTCGAGGAACAGCGTCGCGATCGAGGTGCTATCGAACAGATTGGCCAGATCGCTGTTTGACCTGACCAGGCTGTCGGCCCGATTGTTCAGCTCGGCGTTGACGGTTTGCAGCTCTTCGTTGATCGACTGCAGCTCTTCCTTGGAAGTTTCCAGCTCCTCTACCGTCGAATGCAATTCCTCGTTGACCGATTGAAACTCCTCGTTGGAACTTTGCAGTTCCTCGTTCGCGGTCTCCAATTCCTCGGTAATGGTCTGCAGCTTCTCCCGTGCCGCAACCAGTTCGCCGTGTTCAGGATCGACAGCAGGGACGTCATGGTCAGATTTATCGAGCAAACCTGTTGAGGCAGCCGGCAGTTCCTGGAATGCCAGCAATAAACAGTTCTTACCGCCAGCCGATTCAGCCATCGGTTCGGCGATCAGGTTGATTGTGTGAACCTGAGCCGCGACCTGAAAGGTGACCGTTTCCTGGATCAACCGCTGCTGTTCAACCGCTTTGCGAACAAGGCTGCGGACTGGCGGGCGCAGCTGGGCGTGCAGCATCCGGAACAGGTTCAGGCTGGCGCCGCCGCTGACCGGCTCCATGAATTTCGCGACCGATCCCGAGAACCGCTGGATCTCGTGCTGGCCGTCGATCACGATATAGGCCGGCGCGTGCTGCGTCATCATCCGCGCGGCTTGCGCGTCGATGCCGTCGCCCTCAACGCTACGCTGAATGGGGGGTGTTCCGCTCATCCGGCTGGTTGGCGGGCTCCGCGGGATTTCAGCGGCGACGTCGTTCCGCCTGAAAATCCGGCTACGCTTGTCAAACGCCTTGAACAGCCGCGCACTGGCGGCAATGGTTTCTGAAGGGCCGAGCCATAAAAATCCATTGGGTTTGAGCCCGTAATGGAAGCTTGCGATAACGCGTTGCTGCAATGGCAATTCAAAATAAATCAACAAATTCCGGCACGATACCATATCGAGTTTTGAGAACGGCGGGTCCTTGACCAGGTCGTGCGTGGAAAAAACACACATATCGCGAATATTTTTCGCCACCCGGTAGCGATGGCCCTCTTTGATAAAGTGACGTTCCAACCGTTCGACCGTAGTGTCAGCCTCAATCGCATCGCTATAAATTCCGGCGCGGGCGATGATGACAGCCCGGTCATCTATATCGGTCGCAAAGATCGTAACTTTTCGGGTAGATTCGGCATGCGCTAACGCCTCTTTGAACAAAATGGCGAGCGAATAGGCCTCCTCGCCCGTCGCGCAGCCCGCCACCCACACGCGGATCGGGTCGTCCGGGCCGCCGTTGGCAATCAAATCCGGCAAGACGGTCTCGGCCAGCGCTTCGAACATGGCGGGGTCACGGAACAGCCGGGTTACGCCAATCAGGATTTCCCGGAACAGGAGATCAGGTTCATTCGGCAGCTTGCGCAGCTGCGCGATGTATTCGCTGGGGTCTTCAATATGGAGCACCTGCATGCGCCGGCGGACTCGGCGCATCATCGTGCTGAATTTGTATTGGCCAAAATCGCGGCCCAGGCGGCTGTTAAGCACCGCGCAGATAGTCACCAGATGATTGTTCCGGCCCGCGCCCGCCGATTCCAACAGGGGATGGCGCGCCGCTCTGGATTTGAAGTCCCGGTATTCCAGCAAGCACGCCGGCATTTCATGGGGTTGCAGGACAAAGTCGACAAAGCCGCTGGCGGTAGCGCTTTGGGGCATGCCCAACTTGGCGCGATGGTCGAACGCGGCTTCGCTAAGGGTCAGGCCGCCAGCTTCCTTGATCGCCGCGATCCCGATCGTGCCGTCGCTGCCGAATCCCGACAGGATGATCCCGACGGCGTTTTCACCCTGATCTTCGGCCAGTGACACCAGAAAGGTATCGATCGACGACCGCCGCGCCGTGGGCGTTTCGGGCGGAGCGACCCGCAACACGCCGCCCTCGATTTTCAGAATCGCATTTTGCGGAATAACGGCAACGGTGTTCGGAGCGGCGATGGTTCCATCAGCGGCCTTCACCACCGGCATCGTCGTGCAATCGCCAATTATTTCGGCCAGCGCGCTGTTGTAATCGGGGTCCAGATGCTGGATCAGAACAAAGGCCATGCCGCTATCGGCCGGCATCTCCGAAATGAACGAGCGGAACGCGTCAAGCCCGCCGGCCGATGCACCGATGCCCACGATCATATGGCCAGCTCGTTCTGTGCCGTTATCATTCGGATCGCTATCGTTCGGGCCGCTATCGTTCGGGCGGTTATCGTTCGGACCATCGCCCGACTTGGCCTGCGGAGCCGAGCGCGGGGCCGCCGCCGCTTTGACATGCCGAGTTGATCGAGTCTTCCCCATGCCCATCAATGGTCCCACATAACCGAAAATGCAAAGGGCGTCGGCTTTGTCAATCGGTGAAGCTACGATCAGCTTTGTAGCGATCAAAAACAATAAGTCGCCGTTTTTCTTGGCGTAACTTTCCTCTCGGATGTCGAAGTCATGCGTTCGGACTACTTTGCCAAGGTCACGGCCTGACCGCAGTCGACCGCGCGTTCGAGGTCGATGGCAAGACAGCGATAGTCACAACGATGCACGGCAAACATTGGGTCATCGAACCCGCGCTAGCCGGGCTTGGCCTGTGTTTTCTGCCGCCGCCCTTCATCGATACCTCCCGCTTCCGAACCTTCACGCGCTAAATTGGCAGAAGCGGAAGCCCGCGCCAAGCCGGCGCCGGGCCGCGTCCCGTCGAGCCGCCCGGCTGCATCCGGAAGGAAGGCCGAATTCTACGACAGCCTGCCCGCTCTATAACCCAGCCACTTCGAGCGCGGGATACACAAGCGAAGCGCCGTCCGCGCGCGCCGCTATGTTCATTTTGGCGGGATCGACCCGCGCGGCCCCCATCAAGTGGAAAACTTCCATCCCGGTATGAAGGAGATAGTCGGCGACGAACCGCCGGTGGCAGCGCCACCAGACTGCTTCCGAACACATGATCGCGCATCGCCGGCCGCCGCTCAGGTCGGTCAGCCGTGACAAGCCGATGCGAAACTCGTCGGACAACGCATAGTCCGCGTAATTGTGGAAGCTTTGGTTGGTCCAGAAGCCGTTGACTTCGGGGGGTACCGTCTTCGATTTCTTCCGCCGCCCGCCGAGTTCCTCGATCCGCGTATGGCCGATCTGCCAGGCCGCGAGCGCTTCCGGCAGGGTATCGAGGTTGTATTGCGGGTTGGTCCGCGATCGAGGCGTGCTGCGGATATCGACGACCATCTCCACTCTACCAGTTTTCAACAGCTCGACGAATTCGACGATGCTCCGTGTCGAATGGCCGATCGTATGGACGGGAAGGCGTTCGACTGGCGTCATGCGAACGCATCCCGAACCGTGCTGCGGAGCACGGGCAGCACGTCTGCGCCGAACCACGGATTCTTCGTCGCCCAGTGCCGCGAACGCCACGACGGATGCGGCAGCGGGAAAAACGTGGGCAGGTGATCCCGAAAGCCCATCACCCGCTCGGTCATCTTGCCCGGCCCGAGCACATGGGTCTGAGCATAAGTGCCGACCAGCAGCGTCAGGCGCAGGTCAGGCATTTGCGCTAGTAGCCGCTCTCGCCAGAGCGGAGCACATTCGGGACGCGGGGGCGCGTCACCACCGGTTGGCAGGCGCCCGGGATAGCACAGCCCCATTGGTATGATCGCAATTCTGCTCTCGTCGTAGAATTCGTCCGCCGACACCCCCATCCATTCTCGCAAGTGATCTCCCGAAGCGTCAGAAAAGGGAATACCACTATCGTGTACCTTTGTACCTGGTGCCTGGCTGGCGATCAGGACGCGTGCGGTCGCCGCCATCTGGATGACGGGTCGCGGTCCCAGCGGCAGGACGTCGGCGCAGGCGCGACACGCGCGGACCTCCGCCAGCAAGGAATCAAGCGTCTTCACGCGTTACAGATGGGGCCTTAAGGTCGGCTTGGGAATGGCCGCAAGGTCCCACGGCTTGGAGTGCGCAGATGACTGACCGATTCAAGGTGGGCGATCAGGTCGGGTGGAACTCGGAGGCCGGTCACGTCAGCGGCACGATCATCCGGGTCCATACCCGCGATTTCGATTACAAGGGGCACACGCACCGCGCGAGCACCGATTCACCACAATATGAGATCAAGAGCAGCAAGACCGACCATATCGCCGCGCACAAGGGCTCGGCGCTCACCAGGCTGAGCGACTGACAGTCCCGACGGTATTGTCAGAGCAAATTTGTCAGCTGGTTCGGGTGCGATCTGGTAAAGCTTCCTGCGCTTCTCTAAGCGTACTCGCCAGCTTGGGAAATTCGGGCAGGTGCATGGCGCGGAAGCATTCAAAACACGGTTCATATGAAGACGTGCATGGCGAGGTCGAGGAACTGGCGCCCGTTGCGCCCTGCTGGCTCTGTGGACGCCCGACGGGTAAAACCATCGTCTGGCATCATCCAGTTCCCAAAAGCCGGGGCGGGCGCGATGTCGTGCCGATGCATCCCATTTGCCAACAAACGTTGATCGCAAACTTCACCAACTCTGAATTGCAGCGCTATGGGATGGACGTGGAAGGCCTGCTGGCCAACCCTGCGGTCCGCAAGTTTGTCGATTGGGTGGCGAACAAGGATCCGGACTTCACCGCGCCCCAAGCCAAAAAACAACGGTAGGCTTGCAACTCCCGGAAAAACCATTCGACTTCGCTGCCAACCAGAACGAACAGCGGACCCGCGACCTAAGTTGCCGCACCGCCTGACCTGGCACCGCCTGCCCCGACAATGATCTCGTCCGGGGCTGTAGCTGGTGGGAGCGGAGAGAGGCGCGCGTCTGAAATAGCGGAACGGACTGGCAGGCTTGTGGGGGCGTGGCATGCATTGCGCCCTAGCCAGTCACTGCCTCAGCCGCCAGTCGGTGCATTTGCCCTGACAGAGCCATTTCGACCGCCCTGGTTAGCTCTATTGTTAGTGGTAGGCATTCAGTGCTAAATATGGTCAGCGAGGGGTGCCGGGATCATGACAAGCAACGCATACCGAGGGGTGTCAGCGTCATTCGCTTTAATGGTGGCATCGACTGTTCTACCGCAGCCCGCGAGCGCTCAGTCTTTGGAAGCTCTCGATCAGTTGATTTTGGCCAGCGCCAAGCCCGCTGACGGAATAGCCCTCGCCCGTTTGCAAGCGGGATCGGGTGCGTTGCTCGATGCACTGGCAACACTTGAGCGCGTTTTGCTGACCGATCCTGCGAACAAGCCGGCTCAACTGCTTCATGCGAGTATTCTTTGCAGGATCGACGATCCGGATGGCGCAGCCGCAGAGTTTGCCCGGTTGAAGTCCAAGGATTTCAAGAAGCCGGAATGGGCCGCCGCGCGGGCTCCATGCGAGGCACCGGCAGCGTCTCGGCAAGGGGCCACGAAATGAACAAGCCGGCAGAAAAACTCGGGGGCCGATTTGCCCGCCGGAGCCTGGTTGCTGTTGGCGCGGCGTCGTTGTTGTTGATGAGCTGGGGGGCGGTCAATGCCCAGAGCGGCTCGGCGCAAGTCGGCGTTGCGGCTGCGGTGGTGGGCGACGTCAAACTGAGCAACGCCCAGACAACCAAGCCCAAGAGCGTTGCAGTCCGGCAACGGATTGCCTTGGCTGACCTGATCCAGACCGGCAAAGGCGGCCGACTGCAACTGTTGTTGCTCGATCGTTCGACTTTCACGATCGGGGCCAATTCGGTTCTCCGGATAGACCGCTTCGTCTATGATCCGTCGCGCGGGCGCACTTCGGGCGCAACGGTGGTGCGCGGAGCATTCCGATTCATGTCCGGCCAGTCCAATCGCGGCAACAGCGCAACGGTATCGTCGCCGGTTGCGACCATCGGCATCCGCGGAACCATTCTTGAAGGCGTGGTCGGCGAGGGCGCCCGCGATATCGCCAAGCACGAAGACAAAGCGGTGCGCGAAGCCGATGCCGACAAGCAGACCGCCACGCTGGTGGTTTTGCGCGGACCCGGCGCGGGGACCGAGCCCGGCGCCGAAGTCGGGTCGGCTTCGGTCACTTCGGGCGGGTTCACCGTCGAACTGACCGAGCCGATGCAAGCAGCGTTCGTGCCGCGTGCCGGGGCCGCGCCGATTGGTCCGTTTCGCATTTCGCCTGGCGGCCTATCCAGCCTGCATGATCAGGTCTTCCCCGAGAAGTCGGGTGGCGGGGGCCTGGGCAAGGCGCTGCTCGGCGGGGCGCTCATCATATTACCCGCCGTGATCAATGGTGGGGGCAAGAAGACCGGCGGCAGCACACCCCGACCCAACGATCCGGGCGTAGTGCCTGGCAAACCATAGGGCTACGATCTACTTTTCGCGGGCTTCGTAGATTCCATCCCAGCCTGCGGGCGTAGGTTCGGCCATCAGCGCCGCGATTCGTGTTTCGTACAACGAGTAGAGCTTGTTGAGCCCGAATTGCCCGGCGTGGTTGGTCAGAGAGAGCATTTGCGCCCGCGCATCATCCCATTGGGCCGCTCGATAGGCGGCCAGCATTGCATTGTGCCGTTCGCGCAGATCGGCGAATTCGGGTGAACCCGCCAGCTCCTCGTCGCCGAGCAACACGAACACCCGCTCGGGCGTGTCGCGCCCGACCACGCGCAACAGGTCCATTTCCAGTGTCGCAAATTCCGCGAGCTTACCGTGAAGCGCCTTGCCGATCGCGATCGATACCCCATAAAATTTGGTCAGACCTTCGATCCGCGAGCTGAGATTGACCGTGTCGCCGATCAGCGAATAGGACAGGCGCTGCGCCGAGCCCATGTTGCCAACGCAGCAGAGCCCGCAATTGAGCCCGATCCCGATCCGCACTGGCCCGGGCCAGGCCACGGCGGGATCGCGTCCTTCTCCGGCATTGAGGGCATCGAGCTTGCGCACCATCTCCAAGGCCGCGCGGGCGGCGTTGCGGTGCTGGTCGGGGTCGTCGAGCGGGGCGTTCCAGAACGCCACGATCGCATCGCCAATGAACTTGTCGATCGTTGCCTTGCGCGCCAGCAGGACATCGCACAGCGGGGTCAGCAGCGCGATCAGGAAGCCGATCACCTGTTTTGGGGCGAGATGTTCGGATATTCCCGAGAAATTGCGCACATCGCAGAACAGCACCGTCATCTCGCGCTCTTCGCCGCCAAGCTCGAGCCGGTCGGGATCGGCGGCGATCCGACGGACCATTTCGGGCGAGAGGAAGCGGTCGAACGCGCTATGGATATAGGCGCGGCGGCGTTCTTCGCGGTAGAACACCAGCACGGTCTGGGCACTGTAGACCAGCACCAGCGCGAGGACCGGATAGGTCGGATCGAGCAGGTAGCGGCAGTGCGAAAAGGCCCACCAGCTTCCGCCAACCACCACACCGATAGCAGCCAGCACCAGCCCCGCGCCGCGCGCCGCGCCCAGCCTGGGGAGCACTAGCGCCAACCCCGCTCCCAATGCCAGCACCAGTGCCAGCTCGAGCCCCGGAGCCCAATCGGGCCGCTGCAGGAAGTGCCCGAGGATGACCTGCTCGGCCGCCTCGGCATGCGCCATCACGCCCAGTTCGTGATCCCTGAGCGGGGTCGAAATCAGGTCGCGCAGGCCGATCGCCCCGGCCCCGACAAACACGATCCGGCCTGAAACGGCGCTCTCAAGCTCCGCCGGGGACAGTGTCCCGTCGAGAATCTTCCACGCCGGGATCGTGCGAGCGGGAACCGGCTTGGTGTAATGCAGCCACAGCCCGCCGGCAGCGGTAGTCGGGATCTCGAACTGCCCGACCTTGATCGCCACGACCCGGCCGGGCGCGCCGCTGATTTCGCCGCTCGCGTCGCTGGTCCGGACAATGATCGAACCCGCCCCCTGCGCCACTCGGAGCGCCTCAAGCGAGAGCGAGGGCAGGAGCTGATCGCCTTGCTGGGCAAGCAGAGGCACTGACCTCAGGATGCCATCGTTATCGGCGGGCAGGCTGACCGAACCGCTCCCGGAGGCCTGGGCGTTCAGTACAGACAGCGATTCGATCCCGCTGCGAAACCTTGGTACTGCTTGGCTTGGCGGCGTCCCGCCGATCGCAAAGCCTGCCTTGGTCGCAACTTGCGGCCCGGCGGAATCGTTGACCAGAAAATAGCCCAGCACGACCGGGGTGGCGGCGAAGCTTTGCGCCAGTTCGCTGTCATGATCGGGCAGGCGGCGCAGCACCGCGAGCGTCGCGCTATCGGCACCACCGCGAGCCAGTTGTTCGGCAATGCGCGAGGGCGAAGTGCGATCGGGCTCGGAAAAGACCACGTCGAAAGCTACTACCGAAGCTCCGGCCTGGCCCAACCGGTTGGTCAACTTGGCGATTTCGGAGCGCGGCCACGGCCATTGGCCCAGGCGGCGAATGCTCTCATCGTCGATGTCGACGACTTTGACCGGGGCATCCTCGTAAGCGCGCGGCGCTGCCCGCTGGTAGCTATCGAACAGCAGCAGTCCGAACCGGACGAGCGCGGGCGGACCCAGGACGTGGAGCAGCGCCACCAGCGCGGCCAACACAATCCCGGCCAGGACTGGCCCGCGGCTCCCCAAGCGCTTTCCCCCCAATTTTATCACTTACCCTTGGACCGTTTCGGCTTGGCCGATCGGGGAGGGGAGGAAGCGGGTGGCGGCGGATTGCGCAAGGCAACGAAGCCCGGAACATCGTCGACCAGACCCGCCGTGCTGTCGAAGCGCGTTCCCATTGCGGCATCGAGCCGCACCAGGCGGTCCAGCGGCAGCGGATGCGTCCGGTTGTGCAGCCCATAGCCCTGCTGATCGGTGGTCGCGGTCAAGGTCTGCAGCACGCCTACCAGTCCATAAGGAGAAAACCCTGACCGCGCGGCAATGACAACCCCCATCCGGTCGGCTTCATACTCGTCCTCGCGGTCGAGGCCGCGAATATACAGGTCCTTGCCAGCGCTGAGCAGGGCGCCCGCGAACCGGTCGGCGAGCCCGTTGCCGGTCGAAACCGAGAAATAATTCCGCATTTCGCTCAGCGACTGTTCGCGCAGGCTCTTCTGCAATGCCTGAAGGTGATGCTTGCGCACGACATGCGCGATCTCGTGGGCAAGGACTCCGGCCAGCTCGCTCTCATTGCGCATGCGATCGAACAGGCCGCGGGTGATCAGAACATAGCCGCCGGGGGTGGAAAAGGCGTTGAAGTCATTGCTGTCGACAATCCCGAACTTCCACGGCAACTTGGGCCGCTCGCTATGCTGCGCCAGCCAGCCGCCAAGCCTGTTGAGATAGCGCTGCTTGGCCGGATCGTTGAGCAGCGGCGCGGCGCCGAGCAGCATCCCTGCCAGATCGCCGCCGATCTTGATCTCCTCCTGCTCGTTGATGTTGCGCAGACCCTCGCCGATCTTCTGCGCCGAGCGGGCCTTGTTGACGATGCTGCCGATCGAGCCGAACTGCGCCGAAGCGGAGGTCGACGAGAGCGCGGCGATCAGGATCAACGACCACAGCGGGCGGGGCGACCGAATCACTTGACCTTGCCCGGCTTGAGGTAGTCCACCTTGGACTCCTTGAGGTTGTCCTGAAGGGCATGCTGCCGCGCGTCGGAAGCGCTCACCGATAGCTCGCCAAGTTTGTTAAGCTGCTCGCGATCGATTGCAGCATTGCGAATATCGATGTCGTCGAGACCCTTGACCCCGGTGGCGACAGTGCGGCCCGTGCTGCCTGTGCGCATGGCCGCGGTGCTGGCTGCAGGCCCTGCCGCCGCTTCGAGACGAACGTTGAGCATCCGCACCCACCCGCGCCGTCCGCCGACTTCGACCGCGAGCCAGCCGCCCCGCCGTTCGATGATCGTCACCGGTTGATTGCTGGTCAGCGGGCCGAGCTTGGCTGCGTCGATGTACGGTTCGGCAAACAGGTCTCCCGGACGGATGACGATGCCGCGTTCATTAGCCCGCGCTGCGGTCCACGACAGCAGGGCAAATGCGGTGATGAGGATAGCGCGCGTACTTCGCATAACCTCGACACTCCGATGCAAGTTCAGAGCGTAACAGCTTTGCGCGACGGTTCAAAGAGGCGGACACCCTCCTCACGGCCCTTGACCTGGTGCGTGCCGCAATCGCGCCAGACGAAGCCGTCGCCAGCGGCATTGCGGGTCGCCTCGGTTACCAGCACCCGGGCGATTCCCTTGGTCGCACTTTCGACCCGGCTGGCGAGATTTACGGTATCGCCGATCGCCGTATAATCGAGCCGGTCATTCGATCCGATCAGCCCGACGACGGCAGTGCCTGAATGGATGCCAATCCCGATTTCGAGTTCGGCCCCGATTTTGCCGAGCTTCCCGCGCATTTCTTCCAGCGCCTCGGACATCTCGAGCGCCGCGCCGACGGCCCTGGCGGCGTGATCCTCCTGCGCGGCTGGCGCTCCCCAGAACGCCATGATCGCATCCCCGATGAATTTGTCGAGCGTCCCGCCGTGCGCGAAGATCACCCCCACTTGCCGCGAGAAGTAGTCATTGAGCATCGCAACCACCTCTTCCGGCGCGGACACTTCGGATAATGCGGTGAACCCGCGGATGTCCGAGAACAGCACCGAAATCTCGCGCGTCTCAGCCTGCTGGCGGAAGTCGATCTCGCCTTTGTCGATCAGTTCGGCGACCACGCGGGCGTCAAGGAAGCGGGTGAACAGGCTGGCGGTGCGCAGCCGCCGGGCGCGTTCGTCGAGGTAGGCAAGACCGCTTGCGACCAGGTAATAGGCCCAGCCGAATGCGAGCGCGCCAAATACCGGCACGAAAGTCCCGTTGACGAGGATCAGCCAGGCCGCTCCGATGGAAGCAAGCGTTACCGCGATCATCGCCAGCAACAGGCGCTGCGGGCTGACATTGCGGGTAAAGCCCAGCGCCAGCAGGCCGATCAAGCCCAGGGCAAGCGGCAACATGCCCGGCCGGCGGAGCTCGCGCAGCCAATCTTCGCGCGCCAGATTATCGAGCGCGGTGGCGAGGATCTCGACACCGGGGTAGGTGTTGCCGAGCGGGGTTACGCGAAAATCGGTCAGGCCCGGCGCGGCGGTGCCGATTACCACGATCTTGCCCCTGAACTCGTCTGCCGGTCGCTGCGATTGGCGGCGCAGGCTATCCAGATAAAGGTCCGAATAGGACAAGTGCCGCCACCCACTGCGCCAGTTGAGCATGACCTGGCCGGCATCGGGCAGCGAGCGTCCGGCATCAGCGGTCACTCGTGCTGCCAGCGAGGGAAAGCGCCAGCCGGCGCGATCGGTTCGAAGCTGGTGGTGCCGCGCGGTTCCATCGCTGTCGGGGGTAAAATTGATCAGCCCGCCGCGCATCGCTTCGGGATATTGCGCTACGACCAGCGGCAACATGATCGGTAACCGGGTACCGGGTTTCGGATTTCCGATCGGCTGCGCCCCGACCGCTGGCGGCAGATCGCTCACCACCGCGCCGGTTCCGTCCGAATTGAGCGTCATCGCCAGCCAGACGTTGGGATGCTGCGCCACCGCCTCGGCGAAAGCGGCATCGTGTTCGGGCCGGAACACATCAGGCTCGTTGAACAAAATGTCGAACACGATGGCCTGCGGTTTTTGTGCCGCAATGTGCTCGATCAGCTCGCCGTGAACCGAGCGCGGCCACGGCCAGGACCCGGCATCGTCATTCATCTCTTCGAGCGACTTCTGGTCGATATCGACGATCACCACCTTGGCTGACTGCGGCCGCTGCTGCGCGTTGAATGCCAGCAGCAGATCGCCGCCGCGCTGATCAATGATCCGGGTCGCATCGATCCAGCCGTAATCGGCGCATGCCAGCAGCACAAACAGGGCTGCCAGCGCCAGCCAGCGCCCGCCCGGCAGACGGCGTATTATCGCTCGCAAACCTGTGCCCATCGGTTTTGCTTATGGGCCGCACCGGACAGGGTGGCAACGGGACAAAGCCGCGACGACCAGCTTGCTCCGACTGGCTCGCCATGTCAGACTGCCCGCCGGTGGGAGGGCATCATGCCGAATATCGGAACTGCCGTTCGTCGTTGGCTGGCCATGCTGCTGGGCATGGCTGCGCTTGCCGGCGCGGCAACCGGAGCAGCCCTCGCTTCCGGCCGCTATGAAGGCGTCGCCAGCTGCGCCGGTTCGACTTGTCACGGACGTGCCGACGGCGATGGCAAGATCGTTCGGCAAGATGAACTCAGGTTGTGGCAGGAACCCTCGACGCGGGGCGGCGCGCACAGCCGCACTTATGCCGCGCTGGTGTCGCTGCGCGGTGAACGGATCGCCAGCACGCTGGGGCTGGGCCGGGCCGGCTCGGCGGCGGCCTGCCTTGGCTGCCATGCCACTCCGGCTGGCGCTCGCGGCGACCGCTTTCTGATTTCCGACGGGGTTGGCTGCGAAGGCTGCCATGGCCCGGCGTCAGGTTGGATTGCCAGTCACTATGCAGTCGGAGCGAGCCATGCCGGCAACGTGGCCGCCGGCATGAACGCGCTCGACAATCCGAAGGTGCGCGCTGCGGTCTGCCTCGATTGCCATCTGGGCAGCGACAAGCCTGGCCAATTCGTCACCCATGCGATGATGGCCGCGGGGCATCCCCGGATATCATTCGAGCTCGACCTGTTCTCCTCGCTCCAGCAGCACTGGAACGTCGACGCCGACTACACCGCGCGCAAACCCTCGAGCGACAACGTCCGGCTGTGGGCGGTGGGCCAGGCCGAAGCAGTGCAGCGCTCGCTCAGCCTGTTCCGCCAAGCAGACCTCGCTAGCAACGGGATCTTCCCCGAATTCACTTTCTACGATTGCCACAGCTGCCATCGCGGGATCGATGACAACCCCGAGCGGACGCGGACGTTTGAGACCAATCCGGCCCGGCCGATCCCGTTCGGGCAGCCGCCCTACAATGATGAGAACATCATCATGCTTTCGGCGGTCGCACAGGTGCTGGCGCCGCGCGAAGCCGGGCAGTTCGATGCCGCTGCACGCAATTTCCACGCCGCGATGGGCAAAGGGCGCCCCGAGGCGGTGGCCGCAGCGGGACGGTTGGGTACCGCGACAAGCGCGCTCGGCGACGCAATGGCGCGCGGGCCGGGCGGAAGCGATACGGCATTCCAGGTGATCGCAGCGATCGGCGGGCGGGCGGTGTCGGTTCGTTTCACCGACTACACCGGCTCGGCGCAGTCGGTCATGGCGGTCGATACGCTGCTCAACCTGATGGTCCGTGAAGGCCGGGTCACGGTCGGCGCCGCAGCCGGGATCCGCGCCAGCATCAACCGTGCCTACGCCGCCGTAGCGACTCCGGCAGAGTACAATCCGGGTGCCTTCCGGGCAGCGCTGCGGCAAGCGGTCAATGCGATCGGTACGCTGCGATGACATGCCGGGCGGCGCACGTGCTGGGCTGGATCGCGCTGCTCAATCTTGCGGCCTGTGGCGGCGGTGGGAGTACCAGCGGCGGCTCGGGCGGGGGCGGCGGAATTACCCCAACGCCCACTCCAACCCCGCCCCCGCCGACCGGGTCGTTCTATACCGCTCCCGCTGCGGAGGCGCTGTCGGTGGCGGACGTGCAGAAGGTTTTGGCCGAGACCGCAGCGCAGGCGCATGCCGACAACCGTCCGGCAGTGATCGCGGTAACCGACCGGGTCGGCAATGTGCTCGCCGTGCTGCGGATGACCGGAGCTCCGGCGCTTGCCGCGATACCCAAAGCGGCGGATGGTTCGCAGCAGGATATCCAGGGCCTGAACGTGCCGGCCGAAGCCGCCGCGATCGCCAAGGCGATCACCGGGGCGTACCTTTCAAGCAGCGGCAACGCTTTTTCCACCCGCACCGCGAGCATGATCGTGCAACAGCGCTTTCCGCCTGCGCCTTCGACCGTCGGGCTGGAGAGCGGCCCGCTGTTCGGGGTCCAATTCAGCCAGTTGCCCTGTTCCGACCTCGCCGCGCGGCTGGCGCCGGGGCCGGCCAACATGATCGGACCGAAACGCTCGCCGCTGGGGCTTTCGGCCGATCCCGGCGGGTTCCCGCTGTACAAGAACGGGGTGGTCGTCGGCGGGGTCGGCGTTTCGGGCGACGGGACCTATGGCTTCGACCCCGATGTGCTCGATGTCGACAGCGACACCGACGAGCGCAGCGGTCTGGCCGGCACCGTCGGGTTCGAAGCGCCACTAGAGGTGCGCGCAAACCGGATCTCGGTCGACGGCACTTTGCTGCGTTATACCGACACCGATTATGCCAGCCTGACCAGTCTGGCCGGGGCAACCTATGCCGCCACCGTTCCGGCTTTGGGCGGGTTGATCCCGGTGACCGGCTATTACCCGGTCGCAGTGGTGCTGTCCGGCGCTGCATATGGCAGCGAAGCTTCCGGGGTGCGCCCGGCAACCGCTGCCGAGTTTACCACCAGTGATGCATTCGTCCTGAGCGACGGCTCGGGCATCAACCGGTTCCCGCTGCGCGCGGGCAGTGACGGCGCCGAGGTCGGCACGCCGATCTCTGCCCTCGAAGCGCAACGCATCCTTGAGCAGGCGTTCAGCACGATGGCGCATGCCCGGGCCCAGATCCGCCAGCCGCTCGACAGCCGGGCACAAGTGACCATTGCGCTGGTCGATACACGCGGAGTGTCATTGGGGCTGGTTCGCTCGCCCGATGCACCCGTGTTTGGCATCGATGTGTCGTTGCAGAAGGCGCGCACGGCGGCCTTCTTCACCAATCCCAACGCCGCCGCGCAGTTGTTGGCCGATCCCAGCCCCGATGTGCGCAGCTTTGTTCCGGCGATGCGCAGCTTCTTCGCCGATCCATCCGCGCTTACCGGGCAGCTGGCGCTGTCTGCCCGCGCGATCGGCAACATCTCCAGGCCGTATTTTCCCGATGGCGAAGTTGCGCGTCCGAATGGGCCCCTGTCACGCCCGATCGTCAAGTGGAGCCCGTTCTCGACCGGGCTGCAATCGGCGCTGGTGCTCTCGAACCTCGGCCAGCATCTGAACTATGTCACCGGGGCGAGCGGCAGCGATACCCCGGCACGGTGCAGCTTCATTCCCGACGCGGCACCGGGGCAGAACCGCTTGCAGAACGGCATCCAGATCTTTGCCGGCGGTGTCCCGATCTATCGCGGAACCAAGCTGATCGGGGCGATTGGCGTTTCGGGAGACGGGATCGATCAGGATGATATGATCGCGTTTCTGGGGCTGAACAACGCTGGCGTCATATTGGGCACGCTCGGCAATGCACCCGCAGCGGTCCGGGCCGATAGCCTCATCTTCGAACTTGGCGGCGGCGCATCGGCGCGGCTGCGCTACGTCAGCTGTCCCTTCGCACCGTTTATCGGCAGCGATGTGCAGAATGTCTGCCAGGGCTTGTGATGGGGGCGGGCGCGCTGCTGCTGCCGCTGCTACTTGCCCAAGCGGCAAGTCCGGAACCGCCGCCTCCACCGCCGCCACCTGTCGCCGATCCAGAGGTGGCAAGTCCGCCCGAAGTTGACCCTCAGGTGATCGAAGGCCGCCGCCGCCCCGGGTTCGAACGCGGCTTTCCCGAGCCGCTATCGCAGGATAATCCTGGTGCGGTACGAGCGCCCCCGCCCGAGGCGTTCCCGACCGACCAGATCCCCGTGCCCGATCGCTGGCGGATCATGACCGGCCTGTGCCCGGCCAAGGGTGCGGACAGGTCGCTGATCGAACTCTATCCGAACCTGGGCCATGTTTGCCATTCGAAGCGCGATCCCTTTCACCAGAACCTGCTCAAGGGCGATCTGCCATTGCCCGAGGGCAAACGTCCCGGATTTCTGAAGGGGGATGACTGGTTTCTGACGCTCAGTCTGATCTCGGATACGGTGCTCGAGCCGCGCACCTTCCCTATCCCGGTTGGCGTGCAGACCACCGAGCGACCCGGCAGCCTCGATGTGTTCGGCAAGGATGCGAGTTATGTCTTTTCGCAGACTTTCATGGTCGGCGCGGCGCTGACCAAGGGCAACACCGCGTTCAAGCCGCCCGAAATCGAATACCGGATCGCGCTCGGATTCAACTTCAACTATGTCGATGTGCCCGAACGCCGGGTGCTGTCGGTCGATCCTTCAAGGCCGAGCCAGCGCGCCGACCATTTCGTCGGCTTGCAGGAATTGTTCGTCGACTACCACTTGCGCAATGTCTCGGTGCGTTACGATTTCGATTCGGTGCGGGTCGGCATTCAGCCATTTCAGTCCGATTTCCGCGGCTTTCTGTTCAACGACAACCAGCTTGGCGTGCGCTTCTTCGGCAATCGCGACGGCAACCGCTGGCAATACAACCTGGCGGCGTTCTGGCGGCTGGAGAAGGACACCAATTCGGGGCTCAACAACGTGACCGAGCGCCCGCGCAATGACCGGCTGTTCGTTGCCAATCTCTATCGCCAGGATTTTCCGCTGCCCGCACTGACCAGCCAGCTGACCGTGGTTTACAACCGCAATCGCGAAGGCGGCCAGATCAAGGTCGACGATAACGGATTTCCGGTGCGGCCGGCTTTGCTGGGCACGCTGCGCGGGCGTGATTACGATGTGGTCTATCTTGGTTACAACGCCGACGGGCGGATCGGCCGGTTCGGCTTTACGGGATCGACCTATCTGGCGCTGGGGCAGGACCGGAACAGCTTCTTCACCGGCCAGCGTGCGAACATTCGCGCGGGGTTCGCCGCCGCCGAGCTGTCTTATGACAAGGACTGGAAGCGCATCCGTCTGTCCGGACTGTACGCCAGCGGTGACGGAACCCCGCGTGACAACACCGAAGGCGGGTTCGATGCGGTGTTCGAGAACCCGGTGTTCGCCGGGGCGGACACTTCCTACTGGATCCGCCAGACAATTCCGTTTGCCGGCGGCGGCCGCGCCGTCGCGCTTAATGGGCGCAACGGCGTGCTCAATTCGCTGCGCTCGTCGAAAGAGCAGGGCCAGTCGAATTTCAACAATCCGGGAACGGTACTGGTCGGCCTGGGCGGAGATTTTGACTTGCGGCCGACCTTGCGGCTCTCGGTCAATGCCAATCACCTGTGGTTCGCCAACACCGCAACGCTGCAGGATCTGCGCAATGAGGGCAGCATCCCGAAGAACATCGGCTGGGATCTCTCACTCTCGACGATCTGGCGGCCCAAAGCCACGCAGAACATCGTCGTGCGGTTCTCGGCTGCGGCGCTGTTTCCCGGTGGGGGCTTCCAGGATCTGTTCGACAATGCGCAGCGCCACAACAAGTACTATTCAGTGCTGCTCAACACGGTATTCTCGTTCTGATGTCGATCCAGCGCGCTCTCCTGGCCCTTGCCACATTGACCTGCGCGGTGTCCGTTCTGCTCCATTCCTCCGGCATCCGGGCCAGTGAGGGTGCGAAGCAGATTGCCCGCAACTACGCGCTGGTGACGGCGCCGCCAGCCCCGGCAAAACAGACCGAAGGCCAGGCCGCAGCCAAGACCGACGGCTGCCAGTCGTGCCACACCGCGACCGAAGCGCCGACCATGCACGTCTCGCCCGCGGTGCGGCTGGGCTGCACCGACTGCCATGGCGGCGATGCCAGCATTCGCGGCAATCCCTCGCTGCCGCGCGACGACCCGGCCTACACCGCAATGCGCGACCGCGCGCATCTACTGCCGCAATATCCCGAGGCCTGGAATTTCCCCTCGTCGGCCAATCCGCAGCGCAGCTATTCGCTGCTCAATCGCGAGGCGCCGGAATTCATCCGTTTCGTCAATCCCGGCGATTACCGCGTCGCCCGCGAAGCCTGCGGGGCATGTCATTTGCCGACGATCGAAGCGGCCGAACGATCGCTGATGTCGAGCGGGGCGATGCTGTGGGGCGGGGCGGCCTACAACAACGGCATCGTCCCGCTGAAGAACTACGTCTTCGGGGAAGCCTATACCCGCGACGGAAAGCCGGCCAAGGTGGTTGCGCCGGGAACACTCAGCAAACGGCAGGCTGCGCGCGGGGCGCTGGCTGCGCTCTATCCGCTGCCGCGCTGGAATGTAGTGCCCCCGGGTGACGTGTTCCGGGTCTTTGAGGATGGCGGGCGCAACAACGGCACCGGCTTTGCCGAGGTCGGCTTGCCCAATCCGACCGGCTCGATCCAGCGGCTGGAAGAGCCGGGACGCCCGGACCTCAAGCAATCTAACCGTGGTCCCGGGACCGGCCTCAGGGTCGCCATCCCGGTGCTTAACATCCACAAGACTAGGCTGAACGATCCCTTCATGTGGTTCATGGGGACCAACGACCAGCCGGGCGACTATCGCGGATCGGGCTGCTCGGGCTGCCATGTGATCTATGCCAACGACCGTGAGCCGCGCCACAGCTCGATCTACGCGCAGTTCGGCCGCGACGGGCAGAGCGTGACGGTCGATCCTACCATCAGCGACAAGACTGCTGCTCATGGCGGACTCAAGGGCGATCACAATCCAGATGGCAGCGAGCCCGCCAAAGAGAGCGGCCATCCGCTCGGCCACGTCTTCACCCGCGCGATCCCGACTGCACAGTGCATGAGCTGTCACATGCATCAGCCCAACGTGTTCGTGAATTCGTTTCTGGGCTATACCATGTGGGATTATGAGGCTGACGCGCCTTCGATGTGGCCTGGCCCTGAAAACCGCAGCCCGCGCCCGCCGGGGATGAGCGATGAGGAATACGAGCGGCTGTACAAGCATCAACGCTATCCCGACGCCGCAACCATCCGCGCGATCAACGAACGCAACCCCGAAGCTGCTGCAGCGCGCGGACTGTGGGGCGATGTCGATTTCCTGCGCAACGTCTACGATCTCAATGCCGGTCTCAAGGACACCCAGTTCGCCGACTATCACAGTCACGGCTGGAATTTCCGCGGCGTGTTCAAGCGCGACCGGGCCGGAAACTTGCTCGATGCGGGCGGCTCGATGGCAACATGGGGGACCGACAAGGCCCATATTGTCGCACCCGACGATCCCGAGAAATGGCGCACCCAGGGGCAGGGCAAGTTCGTGCCGCCCGGCGTCAACCCCGGCAAGACCGTCCACATGATGGACATCCACGCCGAGAAGGGCATGCAATGCGCCGATTGCCACTTTGCACAGGACAGCCATGGCAACGGGCTGATCTACGGCGAAGTCGCCAATGCGGTGGAGATCGGTTGCCAGGATTGCCACGGTACCGCCGATGCCTATCCCAAACTGCTGACCTCGGGCCCGGCTGCGCCGCCCAAAGGCAACAATTTGGCCTTGCTGCGCAACCCCGACGGGCAGCGCCGCTTCGAATGGGTGGGTAACGAATTTGGCCGACGGGTGCTGATCCAGCGTTCGATCGTCGACCCCAGCCTGTCGTGGCAGGTGCATCTGACCAAGGACAGTGTCGATCCGGCATCGCCTTCATTCAATATCAAGTCGGCGCGCGCCAAGCTGATGAGCCGGTCGGGCGCGGATGATGGCAGTTTTGGCTTCGGACCGGGTGTGCCGAAAGCGGACCGGGCGCATCAGGACGACAAGATCGCCTGCTTTTCGTGCCACCTTGCCTGGACCACCAGTTGCGGCGGCTGCCACCTGCCGATCGAGGCCAACTGGAAAAGCTCGGTGAACCATTTCGAGGGGGAGGAGACGCGCAATTTTGCGACTTACAACCCGCAGGTTGCGCGCGACGACATGTTCCAACTGGGCAAACATATGACCACCAAGGGCGGAGAGGTGACGCCGGTCAGATCGTCTTCTGCACTCATCCTGTCTTCAACCAACAGCAACCGCGAGCGGATCTACGCCCAGCAGCCACCAATCAGCTCGCCGGGCTTTTCAAGCCAGGCCTTCGCGCCGCATTTTCCGCACACCGTGCGCACGCAAGAGACCAAGACCTGCAGCGATTGCCACGTCAGCATGAACGAGGACAACAATGCGATTCTGGCGCAGACGCTGTTGCTCGGCACCAATTTCGTCAACTTCGTCGGGCTCAACGCCTGGACCGGGCTCGATGGCGGGCTTGAAGCGGTGCGGGTGACCGAATGGGACGAACCGCAGGCGGTGATCGGGTCTTACCTGCAACGCTTTGCCTTTCCCGATTATTACCGCATGCACGTCGAGCAGAACGACCGCGAGCTCAAAAACTGGACCCGCGGCAAGACCACCGCTTCGCTATCCGGCGGCGATAGCCATCCGGTCGAACAGTTCCGCAACGTCCTGCAGGGCACCCCGGACAAGGTCGGCTGCCTGCAACTGCGCGGCGAATACATGTATGTCGCGCAAGGGAAAGGCGGCTTCCACGTCTATGATGTCGCGGCAGTGGCCAACAAGGGTTTTGCCGATCCGATCGTCTCTGCCCCGTTTGCTGGCGATGCACAGGTCGATACCACCAATGCTACCTGCATGGCGCTGCCGACCAACCAGCCGATCGCGCCTGAACGCAACACCCAGGCCATGCGCGATGCCAACCAGGAACAGCCGTTCCTGCCGATCTACAATTACGCCGCGATCACCGACAGCGTCGAAGGGCTGATTCTGGTCGACGTGGACACCTTCTCCGACGGCGAATTCCGCAACAACAAGCTGCACCGCGCGGTGACGTGGAACCCCGATGGCGTGCTGAACGGCGCGCGGCACATCGTGCTGGCGGGTGAGGTGGCCTACATCATCGCGGCCAAGGGCTTGGTCGTGGTCGATCTGGCTGATCCGCTCAAACCCAAGCTCGCTGGGGTGCGCGAGCTGGTCGATGCACGGGCCTCGGCGCTGCAATTCCGCTACCTGTGGGTCACCGACCGCGACGGGCTCAAGCTGTTCGACGTAACCAACCTGCGCAATCCGCTGGCGGTGCCCAGGGGAACGGTGCCGCTCGCCGATGCGCGGCGCCTCTATGTCGCGCGCACTTATGCCTATGTTGCTGCGAAGGCGGACGGGCTGGTCATCGTCGATGTGACGCGCCCGCGCGAGCCCCGGATATACCAGAGGGTTACATTCGACGGGCAATTGAGCGATGCCGAAGACGTTGTGGTTGCCGCGACCAACGCTTCGCTGTTCGCTTACGTCGCCGACGGCCGCAACGGAATGAAAGTGTTGCAACTGACCTCGCCAGACAGTCAGCGCAACTTCTATGGCTTTTCGCCTGCGCCCATGCCGCAATTGATCGCTTGGGCCAGGACCCCGTCACCGGCCATCGCCATGTCCAAGGGCCTCGATCGCGACCGTGCGGTGGATGAAACCGGCGGACAGATCGCTGTGTTCGGCCGGCTCGGTTCGCGCCCGTTTACCCGGCCGGAGATGGAGCGATTGTTCCTCAACGGCAAGGGCTACCTCTACCGGGTCAACGACAATGGCGACATGAGCGCCTGGCGCGCGGCGCGATGAGGATCGCAGATCAGTCGCGCTGCTCGCGGGCGTTCTGGCGGACCAGTTCCTGCATTCCTGCGTCGTAGCTGGCGAGCGCGGCCCACGGCTGTCCGGCGGCCAGGCTCTCGAAATGCGAGATCAGGCGATCGTCCTGCCAGCGGTGCAAGGCAAATGCTGCGGGTTCGTCGACGATCATCGCCCGGCCATCGGGCCGCTCGGGGTCGATCGGGGTGAGGTTGAGCGCAACAGTCGGCGCGGTTGAGGGGCAGACCGTCAGCGGCACGCCCGCGATGCTCGTGTGTATTGTGCGGTGCAGGTGTCCGGCAATGATCGCGCGCACTTGCGGGCGTCCTGCGATCGCTTCGGTGAATCGCGCGATCCATGGCGCGTCTTCTGCGCCGTCGAGCCAGTCGAGCCCGGAGACGAACGGCGGATGGTGCATCGCGATCACCACCGGAGTCGCGGGGTCGGCATCGAGCTGTTCGCTCAGCCACTTGGCGCGCGCCGCACAGAAAGCGCCTCCGTGGCGCCCAGGCTCGAGCGTATCGAGCGCGATCAGGCGCAGTCCGGGCAAGCGCAAGACATATTGGACGAAACCCTGTTCGAGAGGCGTCCCCGGAAAGGTCGCGCGCAAGGCAGCGCGATCATCGTGGTTGCCGACCATCAGGTGCACCGGGTAGGGCAGGTCGGCGAGCATTTCTGCCAGCCGTGCGTAACTCGCCGCATCGCCGAATTCGGTGAGATCACCCGAAAGCAGCAGCAGGTCGGGACGGTTGGGACCATCGCGGAGCCGGCCGAGTGCGGAGCGCAAGCGCTGCGTGTTGGCTCCGCCGACATCGCTGCGGAAGAAACCAATATGGCAATCGGTGATCTGGGCGATCAGCATCGGCAGGGCCCCACTGTCATTGCTTTGGTCGTGGCTTGACCCCGCGCGGGGCCAGTGCCTTGAAGTGATAATCGTGACACATCGCGCAGGTTGAGGGAACCTTGGCCCGCGGGGCCTCTTCGCCCGAATGGCAGCTGCGGCACGATTTGAGATCGGGCAGCAGCAGATCACTCGCCGAGTTGGAGCGATCCGCAGCATGGCAGCTGGTGCACTTCTGCTCCTTGTGCGCCGCATGGTTGAACCAGCCGTGACCCAGATATCGCGTGGTCTGGGTCACCGGCACCACTGAGAAACGCCCGCCGGTCAGCCTTGCCGTGTGGCATTCGCCGCAAATCCCGTCGCGTGACAGGGCCTGTGCGACCGATCCGATCCCGCCGCCCGGCGGAGTGAAGCGGGCGAAATAGGTTCCCCCATTGGCATATTCGCCGGGCCGCCGCCGCCCGGTCACGATGGGGGTCGAGGCGCGCGGCGCGACCGAGAGATCGGCGATCATCTGGTCGGTATCGCCGTGCTTCAGACGCCGGAAGGTTCCGCCGACCTTGTCATAGGCCAGGCTGTGGCACGCCTCGCAGTCGCGCTCCATGGCTACGGCCACGAAGCGGACCCCGTCGGCGGTCAGGTGATGGCAATCGGCGCAGCCAAGTCCCCCACTCCCTTTGCCAAGTCGCAGCGCCATCTGGGCCACGCCGCCGCGCGGATCGAGATGCTGATCGTGCGTGAAGGTCAGCCCGCTCGCCTCGCGCGGATGTTCGGCGAGTGAAACGCGGGTCAGCTTGTCGCTGCCCGCGGTTAGCGCCAGCGTGGGGTGGAATTCGGGATGGACCTTGCCGAAATCGGCTGCATTGCCGAGTGCGGTGTCGGGCAAGCGATCCTTGAGCGAGCCATGGCAGTCGGCACAAAAGACCTGCTGCGACGGCGGCATGCGTCCGGTGCCTTCATGTTCGGTATGGCAATCGGAACAGGCCCCGGGGCCGGGTTTGCCGAACAGATGGGCGATCTTCCATTGCAACTGGTCCCCGGCGCTGCCGGCCCCGCGCGCATTGGCCAGCCGGGCGGGCGGGGCGTGTTCGTGGACATCCTTGTGGCAGGTCAGACAGGCGGTATCGCGTACCGCGTCGAACGGTTTGACGTGGCAAGCCTCGCATTTGCCTTCGAGCTGGTGGTGCGCCTGGCTGAGCGGACCCGAACTCCACGCTGCATCGCCGACCACGCCCTGTTTGGCGGCGGGATCGCGGGTCATCTGGCTGATGATCGGCACTGCGAGGAACGCCGCAAGGATCGCCAGTGCGAGCAGCCATGACATTGCCCGTTTGCCTGGCACACGCCCGGCGAGCGAGAACCCGGGCTTTTCCTCCGTCACGCCAGATGCCTCGGCGATCTGACCGACGGTGAGCAGCACCGCTCCGTCCTCGGCTTTGGAAACTGCGATGCGATAGCTGCCGAAGCGCAGTTCACCCCCGGCCTTCGGATCGATCTTACCCTCGCTGACCTGCCGGCCGTCGAGCGTGAAACCCGGCGACCCAAGCGCCTCGACCGTGATCCTGCCGCCGCTCGCCGTGATCGCCGCGTGTTGTGGATCGAGCGCGAGATCGGGCAGATGCAGCGTGTTGTCGGCCGAACGGCCAAGGGTGATCCGCTCCGCTGCAACGTCGCGGTCGCGCACGATTTCGCGGCCTTGAGCCGTAACCTCGACGGTTCTGAGCCGAAAGATCATGCCCCTGGCTCGCCCCTACCAGTAGTAGAACACGCTGATCACATGCGCGGTCAAGGCGGCGATCAGAGCGAAGGTTGCGGGGACATGGACGTAGAGCCAGACCTCGAGCAGTGCTTTGAGGCGCATGTGCCGCCGCATCCGGGCCAGCTGCGCGGCGCGGCGCTGGAGCAGCGCTTCGACCCGGACCAGCGCCGGATCGGCGGCTTCTTCGGTGCTGGCAAGGTTGAACGCGGCAATCGCCTGCTGGGTCGCACCACCGTGCTTGCCCCCGGCTAGGCGGCTCCACAGGCCGCCGGAAAACGCTCCCTCCCCAAGCGCAGCGAGGACCAGCCCGGCCCAGTGCGGATCGAGCGGCTGCGCGGCGCTTTGCAGCTGGCGGTCGACCGCGCTGAGTGCCTCGACCATCTGTGGCTGGGTCATCTGCTCGCGGTTGTTGCTGAGCGCCGCGGGCAGCACGGCATAGACCACGACCCCGAACAGGCCCGATGCTATCACCAGCAGCATCAGCGCATAGGCCAGAGTGTGGACGTTCCAGCCGAATTCGAAGCCGGTGTGCAGCGTGGCAATCACGATCAGCGCGAGGCCAAGATAGACGTGCGCCGAGGTCCAGGCCTTGAGCGACCAGGCCCCGCGCGTAATCGTCCGCTTGCGCAAACCCAGCAGCGAGAGCCAGACGATCAGCATCAGCCCAATGGTGCCAAGCGAGTACCCCAGCCAAGTCCCGCCATTGGGGCGCGGGGACACATCGATCAGCGCGTAGGCAAGAATAGTGATAAGGCACAGCGCGCCCGCACGCTTGAGCCAGCGGAAATTGCGGTGGCGCAAGAAGCCTTCGTGATCGGCCGTCAGCTGGCGCGCGGTTTGCCGGGACGGGCGCGGGGCACTTGCCATCAGTCGTCCTTCGCCAGCCGGGCGACCGAAAGAAAGGCTTCGGGCGCAACCCGGATCGCCGCGCCGGTCGGGCAGGCGCGCACGCAGGCCGGGCCGCCCTCGATCCCCGAGCACATGTCGCACTTGATCGCCTTCTTGGGCCGTTCGGCCCCAGCCGCGTTCTTCTTGCGCCACGCATAGTCCGGCTCGCCCGGACCCGGCCCCGCACCGAACAGCAGCCAGCTGAGCAGCGGCGGCTTGGACGGCGGGACCGAATCCATCCGGATCACCCCGTAAGGGCAATTGCGCTGGCAATTGCCGCAGCCGATGCAGGTATCGTCGATCACCACTTCGCCATCGGGGCCGCGCTTGATCGCGTTGGGCGGACAGTCGGCCATGCAGTGCGGGTGCTCGCAGTGGCGGCACGAGGTCGGCACGTGAAGATGGGCGTAAGTCCGCCCGGCTTCGCGATCGAGCCGGGTCAGCCCATCATGGCTGTCGGCGCAGGCCTTTTCGCAATTGTCGCAGCCGATGCACAGCGTCTCGTCGATCAGCAGCACATCGGTGGCTTCGCCCAGGCCATTGTCGACCAGGAACTGCGCGGTTTCGGAGTACATATCGACCGAGCCGGAGAACTGGTCCTTGCGGCCTTCGATAAAGGCATTGATGTCGCGCCGTGTCGCCATGTCGGCCAGCGCCTTGCTGCGCAGTTCGGGCTTGCGCGTCAGCAGCCGAGCAAAGGCCTCACCGGGCAAGCGGATCACCTCGGAGCGGATTGCTGCCTTCACCGTGGCAACCCGCGGGGTGCCGTCAAGCAGCGCCATTTCGCCTACGTAACTCCCGGCGGGAAGGTAATTGAGGAACACCTGTTTACCGCCGATGCTCTTTTCCACCATCATCGAGCCGCGCCGGATGACAAAAATATCGGTCCCGGTTTCGCCTTCGGCGAGCAGAACCTCGCCAGCCTTGATGGTTTGAACCTCGGCCAGTTCGACCACTTCGGCGATATCCTCGCGGATCAGGCCCGAGCCGAACAACTGCAGCAGCTGACGCTCGATCGACACCCGCATGATGGCCCGCCCGGCCGCCGGCACGGTGGCAATCAACTTGAGCGCTGCGGTCCGCGACAACTCAACCGCGACCACTGGCCCGGCGGCGCGCACCGTCGCCCCGCGCCGCCGCCCGGAAATCAGCCCGACCTCACCGACAATCTCGCCTTGTCCGATTGGCACCACCCTGGCGGGATCGTCCTTGTCGACTTCGACCAGCACCGAACCCTGAGCCAGTGCGAAGAGCGACGATCCGGTGTCATTGCGCACGAACAGCGCCTCGCCCGGGGCGTAGCTGCGCGCCACACTGTCCAGCATCAGCTCGCGCAGCTGGAGCGGTGAGACCTCGCGGAACACTTCGATCTGGCTGCCGAACAGTGTGAGCCACTCATCGACTGGGCGTTGGCCAGGAAGCGCAGCGAATTTCGCCGCGAGGATCGGCTCATCGGCGGGCTTCAGGGCGCGGTTGCCGTTGATGAACTCGACCACGTCATAGCCTTGGTTCATGCAGTGCTTGATAAGCGGATAGCCGGCCAGTGCGCCGATAACGTGGATCCCGGGCGCCGAGGTTTCGAACGAGGGCGACAGCGCGGGCAGCGCGAGCCGGTCGGGGCCGGTGAATTCTATCCCGCAAGCCTCGACAAAGGCGCGCGGCGGGGCCGAACCCATCCGTGCAATCACCCGGTCGCAGCGCGCAATAACCTCGCCGTCGCGGGTATCGAGCGCGATCTCGCCCCGATCAATCCGCGAAGTGGTGCATTCGAGGTGCACCGTCATACGTCCGGCATCGCGGGCGGCCATCAGCGCCTTGACGTTGGCGTCTTTCGCGGTGGCGAAGTCGGCCGAGCGGTTGACCAGGCTGACCACATTACCCTGCGCCGGGTCGGCCGCCAGCCCCAGAGCGTTTTCAATCCCGGCATCGCCGCCGCCGATCACGAAAATGTGCTCGTCGTTGTATTCGGCCGGATCGTCGAGCTGGTATTGCACCACCGCGCCATCCCCCACCGGGCAGCGCACCAGATTGGGATTGCCCTGGGTGCCGATCGCCAGGACCACCGTCTCGGCCAGCACTTCGCCGCCGTTCTTGAGCGTGATGGTAAAATTGCCCGCCTCGCCAGCGATGCCCTGAACCTCGGCGTCATATTGGACGCAGAGTCCGTGCGCTGCAGACTGCTCTTCCCAGCCACCGAGTATCGTCTCGCGCTTGCCGGCATCGAACGGCAGGTCCGAACGCAGCACCAGCGCGGCGGGCGTCGCCATGACATGCTTGCCCTTCTGGTATTTGAAGATCGTGTCGGAGAGGTGATCGCTCTTCTCGAGCAGCACGTGGCTCAGCCCGAGTTGCGCGGCGCGGGCCGCCGCGCTCAGCCCGGCCGGACCCGACCCGACGATGGCAATGCGCACCCGATCTGGCACTAGAGCCTGTCCTGGTGAGGTTGATGCGTCGGGATTGCCGCAGGAAGCTTCTCGGCAAGGAGCGCTGTGCAGGGCGGGCTGGTAGCCCGTCCAAGCAGCGCGACGCAGTCCGAGGGGCTTCCTGCGGCAACCGCTTGCGGCGGGCCGCTTTTGGCCCATCGCAGCGTCGATCGTCGGTCTCTATGCTTAAGCATGGCTCCCTCCTCTCTCCTCGCGCTGGGCCAAAATCGGCTCCGTCACGGCGCATCAACCTCACCAGGACAGGCTCTAACTCTCCCCGGGAAATCCCGCAGTCCCCGTCTGCGGCGCAAGTGTTGCATAATCGAAGCGGCTAATCCACACCGGAGCCGAACGAATGCGCCGGCGGCGATCGCCAGCCGCTGCAACCCGGGGATGTCGAGCAAGCCTATGGCAGAGGGTCAGACCGGACACTGGCGCGTCAGCACCTGGTTGCTGCTGTTGGCAATCCTTGGGGTCGGTCTTTCCATCGGCGTTGCGCTCAGGCGCCATGATGGCGCCTCTGGCGGACCGTCCGGACAAGCCGCCACGCTGGCTGGCGATAGTGGCGATCCGCTGACGGTGCTGGAGGCCCGGACCCGTGACAATCCTCAGGATGGCGAAGCCTGGTCGGCGCTGGCCGGGGCCTATTTCGAAACGGGCCGCTTCGAACAGGCCGTGGCCGCTTATGACACGGCGGTGAAGCTGGCCCCGCAGCAGGCCGCGCTATGGTCGGGGCGCGGCGAAGCGCGGGTGATGGCCAGCGCGCGCGATCCCATGCCAGATGCAGCTGCCGCCGACTTCGCACGCGCCGTTTCACTCAATTCGAAAGATCCGCGCGCGCGCTATTTTCTCGCGGTGAAGCAGGACCTCAGCGGCGATCATCAGGGTGCGATCGACAGCTGGCTGGCGCTCTTGGCCGATACGCCGCCCGGCGCTGCCTGGGAAGCCGACCTGCGCCGCACGATTACGCAGGCGGCCAAGATCAACCACATCAAGGTTTCAGCAAAGCTGGCCGCCGTGCCGCAACCTGCCGCGCAGCTTCCGGCAACTCCGCCCATGCTGCCCGGGCCGAGCGCCGAAGACATCAACCGCGCCTCGGCGCTGCGCCCGTCCGAACAACGCACAATGGCCGAGGGCATGGTCGCCCGGCTCGAAGCCAAGCTCAAGACCGATCCGGCCAATGTGGCCGGGTGGATCATGCTCATTCGCAGCCGGATGACGCTGGGCCAGCCCGACCTGGCCCGCAAGGCGCTGACGTCGGCGGTGGCGGCAAATCCCGGAAAGGCGAACCAGCTGCGCGAACAGGCGGCGGCGCTGGGCGTACGCTAGTTCAGAAACGGATTGCGCCGAACAAAGCACGGCTCTCGAACAGAAAGATGGCGAAAGAGCACACCAGCCCGGCGAGAAACAGCAGGTAAGCCAAACGCAGCAGCCGGTATTTCTTGTTCTGCAGTACCATGCCATTCTGATGGATATCACGCAGCATCGCGCGGTAGATGCGTTCGTCATCGCCCAGCTCGGCGAGCACGCGGTCAGCAAATTCGTCTTCGCTGAGCTGGGTGAAAGTGCCGAAGAACAACAGGTTGGGCTGCGTGTCACGGTTGGATTTGGCGGCGACCGAAGGCAGAATCGCCGCCACCGCGCACATGGCCGAAAGAAAGGCGAAGCCGGCCAAGACCAGCAGCGTCAAGGGCACCGCGCCAGTGCGCGCCTGCCCCACCGCAATGGTAAACACCACGAAGGTCGCACCCATCAGGATGCTCGCTTTCTGGTCGGCCATCTGGCTGAGCGTAAGGTTGGTCTGCGTCGCGGTGCGGACCAGATGGACCGCCTGCACTGAAAATTTGTGTGGCCCTTGCGTCATTGGCTCAGACAACCCCGAACGCCAACATCGCATCAGCGACCTTCTTGAACCCGGCGATATTCGCGCCCTTGACGTAATCGACATAGCCACCGCCCTGATCGCCGTAAGTCAGGCAACTCGAGTGGATGCCCGCCATGATGTCCTTGAGCATCTGCTGCAGTTCGGCCTCACCCCAGGCGCGGCGACCTGAGTTCTGGCTCATCTCCAGCCCGGAGACCGCGACCCCGCCAGCGTTCGATGCCTTGCCCGGCGCAAACAGCAGTCTGGCCGCCTTGAACACGTGTACCCCGGCAAGGTCGGTTGGCATGTTGGCCCCTTCGGCCACGGCAATGCAGCCATTTGCGACCAGCGCCTTGGCATCCTCACCGAGCAGTTCGTTCTGCGTCGCGCATGGCAGCGCCACGTCGCAGGGGACGTGCCACGGGGTCTTGTCGGCTACGAAGCTGGCGCCTTTGAACTCGTTGCAATAGTCCTCGATCCGGCCGCGGCGATGGGTCTTGTGCGCCTTGACCCAGTCGATTTTGTCCTGACCAATGCCATCGGGATCGTGGATATATCCGCCCGAGTCCGACAGGGTCAGCACTTTGCCGCCGAGCTGGACGATCTTCTCGGCCGCATGCGTCGCGACATTGCCCGAACCCGAAATCACCGCCGTCTTGCCGGTCAGGTCCTGGCTCTTGGTGGCGAGCATCGAGGCGAGGAAATAGGCCGCGCCGTACCCGGTCGCTTCGGTGCGGATCAGCGAGCCCCCCCATTCAAGCCCCTTGCCGGTGAGTACCCCGGTGAATTCGCCGGTGATGCGCTTGTACTGGCCGAACATGAAGCCGATCTCGCGCCCGCCGACGCCGATATCGCCTGCCGGAACGTCGATGTCCGCGCCGATGTGGCGATAAAGTTCGGTCATAAAGCTTTGGCAGAAGCGCATGATCTCGCGCACGCTCTTGCCCTTGGGGTTGAAGTTCGATCCGCCCTTGCCGCCGCCCATCGGCAGTCCGGTCAGCGCATTCTTGAAGGTCTGTTCGAAGGCGAGAAACTTGAGCACGCTCTCGTTGACGCTGGGATGGAAACGGATCCCGCCCTTGTACGGGCCGATCGCATTGTTGTTCTGCACCCGCCAGCCACGCTGGACGCGGACATTGCCGGAATCGTCTTCCCAGCAGACGCGGAACGATACGACCCGGTCCGGCTCGGCGATGCGGCGAAGGATCTGCTGCTGGTGGTAATCTTCCTTGTCGGCGATGAAATCGAAAATGTCTTCGGCAACTTCCTGAACCGCCTGGACGAACTCGTCCTGGTGCGGGTTTCGGCGTTTGACCCCCGCCATGAAGTCAGCGAAATTGACATGATCTGAAATAGCCATCGGATTTTCTCCCCGTACGCGCGCCCGATAGATCGTGCTTCAGCCTCTGGTTCTGCGCCGCGCCTTCGCTCCTGCCGGTCAGGCTATGCCGATGTTGAGCCATTGCATAGCCCTCGGTGGCCAGCTCCAATTCGGAGCTGCCTTGCTGCGCCAGATTACCGTCTGAGTTTAGCAAATGCCGCGCCTGCCAATTCCGCGCTGCCGCGCGCCACAATCAATTACCGGCGTTTGGAACCGAAGCCCCGGCATATGGGTCGAATGGAGCTGGAACAGCTGCGACAGGCGGTGGTGGTATTGTGATCTGCTGCGGGGGCAATGGAGCAGTGCCCGACTTGCTTGTTTGAGCGAGACCGATCAGCGCCTTTGCCAGATCCGGCGCACCAAATAGCACAAAGCAGCCCAACACTAGCAATCCGCCACGCCTCAGAGAAAACCTCCCGGCGAGCAAGGCAAAGCCAAACCAAGCCACCGCGATCACGGCCAATGAAGTGCCGAGCGGACCGAGCAGAAGCTGTTGAGCCCATTGTGCCACTGGAAAGTCATGAGGCGGCGCGGCGGTCAGAGCCGTGTTGTGTTGAAGGGCCAGTTGCAGCAGCATTATCCCGCGATGATCGCGCGGTAATCGCATGAATGCAACTTCGACGTCGCTTCCGCCCGATTCCTGTAAGTTGAGCTGCGATGTCTATGGCCAGCCATACCCGAACATGCCAAGTTCCGTTGATGCACTCTGATTCTCTGGAGGGAGGAATATCTTGAGGCTCCGGCAGTTCAATTCAGGTCTGGCTTTCTTCTCGCTGCTTTTGATGCCGCGCGCTGCATATGCCTCGGTCGCCCCGGACCCTGAAGGCTCGGGCGTTATTATCGGCGCGATGAACTGGCTACAGGGCACCCTGCTCGGCACGGTCGCAACTGTCGCGGCCGTCATTGCCATTGCCTCTGTCGGCTTCATGATGCTGATCGGTCGGATCGACTGGCGTCGCGGGGCGATCGTTATCCTGGGCTGTTTCGTGCTGTTTGGCGCGGCCAGTATTGTTGCCGGGATTCGCTCGGCTGCTGGCGGTTAGGCGGCGACGCTCGTGTCATCCACGCTCAATCGCAGCACACTGTTCGTGGCACTTGCTCGGCCGCAGATGTTCGCTGGCGTCACCTACACCTACTTCATCTTCAACGCGGTACTGGCGGCCGAGCTTTTCCTGATTTTCAAGAGCTTCTGGGCGATTGGGGCTGCGGCAATCGTGCACGTGGTTGGTATGCTCGCGTGCTTTCGTGAACCTCGCTTTTTTGACCTGTGGATCGCCCGGGTCAGCCGTTGCCCCAGGGTCAAAAATTACAGGCTGTGGGGATGCAACTCCTACCGGCCTTGACTGATGACCCGCGCGTCATCGCGCGAGAGGTCGCCGCGGGCAAGCATTTGCCTTACGCGCGGCATGTCGACGACGTGACGATCGAGACCCGCGACGGCTATCTGATGCAGACCATCCGGCTTGGCGGGCTGCTGTTCGAGACCGCCGATACCGACGAGCTCAACTATCGCGCTGAACTCCGCGATGCGATGCTCAAGTCAGTCGGCTCGTCGCGCTTCGCGATCTATCACCACGTGGTGCGCCGCAAGGCCGAGGTCGCGCTCAAGGCGCGTTTCGGCGACGAGTTCTCACGCCAGCTCGACGCGCGCTGGCGTGAGCGGCTCGCCGCGCGCGAGTTGTACGTCAACGAGTTGTTTCTGACGATCGTACGGCGCCCCCTGCAGGGCCGGATAGGCTGGCTCGACCAGCTGAGCGGGCTTCTTTCCCGCACGGTGACTGATCGCGCGGCGCAGTTCGCGGGAGAAAAGCGTGCGCTCGATGCGGCGAGCGAGGCGATAGTCGCAGCACTCGGCGCTTACGCTCCGCGGCTTCTCTCGGTTTATTCTGACGGGATTGGCTATCGCAGCGAGCCGCTCGAATTCCTGTCATATCTCTACAACGCCGAAATGCGGCCGATGGGCTTGCCGAACGGCGATTTCGGGAACCACCTTCCCTTCCGCCGTGCGAGCTTTGGCGCCAATGCCTTCGAGCTGGGCGAAGCTGGCGAGCACCCGCGCAAGTTCGGGGCGATCGTTTCGATCAAGGACTATCCGAGCGAGACGCTGCCGGGGATGTTCGACGAGCTTTACCGCATGCCCTTCGAGATGACCGTCGCGCAGAGCTTTGCCTTTGTCGAACGCGGCGAGGCGCTCAACCGAATGAACCTGGTGCTTCGGCGGATGAAATCGGCCGAGGACGAGGCGCTTTCGCTCCGAAGCGAGCTCAGCCAGGCCAAGGACGATGTTGCCGCAGGCCGTGCGGGGTTTGGCGAACATCACACCACGATTGCGGTCCATGCTGATAGTCTTGAAGCGCTGAATGGCCAGGTTGCCGAGGTCATCGCCGCGCTAGCCGATCTCGGGATCGTCGCGGTGCGCGAGGATATCGCGCTCGAACCCGCATTCTGGGCGCAGTTTCCGGGAAACTTTAAGTACATTGCTCGCAAGGGCCTCGTTTCGACGGCCAATTTTGCCGGGCTCGCTAGCCTGCACAATTTCCCGGTGGGCCGCCCGCGCGGCAATCATTGGGGCGATGCGGTCACGCTGTTCGAGACCACCGCGGCTGGGCCCTATTTCTTCAGCTTCCACCAGAACGATCTCGGCAACTTCACGGTGATCGGCCCGTCGGGCTCGGGCAAGACCGTGGTGCTCAACTTCCTCCTGGCGCAGGCGCGCAAGTTCGCGCCGCGGATTGTCTTCTTCGACAAGGACCGCGGCGCTGAACTGTTCATCCGCGCGATCGGCGGGCAATACGACCGGCTCCGCCCCGGCAAGCCTTCGGGGCTTAATCCTCTCCAGCTCGAGGATACACCAGGGAACCACCAGTTCCTCATTGAATGGCTGGCGCTGCTTGCGGGCAGCACCGATGCAAGCGAACTTGAACTGATAAAGGATTCGGTCGACGCCAACTTCTCCGCGCTGCGTCCGCACCGGCGGCTGCGCCACCTGGTCGAGCTGCTGCGCGGGCACACCCGGCCCAGGGCGGGCGATCTCTATGCGCGGATGCGTCCATGGTGGGGTGAGGGCGAGCGCGCCTGGCTGTTCGACAACGAGGAGGACCTCACCGATCTCTCGGCGTCCACGGTGGGTTTCGATATGACCGCGCTGCTCGACGATCCTACAGTGCGCACGCCGGCGCTCATGTATTTCTTTCACCGGGTCGAGGAACGGCTCGACGGCACGCCTTCGATCATCGTGGTCGACGAAGGCTGGAAGGCGCTCGACGACGATGTCTTCGTGCGGCGGATCAAGGACTGGGAAAAGACCATCCGCAAACGCAACGGGATCGTCGGTTTCGCCACGCAAAGCGCGCAGGACGCGCTCGAAAGCCGGATCGCCAGCGCGATTGTCGAACAGGCAGCGACGCAGATCTTCATGATCAATCCCAAGGCAAGGGTAGAGGACTACATCGACGGCTTCGGGCTGACTCCCCACGAATACGAACTGGTGCGAACGCTTCCTGACAATTCGCACTGCTTCCTGATCAAGCATGGCAACGACAGCGTCGTCGCGCGGCTTAACCTGTCGGGTGAGAAGGATCTGCTGACGATCCTATCCGGGCGCGAAGCGACAGTACGGCTGTTTGACGAGCTCTCGGCGAAGAACGGGCTCGATCCGACCGCCTGGCTTGCCCAGCTGCTCGAGCGCGCGGCATGAGCTGCGCCACAGTCCAGTCGGGCAGCCATTTCCTCGGCGGGGTGTTGAACCAGATCGACTGCCAGGCGCAGACGATCGGCGCTTACGGCTTCGGTGCTCTCGCCGTGCCCGGTTCAGCGATTACTGGGCTGCTGCTCGCCGCGCTGACGTTGTTCATCGCGCTGTTCGGCTTCCGGCTGATGTTTGGTGAGGCACCGAGCGGGCGCGATCTGGTTGGCGAGATGCTGAAAGTCGGGATCGTGCTGACTCTCGCGACCAGCTGGCCAGCCTGGCGCACGCTGGCTTACGAGACTGCGTTCGTGGGATCCGCCCAGGTTGCGGGCAATGTTGGTGCGGCCTCAGGGCTCCCCGGCAGCCGCGGCGATCTCAACCAGCGGCTCGACAACCTTGACGCCGGGATCATTTCCCTGACCGCGTTTGGCACCGGGCGGCTCACCGGGGGGATCGTCGGTTCGAGCGATCTCGGACATTCGAGCCGCGGGGTGGCGCTGGCAGATCAGAGCGGCTTTGCCTGGGGACGGGTGGCGTTCCTGACTGGCACGATCGCGCCGCTCGCGCTGGTCCGACTGGCGGCTGGCATCTTGCTCGCCTTGGCACCGCTGATGGCGGCACTGCTGCTGTTCGCGGGAACCCGCGATGTGTTCATGGGCTGGCTGCGTGCGCTTGGTGCCTGTGCGCTCGGTTCGGTTGTCTTGACCTTGCTCTACGGCGCCGAACTGGCTTTGCTTGAAGGATGGCTGCACGGGGTTCTCACTGAGCGCGAGGCCAACGTCCTGACTGCTGCCGCGCCGACCGAGCTGCTCGCCCTGGCGCTTGCCTTCGCCGCCGCGATCTTTGGCGCGCTCGCGCTGATCGTGCGGCTGATGTTTTTTGCTTCGCCCAATTGGGGGCAGTGGCTCCCCTTGGCTCCACAAGCGGAGCATCGGCAGTTCCGCAGCACGCTCGATGTCGTTCCGCAGCTCGCCACAGGCCCGCAAGAGCCGGCGCGAGCGCAGCGGGTCGCCGACGCGGTCGAGCAGGTAATGCGACGTGAGAGCAGGAGCGGCGACCTGTCGCGGCAGCTTGCCGATCTCAGGCTTGGCGAGCCGATGCGCGGGCAGGGCCCCGTGCAGTCAGGCGAAGCGCGTGAGGCACTTGGGGGCTCATACCGCCGCACTTCGCGGCGCAGTTCGGCGGCGGCGGCGAGAAGGGACGGATAGCGCAAATGAACAAACCCGATCCCGATGGCCTCGCTGACTACTACAAGGCCGCTGAAACCTGGGCCGACGATCGCGACCGTGAGGCCGCGCGCACAAAGCGTATTGCCTGGCTCGTAGCCGGGGCGGCCTGCACGGTCGCGGTGCTCGAAGCGCTCGCGATTGTCTTGATGATGCCGCTCAAGACGACCCAACCCATTGCGGTGTTGGTTGACAGGCAGACCGGCAATGTCGAGACGCTCGACCTTGGCGCTGCCAGCACCATCCAGCCTGGTGAAGCACTGACCCGCTCGATGCTTGCGCAGTACGTGACCGCACGCGAGAACTTCGACATCAATGCGCTCAAGGACAACTACCGCAAGGTCGCCTTGTGGTCGGCTGGGGACGCACGCGATCAATATATCGGCAGCATGCAGGCGACCAATCCGGCAAGCCCGCTGGCGCAGTATCCGCGCCAGGCGATGATACGCCCTGAAATCCGCAGCATCTCGGTGCTCGGCGCCGATACGGTACTGGTGCGCTTTGCCACCACCCGCACCGATCCCGGTGGGCAGCCGGTGCCGCAAAGCGTCTGGGCGGCGGTGATCAAGTACCGGTTCTCCGCAGCCGATATGAGTGCGGCGAGCCGGCTCGACAACCCGCTCGGATTCCAGGTGCTGCGCTATTCGAAGAGCGCCGAGATCGCGCCGGAGGCGCAGAATGCGGTTCCCGTCCAGGCTCAGATTGTACCGCAGGTCGGGGCGGTCGACGCGCCGCAAGCATCGGCAACCCCGATAGTACCGAGCCCAGCGCCGCGATGAGGTGGCTGGCGCTCTCGGCTCTGGCAATGACTGCCGCGGCGCAGGGCCAGGTGCCGCACGCGCTTGATTTTGATCCGCGGATCGAGACGCTCGCATGGCGCGCTGGTGCAGAGCTGCCGCTGCGCACCACTGCGGGCGGAAACCTGACCATGATCTTCGGTCCGGGTGAGATGGTCCAGTCGGTTGTAGTGGGCGATCCTGCCGCAGTCGAAGTTTCGGTTGCGCCGCAGGCCGACAGTCTCTCAGTCCACACGCTGCGCGCGCCGCTCGACGCTTCCATCACGGTTCGCACCCAGCTGCGCGATTACCGTTTCAAGCTGACTGTCGGCCCGGCCAACAATGTCGCCTACGCGGTGCACTTCGCTTTCGAGGCGGCTGCTCCGGAAGTACCCGAGCCGGTTTTACCGCCGAGTTCGGCGACCCAGCTCTATACGCTGAAAGGCGAGATGAGCCTGCGCCCGCGCCAAGTCAGCGACGACGGCACCAAGACCTACATCGAGTGGCAGAACGACCAGGCGCTTCCCGCGGTCTTCGCGCTCAATGCGCAAGGCGAGGAAGAGACCGTCGACAGTTATATGCGCCAAGGCGTACTTGTGATCGACCGGATCTATCCCAGGCTCGTCTTCCGCATCGGCAAGCGCTCGGCGCTTGCGAGCCGTAGCGAACCAGCAAAGAGCAGGTGACATGATCAAATCCGCCACCGCACCCATCGAGGATATCCGCCCGCTGGTCGCCCGTCCGATCACCAACCGCGGTGTCTGGCTGTTCGCCGGCGCCGCGGGCCTTGCTGCGGTGCTCTTGTTCTCGGCGCTCGAAGCCCGCCGCGCAGATCGCACCGACAAGGAGCTGAGCCCGGCAAGGGTCCAGGACGGGGCGATGATCGAACCGCCTCCGCCGCTTGCGATCCCCGACACCGCACCGCCCGGAGCGGCCTATCCGCAAGGCGTCGCCCCATGGCCGGTTCGGGTCATTCCAGTGCCAGGTCCTGCCTTGCAGACTTCGTCGCCGCGGTCGGCGGGCAGAAGCGGAGCCGTGCCCATTTACCAAGCGCAAGGAACCACGCCGTACTATCCTTCTGTGCCGGTCGCACCGCCCTCGGGCCCAGCACTGGTTTATCAGGCACCGCCGGCATCTGCTGTCACCGGAGAGATTTCCGATGGCGCGCAGCGGGGCACGCCGCAACGGGTCAATGCGAGCCGTTTTGACCGGCCCGCGACTACGATACCGCAAGGCAGTGTGATCCAGGCGGTACTCGAAACCGCGCTCGATTCAACGCGAGCCGGTGCGGCGCGAGCAATTGTCTCGCGCGATGTGCGTGGGTTTGATGGAACCAAAGTGCTCATTCCTCGCGGCAGTCGGCTCTACGGCGAATACAAGGCCGATGTCTCATCGGGCCAGAACCGCGCGATGATCCAATGGACCCGGCTGATGCGCCCCGACGGGGTGGTGATCCAGCTCGATTCACCCTCGGCAGATCCGCTCGGCCGCGCCGGGGTACAGGGCAAAGTCAACTCGCATTTCCTCTCGCGCTTTGGCAATGCGCTCCTTCAGGCGACACTCAACGTCGGAGTGGGACTTGCCACCCGCAATGTCGGTGGCGGCACAGTCGTTCTCGGGCTGCCCGGCTCGACCCAGACCATCGCTCCAACCTCGAGCGAGACCATCAAGCCAACGCTCAAGGTGGCACAGGGCGCTCCGGTTTCGGTCTTCGTCGCGCACGATCTCGATTTCACCGAGGTCGAGCGATGACCGCACTGACCGAAGCGGTCTATCTCGACAGCTTCCTCGCGCCGCTCGCGGCCTGGCTGGCGCGCGATGACATCACAGACATCTACATCAACCGCTCCGAGGAGATCTGGATCGAGCTCCTGGGGGGCGCAATCGAGCGGCACGAGGCACCGGCGTTGAGCCAGGCGGCGCTGCTGCGGCTCGCGCGTCAGATCGCTGCGCGTTCAGCGCAAGGCATTAATCGCGAGTCTCCGCTCCTCGCGGCGAGCCTTCCCGATGGTTCGCGGGTCCAGATCGTCCTGCCTCCCGCGACCCGCGGCGAGATTGCGATTGCCATCCGCCGACATGTTTCGGCGGGGCTGCCGCTTGAGGCCTGGCACACTGACAAGAGCACTATTGGTGGGGAAGGCAAAGCTGCAAGCTCGAAGGCACGGCAAAAGGCTCACACCAACCCAATCGATGAACTTCGCGAGGCCGTCCGCGACCGCCAGAATATCCTCGTTTCGGGCGGCACCTCGAGCGGCAAGACGACCTTGCTCAACGCCTTGATCCAGGAAGTGCCAGAGCACGAGCGCTTGATCCTGATCGAGGATGCCCCTGAACTGCTGCTCCGGCATCCTAATGCGGTAGGGCTGATCGCGGCGCGCGGCGCCATGGGGGAGGCCGATATTACGGCAGAGGACCTGCTCATCGCCGCGCTGCGCATGCGGCCCGACCGGATCATCCTTGGCGAGGTGCGCGGCAGCGAAGCGCTGACATTTCTGCGCGCGGTCAATACTGGCCATCCGGGATCGCTCTCGACGATCCACGCGGACTCGCCCGATCGCGCAATCGATCAGCTCGCGCTGCTGGTGCTTTCTGCAGGGAGCAATCTCAGCTTTGCCAATGCGGTCGATTACATATCGCGGTCAATCGATCTCATCGTTCAACTGGAGCGCGGCGGGGGCAAGCGGCAGATTCAATCGATTCGGCGCGTTCGGTCGCACTAATCGATGCAAGAGTATGCTCATCCCGTGAGCGCCAGCGGACGCTTGGGTAAGGATTGCGAGTTCGACGCTCCTGTCGAACCTAACTCAAGCGCCTTCCTGGTCGACTGCGCGCCACAAGTAGACCATCTCGCCATTGAGCTTCACGTACATCTCGCCGAGGTGCCAGCGCCATTGCCGGTAGCCGCGCACCTTGCTCACCCGCTGCCGGCGGATGTCGCCTGCGAACAACCGCCCGAAGCGGTTCCATCACATCCGCACCGTTTCGTGGCACAGGTCGATTCCGCGCTCGAACAGCAGATCCTCGACATTCCTGAGTGACAGCGGGAACCGCACGTACATCATCACCACGAGGCGGATCAACTCGGCGAGGAGTTGAAATAGCGGAACGGGCTGGCGGGTTTGCGAGGACGGGGCATGCGCCCTACGCTAATCAGCCAATCCTAACGGGAGGTGCATTTGCTTTGACAAAGCCTCTGCCAGTCCGCCAAGACCTCGCTAAGCACCCTGACGCTCAGATCGATGCCACTCTCCGATATCCTGCCATAGCCCAGGAACAGTCGTCGCGGGCCAGCTGCAGTCGCACTGTATCGGCCAAGCCCATCCGTCGCGAGACCGCGACGCAGCAGCGCTGCAAGGATCGCGGCCTCCCCATCCGCATCCACGGCATCGGGTAGCCTTAAGGTTAAGTGGAGGCCGGCTGCTGCACCTTCCACCTCTAGTGCCGGCAGCGCCGCGCGAAGGCTAGACATCAGGTGATTACGCCGATCCCGGTACAGTCGGCGCATCTTGCGAAGGTGCCGGTCGAAAGCGCCCGACACGATCAGTTCCGCCAAGGCGTCCTGATCGATCCGCGGCGGTCCTTCGCTCCATCGGCGCAGTTCCGCGTTCATGGGTTCGACGAGCGACGAGGGGACGACGAGCCATCCAAGTCGGAGCGCTGGCGCCAACGTCTTGCTGGCGGTACCGGCGTAGACGATGCTGTTGGGAGCGAGGCCCTGAAGCGCCCCGACCGGCGCCTGGTCGTATCGGAACTCGGCGTCGTAGTCGTCCTCAAGCGCCAGTCGACCGCCGTCGCGCAGCCACCTCACCAGATACTGCCGTCGGTCGGCGCTGAGGACGCCGCCGATCGGGAACTGGTGGGACGGTGTGACCAATACCGCATCGGCTCCGGACCCTCCGAGATCCTCGACCTTCATGCCATTCCCATCGACCGGTATGGACAACCGGCGAAGCCCGGCCCTGTCCACTGCCGTCCAGTCGCTGTAACTCGGGTCCTCGACCGCCAGGCATCGCGCGCCGCGCACGTGGAACACGGCGCAGGCCAGCGCCCGTCCCTCGGCGAAACCGCTGGTGACGAAGATGCTGGACGGATCGGCGATCACCCCACGCACCCGGCCCAGATAGTCGGCCAGTGCCCGGCGCAGGACGGGGCTCCCCCGCGGATCGCCATATCCTAGATCACCGGCCGGGAGCCTATGAAGCACCGTCCGGACCGCGCGCATCCAGTCATTGCGGGGAAACATGCCGACATCGGGCATGGCGGGTCGGTGGTCCAAGCGAATGGGATCGGTGACGGGTTCGTCCGGACCCCCGACGTCAGGCGTGCTACCGGGATCGACGATCACTACCGGTCGGGCTCCACGTCGCGACTCGAGATAGCCTTCAGCGGTCAGTTGGCCGTAGGCGTCGACCACGATGGGACGTGAGACCCCGAGTTGCGCCGCGAGCGCCCGCGTCGACGGCAAACGGACACCGCGACGAAGCGCGCCTGAGCGGATCAACCCGAGCAATGCCCTTCGCAACTGAAGCCTCAAGCTATCGGCAGACCCCCTGGAGAGGGAGATCGGCAGTTCGGTCGATGAACTGGTCAACTTATTCGGCCTCGAAGTGGTCATTATTCCAGGTCCAGTAACACAGTATCACCGGGGTCAACAGCGTCGGTGAAGAGAGTTGAACATGACGAAGCTACAGGCTCTGGCGCGGGAAGGCGTTGGCGAGGCCATCCTTACGCCGGCCATGCTTGCGCTTTCCGGACTGATCATGGCCGCCATGAATAGCTATTACCTGCTGCTATCGGCCGTACCCGCGCACATCGCCACGCTCGGCGGGGACTTCGCCGCTGGACTTGCGACAAGTACGCTCATGGCAACGACGATAGTGGGCGAGCTCTACGCTGTACGCGTCATGGGCCGGATCGGCCGGGGTCCGGCTCTTACGTCCGCGCTGCTGGCTCTGGCTACGTCTTCGCTCTGGAGCCTGTCGGACAGCATCCTCATGGTGCTGCTCAGTTGCGCAATTCGCGGGGTGGGGGTCGGTGTGCTGCTGGTCGCAGCTGGAGGGCTCGCAGCCAAGATCGCGCCGCCCGCCCGACGGGCGGAGGCCATGGGTATCTACGGCGTGGCTTCGGCGACCCCCGCCATCCTCTGCATCCCGTTGGGACCTTGGGCACTTTCCCACTGGGGGCCATGGCCCATCGCGCTTGCCGCCGCCGCGCTGGCGATGGCCGGCACCATTTGCATCGCGCTTCTTCCGCGTAGCAGCGAAAGTCCTCAGGTGCTGTCCGGCACGAACCACCTGCCCGCCTTCTGGGACGCCGCGTGGCCGACCACCACGCTCGCCTTCGGTGCCATAGCCATCGGGGCGGCCGTCACGTTCCTGCCGTTGGCTCATCGAGAGCTGAGCACGGGGACAATCATGTTGGCCTTGCTCCTCCAGGGTCTGACGTCTGCGGCCGCCCGTTGGGGATCTGGACGGTTCGTAGACCGCTCCGGCCCGGAGGGGGCGATGATCGGTGGCATCGCGCTCACCGCCTTCGCAACCCTTCTCCTCGCATTTCATGGTGACATCGCTGTCATCGCGGGGATGGTGCTCAGCGGCGCGGCGTTCGGGGTCCTGCAGACCGCCAGCCTCGCGCAGTTGCTGTCGCGCACTACCGCGAGCGAGGTCGATGGCGCCAGCGCGCTCTGGAACGCGGCCTACGACGCCGGACTCGGCCTCGGCGGCTTCGCGATCGGAATTCTAGCGACCATTTCGGGTTACCCTGCGGCTTTCGCGATGACCGGCGTCGGGGTCGCGACGCTCGCTCTGATCATCTTCCGGATCTTCGAAGCCGAAGGGCGTCGCCGAACCAGCGCCCCGCAGCCTGAGGCGTAAAGCGACTAAAATCACTCCATCTCTATAGGAAATATACAATGGCGAAACTCGTATATGGTATGATGATGTCTCTCGACGGCTATGTCTCAGGGCCTGAGGGGGGATCGGGCCTTGGAGGTCCGGATCCAGTGCTTCATCGCTACTTCAACGACTACATGCGCACACTCTCCGGCTGTCTTTACGGGCGGCGAATATACGACATCATGCGCTATTGGGACGAGGATGAGCCGGGCCAGGATGAGATCGGGCTTGATTTCGGAGCGGCGTGGCGGACCTTGCCGAAGTGGGTTGTTTCTCAAACGCTGAAATCAGTCGGGCCTGCGGCGACGCTGGTCGACGGGGATCTTGAGACGTTCGTCAAGGCACTGAAGGTCGACCATGGTGGCGAAATCGCGGTCGCCGGGCCTGAACTCGCAGGGAGTCTGACCGAGCTTGGTCTGATCGACGAGTACCGCCTTTATGGCTGCCCGGTCGCGCTTGGCAGCGGCAAGCCATTCTTCTCTGCTCCCACGCCGCCGCTTCGCCTCTTATCGAGCGATCGGATCGGGGAAGGCACCGTCCTTTTGCACTATGCCCGTGCCTGAAGCACCGGCCGTCTCGGTCTCGGAGTTAGGTCCTGCGGTCGTCGAGGTCCTACCGCCACCGGACGTGGGTGAATATGTTACGCAGCTTGCCGCCCCCAGCTCGCCCGAGCCGGGCGTCGCTGTGATCTCCTCAGCATGTGAGCAGTGCCAAGTGTGCTGTCAGTCGAATCGCAACTCGTCTCCGATTGGCGGAGCTCTAGCTTTGGGAGCGAGGCCTCAGGCCATGAGCAGCTGCCACTCGGCCAGTGCGGCCGAGCGGCGTTCCTTGTAAGTCTGGTGATCGACGAGGTGGCGTTCCTGGTTGAAGTGGTTGTGGACGTTGCCATGGATCGAGGCGAACTTCTGTAGCGACTTCATCTGTCGAATTCGAAGCATCGCCCGCTCTCGTCGTCGGAACGGCAGATGGCTGTTCTCGACCCGGTTGTTGGCCCAGCGGCCAATCTCCTGCTTGGCAGTGTTGCCCAGCACCTTCATCGCAGCCTTGTATGAGGCGAGGCCATCGGTGGTGACATTTTGGGGTGAGCCGTGGCGCTTGAGCGCCCTTTTCATGAAGATGAGTGCTGCTTCCTTTTCGCGGGTTTTGGTGATGTAGCTCTCGAGAATCTCGCCTTCCTGATCGACCGCGCGCCACAGGTAGACCATCTCGCCATTCAGCTTCACGTACATTTCATCAAGGTGCCAGCGCCACTGCCTGAAGCCTTTCATTTGGCTCACCCGCTGCCTGCGGATATCGCCGGCGAACATGGGCCCGAACCGGTTCCACCA